>JBKJJL010000218.1:0-31264 GCA_046597875.1 Fimbriimonadaceae bacterium | reverse complement strand
GTGAAACCGGCCGATCAATCTCCGCGCCGTGTGCGCTGAGTGTAGCCAAACGAGGCCGTTTGGAGATCCAGAGTTCATCGCCCGCCCCGAGTTTCGAGAGCTCATGAGGGACCTCGGGCAACGAATTACCTCTCCATTTCCTTTGCGTTGTTGCGATGACGCGGAAACTTGGGATTGGCGCGCGTATCTCAAGGCGCGCTCATAATGGGTTCATGAAGGTCGTCATTCCGGGAGGTTCAGGGTTTCTCGGGCGAGCCCTCGCCCGGTCATTCATTGGTTCTGGGGACGATGTCGTCGTTCTATCCCGTTCGGGCCAGGCTTCGGAGGGCCGTGGTGTGCCGTGGGATGGGCAAACAATAGGGGATTGGGCACGGGAGTTGGATGGCGCGGATCTGGTCGTCAACCTCGCGGGGCGCTCCGTGAACTGCCGTTACAGCCCTGCGAATCGTGAGGAAATCATGCGGTCACGGGTGGATTCAACGCGGGTACTTGCGCAGGCGATTTTTCAGGCTTCGTCTCCGCCGAAGGTTTGGCTGAACTCCAGTACCGCGACGATTTATCGGTCCGCGCAGGATCACGCGCAGGATGAGGAGACCGGGGAGCTTGGGTCGAAAGAGGGGAAATGGGGGTTCTCGATTCAGGTTGCGACGGCTTGGGAAGAGGCGTTCTTTGAACGGGAACTGCTCGGAGTTCGGCGGGTTGCCCTAAGGTCTGCGATGGTGATGGGACCGGAGGCGGGCGGCCCGTTTGAGGTGATGCTGAAGCTCGCGCGCCGAGGCTTGGGCGGGCAGATGGGATCGGGGAACCAGATGATGTCTTGGGTTCATGAAGTTGATTTCATAAGAGCGGTGAGGTTCATCGCAGCTGGTGAAACACATGAGATTGTCAATATCGTTGCGCCCAACGCGTTGCCGAATCGGGAGTTCATGGCGGAGATTCGCCGTGCAGCGGCGGTGAAGGTCGGTCTTCCGGCGACGGTATGGATGCTCCGCCTTGGCGCGTTTTTCATGAGCACGGAGACCGAGCTGATTCTGAAGAGTCGGTGGGTGTATCCCAAGCGGCTTCTTGATGCGGGCTTTGAGTTCCAGTTCCCGACGTGGCGGGAAGCGGTCGCTGACCTGGTCAAGATTTAGTTCGACTTCTGCTTTACAGCTCCCATGGCCCCAACGAAGTGTACGGTTTTCGAAGGCCGGATTGAGTGCAGTAAAGACCAACTTCGAACATGGCAGATGTTTGCACGAAACGTTCGCACTCTTCGGATTCCTTCGCTCCCAGGTCCGACGTTTACTGAGCGTGGGGACGAGGTGGCTAACGCGTGGCTGAATTGACGCCCTAAATCGACGACGTGTCTGATCCAGGGCGTACTCGGGTCTTACTTGGCCACGGAGAATTTCACGGTATCCATGAGTTTATTGTCAATGCTCAGTTCAACTCGGTAGGTCCCTACTGGCCAACCGTTGGTCGGCTTGGACAGCGAGAAGTTCCCTGTGTTCGTGAGGAGACCGACGTCAATAGTCGCTTCGTCAATTTTGTAGTTAGGCGGAGCTGCCTCGGATTTTTCACAGATCCAAGTTCCCTTGAGCGCTGATCCTTTGCCGACGTTTTCAAAATCGAAGAACACGAAGATTTTCGGCGTGGTAACGCCAAACGTGCTCCCAGGCTTTTTCGAACTCTCATCGTCGGTCAAAACCAAGTTCTTGAAGGCTGGTTTTGCCGGTTCGGTTGAAGCGGCTCCATCCTTACTTCCGGTGCAACCGGCGACAAGAACAAGGGCAGTAGCATACAGAAGCGTTTTCATGCGCTCATCATATCCGTTCCAAAACCGCGACCGCAGCGGCGAGACCGCGTTCGTGGGAGATCGAGAGATGCAGTCGGTGGGTGTTTGGATTGAAAATGAGGTTCGAGATCCTTACAACGGGCTGCCCACTTTCGTCGTTCAAAATCTCCACTTCTTGCCACGTCAGGCGCGTGGATACCGCCTTTGCTATCGCTTCCTTCGCCGCGAAGCGCCCAGCGACGCGAAAGTCTTTCAGAGGAAGCAGCTGCTCGCGTTCGGCGGGGGTGAGGATCTTCTTCAAGAAGCGCGGATTGTAAATCGCGACTGCTATACGAGAGACTTCAACGACATCAATGCCAATGCGTTCGATCATGTTGCCTTCCTGAGCGCAGTTCGCTCGATGCCTTTTTGTAGGAGCATGAAAACGAGGAGGAGCACTCCGATGAAAATCTTCGTCCACCACGAACTAAGGGTTCCTTGGAAGGTGATCGCGGTCTGGATCATACCAAGGATCAAAACACCCAGGAAGGTACCGAAGACCGAGCCGTATCCGCCGCTTAGCAAAGTGCCGCCGATGACGACGGCCGCAATGGCGTCGAGTTCCATCCCCGTGCCCGCGATCGCGTTGCCGGAGGACGTGTAAATCGAGAACACGATGCCTCCAAGTGCCGCACAAAAGCCAGACAGGGCGTAGACGGCGATGAGCGTTTTTGCAACCGGAAGCCCCATGAGGAGGGCCGACGGGCGGTTGCCTCCAATCGCATAAATGGTCCGGCCGAATGGAGTCTGTTTCGCGATGAAGATCCCAGCGGCGAGAACGAAAAGGAGGACCAAGGAGACCAACGGTAGAGTCGCTCCGCCCGGGAGCTTAATGCTAAACTCAGCGAGGCTGGCGAAGGCCCGATGGTCGATTTGGACTGACTCCTGGCTTACCCACAACCCCACGCCACGGCACAGAAACAGTCCCGCCAAAGTCGCCAAAAATGGAGCGATTTCGAACTTGGAGACCAAGATTCCGTGACCGATTCCGAGCAATATGCCCATGAGCAAGACTGCGATGATTGCAAACAGGGGGTGCCAGCCCTTGGATTGGATAAGGGTTGCCAGGACAATCCCGCTACAGCCGACCATGGCGCCGATCGAGAGATCGATTCCACCGGTGAGAATGACGAACGTGAGTCCGACCGCGATGACGCCGAGAAAAGCGTTGTCTGACAGAAGATTGAAGGCGACTCGGACCGAAAAGAAACCCGCAAACTGCCACCCCGCGATGAGGTAGAGCAAGATGCAAACGACACTCGTCGCGATGAGGGGAAGTCTCGCCTTCACGTCGCCACCTTCGTGAACATGGCGCGAAACTTGGGTGCTTGGAAGAGGCAAACTCCGACGACGACGAGGGCCTTCAGAACCAAAGTCACTTCTGGAGCGACGCCTTTGGTGAGGATCGTGGTGGTGAGTGTTTGCATAAGGAGCACGCCTACCACCGATCCTGCGAGTGAGAATCGCCCCCCCGCCATACTGGTGCCTCCGATCGCCACCGCGAGGATCGCGTCGAGTTCGAGATACAATCCCGCATTACTCGCATCGGCGGCTTTGATATCGGCGGTTCCGATGAGGCCCGCCACGCCCGCGCACAATCCGCAGACTGCATAGACCGCCCATTTCACGGACTTCGCGTTCACTCCCGATAAGCGCGCCGCTTGAGGATTGGAACCCACCGCTTCAACAAAAAGCCCCAGCGCGGTTTTACGCATGAGGAGGCTAGCGAGCAGGAAAAGGCCCGCGAAAATCCAAATCGGATTCGGCAATCCGAAGCTCGCTCCCGCGCCAAGAGACTGGAACGAAGCGTCGCTGAAGTTGATGATCTGTCCGTTCGTCAGGAGTTGCGCTACGCCCCGACCGGCGACCATGAGAAGCAGGGTGGCGACAATGGGCTGAAGCTCGAGAACGCTTACGAGCAGCCCGTTAAACAGGCCACAAAGGAGGGCGACTGCCAGAGAGAAGGCGAGAATCGCAGGAATCGAATTGTGCAAGTTTAAGCCATTGAGAATACACCCATCCGGTCTCGCAATAAGACAGGCCGCGACTGCTCCGGTGATGGCCATGATGGCTCCCACCGAGAGATCGACCCCGCCCGTGGCGATGACGAGGGTCATACCGATCGAGAGGAGAAGGACCGGTACGGCCCGGTTGAGGATGTCGATGAGGCTTCCGTAGAGGCGGCCGTCGCGCCATTGGAGGCTGAAAAATCCGGGAATGAGGATCAGGTCTGCGAGCAGAACGCAGACGAGGATGGCGAGGGGCCAGAGGAGTTGGGTGTTGCGCCTCATGCGATCCTCATTTTTGATTCCCCTTTTGCATGGAGCACGCATCCTCCCCTCCCACTCTGCGCCCTATGCGTCTCTGCGTGAATGCCCGCTCCCCCTCTGCGTTCTCTGCGTCTCTGCGTGAAAACTCCCTCCTCCGCGCATACCGCTCTCCCCAACCCACAATCAACAATCACGAACTATCCCCCGCGATCGTGGCCATGATCATCTCCTCGCTCACTTCGCATTCGCCGATCATCTGGCGATCTCTCAAAACGTACACGCGATCACACGAGCGTACAACCTCGGAAAGCTCGGAGGAAACAAAAACAAATCCCATTCCCTGCGACCGCAGTTCCTCAACGAGCTTCATAATCTCGAACTTTGCCCCGATATCGATTCCCCGCGTCGGCTCGTCGAGCATGAGCAGTTTTGGCTTAGCCAAGAGCCACCGCGCTAACAAAACCTTCTGCTGATTGCCACCACTGAGCTGACCGATCGGCTTTTCCGAATCGGGAGTCGCGATTCCAAGCTTCTCGATGAACTCCTGGGCCAACTTCCTTTGCTTGCCGGGAGATATGCGCCGGAACCAGCCAAGTTGGGTTTGCATCACGAGCATCATGTTCTCCCGAACCGACAGTTCTGGGAAGATTCCTTCGGCCTTTCGATCCTCGGGGCAAAGCCCGAAGCGCCTTTGAATCGCAGATCGGATCGAACGGTGGGGCGTCTTTCCTAGATCTGGCTGGTCAGCACCGAACAGGAGCTTGACGGTTTCGGTCCTTCCTGAGCCGAGTAAGCCCGCAAGCCCGACGACCTCGCCGGACGAGACGTTCATGGTCACTTCGCTGACCGCGTTCCTACGCGATACGCCTTCGCACTCGAGAAGTACTTCAGACCCGGGAGGGCGAAGCTTTAGCGAGCCGCCGTCGGGGCCGAGCGCGGTGGCTCGCTGAAGCTTCGCCCTCCCAATGTCGTACTCTGTGCCGAGCATGTGCGAAATCAGGGCTCGCTGCGGCAACGCGCCAACCGTGTCGGCGATAACCTTTTTCCCGTTTCGCAGAACCGTGATACGGTCACTGAGCTCGTAAACTTGATCCAAGAAGTGGGTGACAAAGACGACGCCGAGACCTTCATCCTTCAAACGTCGCACCGCGTAGAACAGGTGCTCAACCTCGTCGCGGTCCAGGCTGGAAGTCGGTTCATCCAGAACCAGAACTTTAGCGGAAACATCAAGTGCCCGCGCAATCGCCACCATCTGTTGGATCGCGATTGGGTAGCTGCTGAGCGACTTTTGGACATCCAACTTCAACCCAAGGCGTCCAAGCGCATGCTCCGCCCGATGGGAGACTTCCTTCCACTTGATTCCCGCCCAACCCCGAGGTTCGCGTCCCAGGCAGATATTTTCCGCGACAGTTAGATTCGGCGCAAGGTTGACTTCTTGATAAACGGGGCTGATCCCTAGCCGAACTGCATCTTGAGGAGAAGTTGGGGAGATTGGCGTTCCCGCTAAGTGAATCGTCCCTTCGTCCGCCGAGTAAACGCCGGTCATGACTTTCAACAGCGTGCTCTTTCCGGCGCCATTCTCGCCCATGAGAGCGTGCACCTCGCCCGCCTCTACGTCAAAATCCACGCCTTCAAGCGCCACGACGCCGGGAAAGCGTTTGGTGATCTGGGTCATGGAGAGGAGGGGCATGTGATTCGGGAGTTTGCGAATGAACTGTATTGTAGCGAACCGCTCCAACTCGGGGATACCGGAAGCGCGGGACGTCGCTTGACTTCTTGGAGGTTACGAATGGGGTGGAAGTTGGCGCTCGGAACCCGCGCCTACAGCAAGGTTCAAAATCCCAAAGGTGTAGGAGCGGGTTCGGAGCGATGATATCTGGAACGCGATGATCTTTGACCTGGTAAAGCGATGCCCCGCTCGAAGGGAACCCGGAATCGCGGGACGTCGCAGAATTGGGATCGAAATGGCACGGAGGAGATGGCATTGAATCGTTGTACAATTTGCTGATGAGCAGTCGCGAGGCCCTGCACAACGAAATTGACGATGTTCCTGAACAGATGATTGATGAGGTGCTCGATTTTGTTCATTTCTTAAAGGCGAGGAATCTGAGGGGACGTGAAGCTGCGATTTTAAGTGAGGCAATCTTGGCTCAGGATTGGCTCCGGCCCGAGGAAGAACAAGCTTGGTCAAACCTCTAATTGGCGAAAGTCGGTGTCGGGTCCGCTCCAAAGTTAAGTCTGACTACCTTTTCAACTTCAGCACGATCACGGAATTTGCTGGCGCGTCAACCACGAAAGAGCCTTTAACCGACTCCGCTTTCAGTGGCTTCGGCACGACTTTTTCGGGCTGATCCAGGGTGTTCTCGTCCGTCGAGTTGCGCGATGTCAGCACCGAGCCCTCAGTGGTGTAGCTTCTGCTCGATCCATTCAATTTAACCGTCACCTTTTGCGCTTTGTTGCCTGAGTTCACAAGTTTCAGCACGATCGTGCCGTCGTCCATCTTGCCGGCAACACCATGAAGGGCTCGGAGGTTGGGCATCGCCTCGCTCGTGATCTGTTTGCCGTTCAGATAGGTCGTCATTCTTTCTGGGGAGTACAAGACCTTCACATCCACCCATTCGCCCGTGTTCACGGAGCCCTGAACATTGTTTCCGACTCGAGACTTGCCACCCCCCTTTTCGTGTTCAATCCCGTGCTCGCGATTGCCCCAACCGCCGACGTTGAACCACAGGTAGCTCGTCGGTGATTTGCGACCCACTACGGCGATAAAGCCTTCTGCGCCGGACAGTCTACGCGCCTTCATCGTGAGCGTGTAGTCATGCCAACTTGTGTCTCCAGCCCAGGCGATGGCGGGTTGTGCTGGACTGGTTTGCTTCAAAACGCCCCCGTCCACGATCCAGGTGCCTTTTTCACTTTTTAGGAGCGAACCGTCCGGGCTGTCTAGGAGCACTTTTCCCTCTTTCGAAACCACCTTGATATCCTTGAACTCGGATTGGGTGTTCCAGGTGGCAACTCCGATTCCGCCACTTGGGAACTCTTCCTTGGTGACATCGCCGGGGTCGAGCTTTGAGGACAAAACCTGATCCGCACGGTTCCGCGAGAACATCTTTTGCACGTAATAGGAAGGCGTCCCCGCCACCCGCGAGCCGTCGAAGTAGATCAAATCCGGATTCCAAACCTTCAAGTTCACATTCGCGAACAGTGGCGCATAAGAGGACATGACGACGATGTCGCTGTTGCGTTCCATGCCCGTCATGAATGCGGCTTCCGCGACCGCTCCACGCAGATTGCCGTTCCCAACTCCAAGGGTCACCGCGTACTCGCCGACGTAGATTTTTGGCCCCTTCCGGTCGTACCGGTCGTATCGATCCGCGTTTTGGATGAAGAACTCGGGGTTGTTGTAATAGTGCTCGTCGAGTATCTCGATGGGTGTATTTCGGGGCGAGCCTCCCCAAAGGCAGGCGATGGTTTGAATCTCCGGGTACTTTGCTTTGACCGCTTTGAAGATCAGCCCATACCGCTCTTCGTAGGCCGGGCCACCGTTTTCGTTTCCGATTTCGAGGTACTTCAAATTGAACGGCTTGGGATGACCGTTTGCGGCGCGGACTGCTCCCCATTTGGACGTTACGGGCCCATTGGCATACTCGATCGCATCGAGCGCGTCTTGAACGAACTCATCCATCTTGTCCATCGGGACGACTTCTCGGTGCGACATTCCGCAGTTCACAACGAACATCGGCGCAGCGCGCAGGTCTTCGCAGAGTTGGAGGTACTCGTGATATCCGAGGCCGTTTGTAGACTTGTACTTCCATAGGTTAGCCACGTTGCTTCGATCTCCCAGATTCCCAATCGTGGTCTTCCAGCGGTAAGCGGTTGCCATCGTATCGCCTTCCACCCAGCAGCCGCCGGGAAAGCGCATAAAGCCAGGCTTGAGCTCGTTCAACATCGCGGCGAGGTCGGTGCGCATGCCGTTCGGCTGGGCCATGAAGGTGACGTCGGGGAAGAGCGACACGTCGTCAATGCAAAAGTGCGGCCCCTCCGCCAGCGTGAGATAGAGGGAGGCATTCGTCTCGCTGCGCTTCGCGCGCAGCACCAGTTTCTGGGTTCCAACTTGGGCCGCGGAAATCGTGCCTTCGGCGAGCTTTTGGCCATCGGGAGCCCGCAACTGAACCCCAATCTTGGAGGGATAGGGCGAAGCAACTCGCACCGACAAATGATAGTCGCGTCCCGCTTCCACCGCGATCCCCCAATATCCGTTGTTGGAAATGCCACAGCCGATGGGACCTTTCAGGTTCAAAACGCGCTCACCCGCCGCACTGTCAACGGTAAAGGAAGCGTCGGTTGTGCCATTCCAATGCTCTGCCTGGTCGCTGTCCTCGAAACCTCGATTCCGAACCAACTCGGCGTAGAGCCCGCCATCTCCCGCGCAGTTAATCTCCTCGAAAAAGATCCCGTACAGATCCTTGCTCACGCGAACGGTGGGCTTGTTGATGTCAACGGTCCACTCTGGATTCGCGGCGGGCAATCCCAGGGCACTCAAAAAAGCGATGGCTAACAGCAAGGTGGGTTCCTCCTCAAGGCAACAGATGCTGGTGGATTATGGCTAGATTGGAATATGCTTTCGTCACGGTGTTATCATCGTGCCTACGCCTCCGTCGCCCCACGAGACCGGGTAGAACCAGCGACATGAAGCGAAAGACGCTGGGCGTGATTATTGGCAACCGTGGGTTTTTTCCGACCCACCTGTGCGTTTCGGGGCGAGCGACGATCCTCAAGGTCCTTGAGGAAGAAGGCTTTGACGTCGTCATCCTGCCCGAAACTGCCCGCCAAGCTGGCTCCGTCGAGAGCCTCGAAGACGCCCGCGCTTGCGCTGAGCTTTTTAAGGCGAACCGCGAGAAGATTGATGGCGTCCTCGTCACTCTTCCCAACTTCGGCGACGAGCGCGCAGTAGCCAACACCTTGCGCTTCGCCGGGCTCGACGTCCCGGTTCTCGTCCACGCTTTCGCCGACGACGCGAAGCGCATGACGATCGCGGACCGTCGCGACAGTTTCTGTGGGAAGATGTCGGTTTGCAATAACCTCAAGCAGTACGGCATCAAGTACAGCTTAACCACGCTCCACACCGTCAATCCTGAATCGGATTCTTTCCGTGCAGATTTGCGAAAGTTCCGCTCCGTTTGTGGGGTGGTCGGCGGGTTGCGCGGTGCCCGAATCGGCGCGATTGGAGCCCGTCCCGGCGCATTTAATACCGTTCGCTACAGCGAAAAGCTCTTGGAGCAAACCGGCATCACGGTGGAAACCCTCGACCTTTCCGAAGTGCTTGGTTGGGCCAACAAAATGAGCTCTAGCGAAGCCGACGTTATCGCCAAGCTGGAGAAGATCAAAGCCTACACGGATACGTCCTCCGTTCCCGAAGTTCCGCTCGACAAAATGGCCCGACTCGGCGTCGCGATTGATCGCTGGGCGACCGACAACCAGCTCAACGCGACCGCGATTCAGTGCTGGACCTCGCTCGAAGAGTTCTACGGAATCGTGCCGTGCACGATCATGTCCATGATGAGCGAGAGCCTGATGTCCAGCGCGTGCGAGACCGACGTGGCGGGCACGGTCTCCATGTATGCCTTGGTATGCGCGAGTGGGCGTGCTTCGGCCTTGCTGGATTGGAACAATAATTTTGGGGAAGACACCGACAAATGCGTCGTGTTTCACTGCTCAAACTTGCCCAAATCGGTCTTCGCCGAGCAGAAAATGGACTACCAAGAGATCATCGCGGGGACGGTCGGCAAAGAGAACACTTACGGCACGATGGTGGGCCGGATGAAGGCGTCGCCGTTCACGTTCTGCCGGGTTTCGACCGACGACTTCAACGGCCAAATCGCCGCCTACGTGGGCGAGGGTGAACTCACGAACGACCTGCTGAACACGTTCGGCGGCTTCGGTGTCGCGAAGGTTCCAAACCTGCAGGATTTGCTCCATTTCATCTGCGAAAACGGCTTCGAGCACCACGTGGCGTTCAACCTGTCGCAAGTATCGGGCGCCGTCGAAGAGGCGCTGGGGAAATACATGGGTTGGTGGGTGTACAAGCATGAGTAGGAAGTTCAAGAGAACTATAAACCCCGGGGGCACGTTTATAGTTTTCGTGTTAATACTATAAATAGCTTGATCGAAGTTCAAGTAAACTATCACTCATGAGAACGGAAGACTTCACTGAAAACGCCGCTGTTGAAGTCCGTCTCCAGCCGACGGGTTACGCTGCGGCTTTGCCAAAACCGATTCCACCCGTCATCGAGCCCTCCTGGCAGTTAGTTGCCGCTCTTTCCCAGGCAGATCGGTCACTCAGCGAGTTAGCGGGTGCGGCCCGAAATCTGCCCAATCCGCACCTTCTCATTCGCCCGTTCATGCGTAAGGAGGCCGTGCTCTCAAGCAAGATCGAAGGCACCCAGGCGTCTCTTTCCGACTTGTTGATCTTCGAAGCCTCCGACGAGAAGGAAGAGCGAACCTCGGATGTCCGGGAGGTTAAGAACTACATAAGCGCGCTCGAATACGGCTTGAAAACCCTCGACGAGTTCCCGCTCAGCCTGCGTTTCTTGCGAGATATGCATCGGTTGCTCATGGATGACCCCACCAAAACTCCGGGGGAGTTTCGGACTTCGCAGAACTGGATCGGCCCCGCGGGATGTTCCCTAAATGAAGCCTCCTACGTGCCACCGCCACCCAGCGAACTCATGGATCAACTCGGGACTTTCGAGAAGTTTCTCCACGCCCCCGGTTCGCTACCTCCCATCCTGAAATACGCGATTGCCCATTATCAGTTCGAGGCGATTCATCCGTTTCTGGATGGCAACGGACGATTGGGAAGGCTCCTCATAACGTTGTTGCTCTGCGCGGACCCGTGCTTGGAGCAGCCGATCTTGCCCTTGCCGCTCCTTTATTTGAGTGCCTTTTTTGAGCGCCACCGCGATGAATACTATTCCCATTTGAACGATGTGAGCAAGCACGGTCGGTGGGACGAATGGTTCCATTTCTTTCTAAAGGGAGTGGCTGAACAGTCCCAAGACGCTCTCGCCAGATCGGACCGCCTGGTCTCCCTGAATCATCTCCATCGGCAGTCGCTGCGCTCTGCCCGAGGATCTGCCCTTACTTTAACGATTGCGGATTACCTTCTCACGTCGCCCATCATTTCGGTGACGGAGGTGGCCAACATGTCGAAACGGACCTACGCGGGTGCTCAAAACGCGGTCAAGCGGCTGGAGGATCTTGGCATTCTTCAGGTGATTCCGGGCACATCCTATCCCAAGCTTTACGTGGCGCGGGAGATTCTGGACATTCTGGAATAGCCTAGGACGTGAATGGCGGCAACGACCCTAGCGGATCAATGGTGTTCAGGGGTCTCGTAATCACCCAATCCGCAAAAATCCAGTAGGTGGCCATGGAGGCATCGTGTTCGCTCACCGCGATGAATGCTGGCCGACGGGTGCACACCTCAAGCGCATAGCCGAACGTTGAGGTTCGATCACTCAGGACTAGGGTCGGGTTTGGGAGGGATTCGAACGCTTGCTCAACGCCTTGCTCGGCGTTGATGAGGGCTACTATCCAGTTCATCTGCGTGAACCGGGTCGCGAAAAGAAGTCGTTCCCCGTTCAGTTTGAGATCGATGAGCACGGAGCCACGATTTTCCGGATCCGTTCCACTGAGAGCAGTTCTCAGTTCGGGAGGCGGGGCTTGACGATCTGCAGATGGGCTCGATTCATTCATAACGTCAACTGCCAAAGTTACTCAACAAGGGGTTCTGGGGTGACTGTGCGCATCCCATTATACGATTCAAGGGAGCGGGAACTTCACTATACTAAATATAGTTAAAGTGATCATGAGCATCCATCCCGAAACCAGAATCGGCCACGTTCACCTCAAGGTCGCCGACCTTGATCGTGCGCTCGCTTTCTACCAGGGTGTTCTCGGTTTCGAAATCACTCAACGATACGGCAGCAGCGCCGCCTTCCTCAGCGCAGGCGGATACCATCACCATATCGGCCTCAACACCTGGCAAAGCAAAGGCGGCAATCCGCCCGCGCCGGGAACGACTGGTCTCTTTCACGTCGCCATCCTCTACCCCACCCGAGCGGCCCTCGCCGACGCGTTTCGCAGACTCAGGAGTGCCGGAATCGAACTCGACGGTGCGAGCGATCATGGCGTTAGCGAAGCCCTCTACCTTCACGATCCCGATCAGAATGGGATCGAGTTGTATTGGGACAAGCCCGAAAGCACCTGGCCGCGCGACGCCCCTGGAAACCTACAAATGGTGAGCGAGCCCCTTGACCTGCAGTCCTTGTTGGAAGCACAAGTCGGCTAGACCCAGACGTCAAGACAGCCGAAACTCTCACTTTCCCAGCTAATACCGCTAAGATACAGGTGGTAACAGCGGAATGCCCGCTGGGAGATTGAGAACTATGAACCGTTGGATCATTTTAGGACTGGCCGCGACCGTGACCGCAGCCGGCAACTATGTCGTGGCATTGGGGCAAGGGAATCCGCCGGTTGAGCTTCAACCCGCGACGCCAGGGGTTGCCCAAACAGGCAACTTGAACATCTCCGGCACCGCCGTTACCGGAGTTGTCCGAGCGGGAACCGTGTTCGGAAACTCGACTGCTCCGATCGGCACCGCATCGGGAGGCGATTTCAGGAGCGCAAGTACGTCGGGTCGCGGATTGTTTAGTTTTGCCTCGGCGACCTCGGGCGTTACCTACGGAGGGTTCTTCCAGAACGCAAGCAGCACCGGGCGTGCAGTTTATGGCCTCGCGACCGCCACTGACTCGACCAACTTCGGAGGCTTCTTCCAAAGCGCGGGCACTTCAGGGCGCGGCGTGTTTGGCTCGGCCACATCTACGACGGGAACGGCGATCGGCGGCTACTTCTCCAGCGCAAGCTCGTCCGGGCGCGGCGTTTATGCCAACTCAAGCGCGACGAGCGGCCTCAGTTATGGCGTCTACGCGCAGAACGCGAGCGGGGACGGGCGTGCGGTTTATGGGATTGCGACCTCCACGACCGGTTTCAACTACGGCGGACTGTTCCAAAGCGAAAGTTCGTCGGGAACGGGCCTTTTCAGTTTGGCAAGCGCCGCTTCCGGCATCACCTATGGGGGGATGTTCCAAAGTCAGAGCCCGAACGGAACTGGCGCTTTCGGATATGCGACTCCGGGAAGCGGAACCACTTACGGCGTTCGGGGGAGGGTCAATAGCCCCGACGGCTACGCGGCCTACTTTGATGGGCGTGGATACTTCGAGGGCAATGTCGGAATCGGCACGCTCAATCCGGCCGCCCGGCTTCAGGTTCATGGAAACGGGGGCGATGCGCTGGTGGTGAACAACACGGGCAGCGGCCGAGGAGCGACGATCAACGCGCTGAGCGACACCGCTTTGTGGGCGAACACGAACACGGGATTCGCGGGGATAGATGCGCGGAACAATGGCACTTCGGGATACGGCGTGTACTCGCTGATGAACTCAGGCACCGGCGGAACAGTTGCGGTGTGGGCACAAACCGCTAGTAACGCCGGCACGGGAGTTGTTGGTTTAGCCAACGCATCCAGCGGTTCGACAACGGGTGGGCACTTCCGCAGCGATAGCGGAACGGGAAAAGGCGTCTTCGGATGGGCCACGGCAACCATCGGTGATAACTATGGCGGCCACTTCCTGAGCGCCAGTTCAAGCGGGAGGGCTGTCTTCGGGGAAGCTACGTCCTCTGCAACTAACGGCTTTACGTACGGAGTCTACGGAACCGCGACCAGCGCAAACGGGAAAGGAGTCTTTGGCCGAACCACGAGTACGTTTGGAAGTGCCGTTGCCGTACACGGCGTGAGCGACAGCACGAGCGGCCATGGAGTGCTCGGATATGTTGCCGCGACGAGCGGAGTCAACTATGGAGTTTATGGTGGTACCGACAGCACTCAGTTTGGCTGGGGCGTATACGCACTGGGAAACATGGGAGCCACTGGCGGCAAGGCGTTCCGGATTGATCACCCGTCCGATCCGGAGAATAAGTATCTGCTGCACTACTCGGCGGAGAGTCCTGATGTTCTCAACATCTACACCGGGAACATCGTCACGGACGGAACGGGATATGCAACGGTTCAGCTACCGGCTTACTATGCTGAGATCAACAAGGACCCTCGCTACTCGCTAACCGTGGTGGATAGCAGCGACGATTTCGTCCTCGCAAAGGTGTCGCAGGAGATCCGTGGAAACCAGTTCGTGATTCGAACGAACAAGCCATCTGTCAAGGTTTCGTGGGAAGTGAAGGCCGTGCGGAACGACCGCTTCATGCAGAAGTACGGCGCTGCTACGGAAATCGCGAAAGAGGGGAGCGAGAAGGGGACGTACCAGCATCCCGAGCTGTACGGATTGGGCCGAGATAGGGGTTTGAACTACGATCCATCGCGGGAAAAGAAGGCGATCGAGCCGGCGGTCGAACTTTCTGCGAAGGCACGATCGAAGAGATAGTTTCCTCAAATCGCTCAATTGCCGCTAAGATAGAGGTCTAGGCGGCATTTGCCGTGGTTGGAGGAATCTTTGAACAAGTTGATCATTCTTGGATTGGCCGCGACGTTTGGCGCGGGGAACTTCGCTTTGCGAGCGACGCAGGGCAATCCGCCCGTGGAATTGCAGACTACAGCGCCCGGGACGGCGCAGACTGGGCATTTGAACATCACCGGCACAGCAACGGTGGGAATCCTGAAGTCTCAGAACACAGTGTTTGGTCAGTCGACGGCTCCGACCGGGTTCGCCTACGGCGGTTTCTTCACTGCAGCGAGCGACCAGGCGCGGGGGTTCTATGGTTACGCTTCTTCTCCGACCGGTTTGACCTACGGCGGGTTTTTCCAGAACGCGAGTGCTTCGGGAAGGGCCGTCTACGGGCTCGCAACGGCGACCAGCGGATTCAACTATGGTGGGTACTTCCAGACCGCCAGCACGAGCGGGCGAGGCTTGCTCGGAGTCGCCGCTGCCTCAACCGGAACGACCTATGGGGTTTACGGCAAGTCCACGAGCCCCGCGGGATTCGGAGTGTATTCAGACGGCAACATGGCGGCGAGCGGGGTCATCTCGGGCAACGGGTCAGGGCTGACAAGCGTGAACGCCGCCACGCTAGGCGGGCTGAGTTCGTCCGCGTTCCTGCAAGCGATCCCCGTACCACTCACGCTGAGCGGGAATAACTCGAACCACATTATCAAAGGCGAGAATGCCTCCACAAGCACCGGTTCGGCGGGGGTAGTGGGCTTGGCCACCAGCGTCAGCGGCAACACCTACGGCGTGTTTGGCCGGAGCGCCAGTGCAGGTGGAATTGGTGTCTACGGCCGTGCTGACACCGCCAGCGGCTTCGCTTACGGCGTTCACGGCCGGACCGCCAGCGCGACTGGAAGCGGCGTGTGGGGCTATGCCACTGCTGCCACCGGCAGCACCTTGGGCGTTCAAGGCCTGAGCGACAGCACGGAGGGGCGCGGCGTCTCCGGTAGGGCCAACTCTTCCACCGGCACCAACTACGGCGTGCGCGGCCACACGTACAGCCCGGCGGGCTTTGGCGTGTATAGCGTCGGCAACATGGGATCGAGCGGCGTCAAGCCGTTCCGCATTGATCACCCGTTCGACCCGGAGAACAAGTATCTGCTCCACTATGCGTCTGAGAGCCCGGTGCCCCAGAACTTCTATGTGGGGAACGTTATCACCGACGCCCGAGGCTACGCGTGGGTTGAACTCCCCGAATACTTCAGCGAGATCAGCGCGAACTTCAAGTATCAGTTGACGGTCGTCGGCAAGTCATTCGCTCAAGCGGTCGTATGGGACGAAATTACGAACAACCGGTTCCAGGTCCGAACCAGCGAACCGAACATCAAAGTCTCATGGCGGGTCGATGCTGACCGCAATGACCTGTATGTCCGCAACCGTCCGCCAAAGGACGTTGTCGACAAAGAAGGGCGAGAGAAGGGAATGTACCAGCATCCCGAGTTTTACAACCTTGGGCCGGAACGCGGGATGAACTACGACCCGACGCGTGACAAGGGCAGGTCCAAGGTGCCCCCGGTTCAGGAGTCAAATCGATTACAAAACAGGAAACAAATCCGCGAATCATCACAAATGCCGCTAAGATAGAGGTCTTGGCGGCATTTGCCGTGTGGAGGATTGTTTTGAATCGACTCATCGTACTTGGACTGGCCGCGACGTTTGGTGCTGCGAACTATAGTATTCGGGCAATGCAGGGGTCTTCGGTTGAGCTTCAGCCGGCAACGCCGGGGGTCGCCCAAACCGGACACCTGAATATATCGGGAACCGCGGTTTCCAGAGTGGTTCGAGCCGAAACCGTGTTCGGCAACTCGCCCGCGACGACGGGGATCGCCTCCGGCGGCGACTTTCGAAGTGCCAGTACATCTGGACGAGGGTTCTATGCGCTGGCTTCAGCAACAAGCGGGCTGACCTACGGCGGCTTCTTCCAGAACCAAAGCTCAACCGGAAGGGCGGTTTACGGATTGGCCACCGGAACTAGCGCCGCCAACTACGGCGGGTACTTCCAGGCGGCGGGCACCAGCGCCCGGGGCGTGTTGGGAGTGGCAACCGCGACTAGTGGCATCAACTACGGCGGGTACTTCCAGGGCAGTAGCCCGGCCGGGTACGGAGTTTTCGCGGCCAGCTCGACCGGGACGGCGTTGGGCACTGCGGGAAAGTCTCAGTTCAACGGAGCAGTTGAACTGGCTAGCGGCAGTTTCTTGAGCATTGGGGCAGGTCCTTCGCCCTTGTTTCCCATTGATTTCGACGAGTCGTTAGGTGCCAAGATCAGCCTCTGGGGCAATAGCGCTGACAGCAACTTTGGAATCGGCATCCAGCCGGGCAGGTTCCAAATCTACACCGGTGGCGATACCAGCGCTATCTCGTTTGGCTTTGGAGGAAGCGCCGCCTTCACGGAAAGGTTCCGTATGATCCACAATACAACGGAGTTTCGGTTTAACCCGGCCGGAACCGGGAACGAAGCTAGCACGATCTCGTCGCCGTTCGATTTGTTCATCGAACACGATTTGGACAACAACAACACGCTTTCATGGATACGGGTCTTCACGAACAATTTCACCATCGAACAGATGCGAATCTATGACGAGGACGAAGCCCCGGCCCTCTTCGATGGCTCCGTAGTTGCCAACGGTATCGACTTTGCGGAAGGGTTCAAGGCCCACGACCCTACCCTCGAGCCGGGCGACCTCGTCGTCAATTCCAGTTCGAACTGGGAGTCCATAGTCAAGTCGAGAACTCCTTATCAAACCGGAGTGATCGGCGTGATCTCGACGAAGCCTGCTTTCGTGGCCGGGATGAGTTTTGATGCCGAAGATTGCATGGACCCCGAACTGACGAAGCAACGCGACGAGGCTCGCCGGAGCGGTAACAAAGCCGTGGAGAAACAGCTAACCCAACAGATGCGCGAGATGGTGCAGCAAGCGTACCGTCCGGTGGCGTTCATGGGGCGGGTTCCTGTTAAAGTTACTGGCGTTGTGAAGGCGGGCGACAATCTGACCGCTTCAATTCTTCCCGGCGTCGCCATGTCTATGGGGCGGCCCGGCCATTCGGTCGGCATCGCGCTCGAGGCAAGTTCGGGCGGTTCGCGGACCATCATGGCCCATATCCAGCCCGGCTATTTCGCCGGCCCTGTCGGAACGTTGCCGATCGGCCTCGCTTCCGATCTCAACTCGATGAAGATTGAAATCGAGAGGCTCCGCACTGAGAACAATGAGGTGCGGGAGCGTCTTCATCGGCTGGAACGGCTACTGCTTGCAAACAAGCGTTAGGCTGCGGGAGACAAACCGCCTCACAAAGTTACGATTCGAAAAATTCATGGCTGCAAATCCTGCCGAATGCCGCTAAGATAGAGCCTTGGCGGCATTCGCCGTGTGGAGGACTTGATGAATCGACTTATGGTACTTGGACTGGCTGCGACATTTGGAGCCGCCAACGTCGCTATGCGGACTGGGCAGGGCAATTCTCCGGTAGAGTTGCAGCCTTCGTCACCAGGAGTCACCCAATCCGGGCATCTGAATATCTCGGGCACGGCGACCGTGGGGCTGTTGAAGTCCCAGGGCACCGTCTTCGGCCAGTCGACGGCTTCCGACAGGCTTTGCCTACGGCGGGTTCTTCACCGCGGCGAGCAACCAGGCGCGGGGGTTCTACGGCTACGCTTCTTCGCCTAACGGATTGACCTACGGTGGCTTCTTCCAAAACGCGAGTTCATCGGGCAGGGCTGTCTATGGGCTGGCGACGGCGACAAGCGGATTCAATTACGGAGGATACTTCCAGACTGCCAGCACGAGTGGGCGAGGGTTGCTCGGAGTCGCCGCTGCCTCAACCGGAACGACCTATGGGGTTTATGGCACCGCCGTGAGTCCTACCGGTTACGGGCTGTACTCCGATGGCAACATGCATGCAACGGGCGTGATCTCCGGTAATGGCGCGGGCTTGATTAGCGTCAACGCGGCTTCGCTTGGAGGATTCAGTTCGTCAGCGTTCCTGCAGGCCGTACCCGTGCCTCTAACGCTGAGCGGCAATAGCTCTACGCATATCATCAGGGGGGAAAATGCTTCGACCTCTCTGGGCGCCGTCGCCATCAACGGCCAGTCGTCGGCCGCGAGCGGAGAAGTCTTCGGGGTGCTCGGCCAAACCCAGAGCCCGGATGGGCGCGGCGTGGTCGGGTTCGCTTCCGGTGGCGCAGGCATCAACACCGGCGTGTATGGGCGTAGCGACAGCCCCAGTGGGCGCGGCGTTTTTGCTACGGCCCAGGCCACCAGCGGCGAAACCTACGGCGTGTGGGGCGAGAGCAACAGCACGGCTGGGCGCGGCGTCTTCGGCACGGCACAGGCCACCAGTGGTGTCACCTACGGCGTGCGGGGCGAGAGCAACAGCACGGCTGGGCGCGGCGTCTTCGGCGAGGCCAGCGCCACCGTCGGCACCACCGTCGGCGGTCAGTTCTTAAGTGCCAGCACGTTCGGGATCGGGGTTTACGGCTCCGCCTTCGCATCCAGCGGCGAAACCTACGGCGTGTTTGGTCAGACGAACAGTCCCGATGGGTGGGCTGTCTACGCAGTGGGCCCTATCGGAGCTTCGATCAAGGCCTTCCGCATCGACCACCCGTTCGACCCCGAGAACAAGTATCTGCTCCACTATGCCAGTGAGAGCCCGATGCCGCAGAACTTCTATGTGGGCAACGTGGTCACCGACGCCAAGGGCTACGCCTGGGTCGAGCTTCCCGACTACTTTGCCGAGATCAACGCCAACTTCAAGTATCAACTTACGGTGGTGGATGGCCCGAACACGCCAGCTGATGATTTTGTGCAAGTGAAGGTCCGGCAGGAGATCAAAGACCGGCGATTCCAAGTAAGGACCAGCGCTCCCAACGTGAAAGTCTCATGGCGAGTGGATGCCGATCGCAACGACCTCTACGTTCAGAATCGCAAGCCCAAGGACGTGGTGGACAAGCAAGGCCTGGAGAAGGGCACGTACCAGCACCCCGAGCTGTACGGCCTCGGACCCGAGCGGGGGATGAACTACGATCCTGAGCGCGAAAAACAACGTTCGCGACCCCATTTCGGGCTTTCCGCACCGTCGCGATCGAAGTAATAGTCACGCCGATTCCTCCAAATTGCCGCTAAGATAGAAGTCTTAGCGGCTTCTATGATGCCGGGGACTTTTCATGAACAAACTCATCCTTCTCGGACTCGCTGCCACTCTTGGCGCGGCCAATCTTGTCCTTGCCCCTCAGGGTGCATCGGTTGACCTCCAGGCGACTTCGCCTGGGACGGCTCAAACGGGTCATCTGAACATTTCTGGCACGGCAACCGTTGGGCTACTGAAGTCAAAGGGCACCGTGTTCGGTGAAGCAACTTCGCCGACGGGTTTTTCCTACGGCGGATTCTTCACCGCCGCCAGCAACCAGGCGCGCGGCTTCTACGGTTACGCGTCTAGCCCCACTGGTCTGACCTACGGCGGGTTCTTCCAAAACGCGAGCGAATCGGGCCGCGCGGTGTACGGCCTTGCCACCGCAACAACGGGCTTCAATTACGGTGGCTATTTCCAGACCGCGAGCACGACGGGGCGGGGTTTGCTTGGAGTCGCGGCGGCGCCTTCGGGGACAACCTACGGAGTGTATGGCACCGCGGTCAGCCCGACCGGGTTTGGCGTCTACTCGGATGGCAACCTTCACGCAACCGGCACTATTTCCGGCAACGGTTCAGGTCTAACTTTAGTCAATGCCGATCTGCTCGACGGATTGAACTCCACCGCGTTCCTCCAGGCGGTTCCGAATCCGCTCTCCCTGGTTGGCGTGCCAGCAGGTGCCGGGACCATCACGGGGGAGAATGGTTCCTCGGGTTCCTACTCATCAGGGGTTCGGGGCGTTGCCTCGGCCCTTTCGGGCTCAACCCGAGGAGTTTCGGGACACTCGAGCAGCCCCACGGGCCGTGGGGTGTTTGGGGAGGCAACCGCGCTCACCGGAATTGCCTACGGCGGTCGCTTCGAAAGCGATAGCGCATCGGGGCGCGGAGTCTATGGACTGGTTGGATCTGCGAGCGGTCAAACCTTTGGCGGCTCGTTCCGAAGCCACAGTACGCAGGGCACCGGCGTGTTTGGCGAGGCGATTGCGTCAACCGGCGCGACCTATGGCGTCTATGGATTAAGCGCAAGTGAAACGGGTCGCGGGGTCTATGGGGTCGCATCGGCGAACGCGGGCAACAATTATGGTGGGTACTTTATAACTGATAGTGGGTCTGGCCGAGGCGTATATGGCCGTGCACCTAACAATGTCGGCGTTCAAGGCGAAGGTTACACCGGCGTGGCTGGCTCAACTACTGACGGGCGAGGCGTATCTGGCTTTGCCTACGGCTTTGAACAGAACTACGGCATTTTGGGTCAATCCAACAGTCAATCTGCCTACGGTGTTTTTGGAGGGCTTGGAAGTTCATCCGGCTCCGGCTACGGGGTTTATGCCAACGGAGATTCGGGAGCAAGCGGCACCAAGTCCTTCCGAATTGATCATCCGTTCGATCCTGAAAACAAATACCTGGTGCATTACAGCAACGAGTCACCGACTCCCCAGAATCAGTACTTCGGCGTCATCAAGACTGATTCAAAAGGCTTTGCGTGGGTAGCCCTGCCTGACTATTTTGAGGAGATCAACAAGGATATCAAGTTTCAACTGACCGTCGTGGATGAGAGCGAGGACTTTATCCTTGCAAAGGTGAGCAAGAAAGTCCAAGCGAACCGGTTCCAGGTTCGTACCAGCAAGCCCAATGTTGAAGTGAGTTGGATGGTGGTCGGAACCCGGAATGACTTGTACTGCAGGTCGAAGGCCATCACCGATGTTCGACCCAAGGAAGGATCTGAAGTTGGCACCTACCAACATCCAGAACTCTACGGATTTGGACCGGAGCGCCGGATCGCTTACGATCCTAAATATGACCGCCAACCGGGGGCGTCGTCACCCGTCGCGAGCCAGCCGAAGTCCGGGAAGTGAGGGGGCGGTTTAGGTATTGGGTGTTGGGGTATTAAGGTATTGATACTGCGATAACACCCCTAACACCCCTAACACCCCAATACCCAATACCTAAACACCCACCTGGATAATTTTCGGAGAAGCATACGAATTTCGCAATTATCGCGGATAATGAAGGCGATGAAACTCTACGCGCTTTTGGGCCTTTCAGGTGCGGCTTTAGCGGCACCCCTCACCTACCAGGCAGGATTCGTATCGCTACAGGACTTTACACCTGGAACTGCTGAATCTGGACACATCAACATCTCTGGCACTGTGATCGCGGGATCAGTGGTTGCCAGCAGCTCGTCCGCGACGAACGGGAATTCGGCCGTTCTAGGCTCGGCGACTTCTGCATCCGGCGACACCAGTGGCGTGAAGGGCTTGTCTGCCAGCACATCCGGGCGTGGCGTTCATGGCGTGGCAACAGCGACTAGCGGCCCGACTTTCGGCGGACTATTCGAGAACGCGAGTAATGGTGGCACCGCGGTGCGAGGGAATAATGCGGTTGGTCAAGGAATAGGAGTGTGGGGCGTTAGCGACTTGGGTATTGGCGTTGCTGGAGTTGGTAATCAAGGCGGAGTTCAAGGTGTGACTTTAAGTTCGACGGGCTACGGAGTTTACGGATTTGCTAGTTCGGCAACCGGGGCGAACTGGGGTGTTTATGGTCAAAGTAGCAGCAGTACGGGACGCGCGGTATATGGGAAGGCAACCGCCATCACTGGAGTAAGTTACGGCGGCAACTTTTTGAACAGCAGCACTTCAGGGTACGGAGTCTATGCCCTGGCAAACGCGACGACTGGAAAGACTTACGGCGTCTATGGACAGTCCAGCAGCACTACCGGTTGTGGGGTGTATGGGCGAACCACGACCGCAACCGGGACGAACTACGGCGGCTACTTTCTGAGTAGCAGTACTTCAGGGCGAGGTGTTTTTGGCTGGGCCAACGCGGCGAGTGGAACCATTTACGGCGTTTTTGGCAGAGCCAGTCTTAATCCGGGCGCATATGGTCTATACGCGCTGGGAGCCACGGGTGCGAGTGGAACTAAGTCTTTCAGAATCGACCATCCGTTTGATCCTGAGAATAAGTACCTTTTGCATTATGCAGCAGAAAGTCCAATGCCGCAAAATTTCTATAGTGGAAACGTGGTTACCGACCCGAAGGGTTTTGCTTGGGTCAACCTTCCTGAGTATTTCCACTCCATCAACGCGAACTTCAAGTATCAGCTAACCGTTGTTGGAAAGACCTTCGCCCAAGCCATCGTTTGGGAAAAGATCAAGGGCAATCGTTTCCAAATTCGGACGAATCAGCCCAATGTGGAAGTTTCTTGGGAAGTCAAAGCCGACCGCAATGATGAGTACGTGCGCCGGTCACAACCTAAGGACGTGATGACGAAGGAAGGCGAGGAGCGCGGTACGTACCAGCACCCTGAGTTCTTCGGCATGCCCGCCGAGCGTGGCTTGGCCTACGATCCAGCCGTTGAGGAGACGAACCCTCAGCCAACTGCATCAAACAATGAACCCAACCGCCGACGCTGACCTGGCGCGCCTGCTCATTCATATTCCGTAAGCTCGGGCTCAGAGCGTCAAACCCACCGTAGCAAATGATCAACGACCGGCAAGCGATGTCCCGAGATCGTCGTGGCCCCGGAGCGCGGGACGTCCTGGCTTTGCCTTGATGCAAGAATGCGCAAAACCAAACGCTCCTGCTTATAACTTAAAATACCCCTTGGAATGAATCATGACTTTGAAGTAAACTATGAAACGCTCCCCTTCGTGGAAAGGTGAGCGAACCACCATGCTTGAGATAAAGAATTTACACGCCCGGGTCGACGACAAAGAGATCCTTAAGGGGGTCTCCCTAACCGTCAATCCAGGCGAGGTTCACGCCATTATGGGGCCGAATGGCTCGGGTAAGAGCACCCTTGCAAATATCCTCGCCGGGAAGACCTCGTACGACATCACCGATGGCGAAGTCACCTATTTGGGTGAAAACTTGCTGGACATGGACCCCGAAGTCCGGGCGGCCCAGGGTGTCTTTCTGGCCTTCCAGTACCCGGTCGAAATTCCCGGGGTTTCGAACACCTACTTCCTGCGCGCGGCGGTGAATGCGGTTCGCAAATACCGTGGTCAGAGCGATATGGACGCGATGGAATTCATGAAGTTCATCCGTGAAAAGATCAAGGTGCTCGATCTGGACGCGTCGCTCATGACCCGTTCCGTCAATGAAGGCTTCTCTGGTGGCGAGAAGAAACGCAACGAGATTTTCCACATGGCTGCCCTCGAACCGAAGCTGTGCATCATGGATGAAACCGATTCCGGCCTCGATATCGACGCACTCAAGATCGTTTCGGACGGTGTGAACGCGCTCCGATCGCCAGAACGCGGATTCCTCGTTATCACCCATTACCAGCGACTTTTGAACTACATCATTCCCGATTTCGTGCACGTGCTCGTAGATGGACGCATCGTCAAGAGCGGCGGCAAAGAACTCGCATTTGAGCTCGAAGAAAAGGGCTACAGCTGGATCGAGGAGCACGCGGCGGTCAGCGCCTAGCCATGATGATCATGGAACGAGTGACTAGTTTGGTGGAGAACCACTCAGGTTTGTGTGGCCTGCTCAACACGTATGGACCGCAGTCCCTGGCCAAGCTACGCACAGAGAGTTTGGCGAAGTTCGCGGCGGTTGGCGTACCGAGCTCAAAGGATGAAGAGTACAAGTATCTGCCGTTGCATCCGCTGAAAGAAACCGCCTTCGGTCCCGCATATGGGGCGACCATCGACCCTGGTGACTTGGCCGATTTGGCCTACCGGAACGACGAGGCCATAACCATCACCTTCGTCAATGGCGAGTACGCTCCTGAGTTAACTAACGTAACCGGCCTTCCGAACGGCGCGCGCGTTATGGGGCTCCACGATGCGTTCGAGCACCACGAAGGGCTCGTGATGCGGCACCTGACTCAGATAGCGACCCTTGAAGACAAGCTGGGCTCAAGCAATGACGAGCGGTTCGTCTGGCTCAACACGGCCTATCTTAGCGAGGGCGCTTTTGTCTTTATTGCCAAAGGGGTGGCGGTTGAAAGGCCGATTCACCTTCGGTTTGTGAACTGCGCCAGCCATGGGGCGTTTGCCTCCCATCCGCGGGTTCTCGTCGTGCTTGAAGCCGGTGCCCAAGCGAAAGTGGTGGAAACGCACCAGTTCGTCGGCCCCTCGAAGGAGGAGTACTTCACGAACGCAGTCACGGAGATCGTCGTTTCTGCCGGAGCAAATCTGGAGCACATCAAAGTCCAAGAGGAATCCCCCGGTGCGGTGCACATCGCGAACATTTACGTCCACCAGGAATCTGGCTCGACGTACACCTCAACCAACATGTCGTTTGGAGCCGCGATCAGCCGAACCGATTTGAACGCTTTCGTAGATGGCGAACACGCAGAGACTTGGCTCAATGGAGCCTACATCGGCCTCGGCGAGCAGATCGTTGACACGCATACGCGCATCGATCACATGAAGCCGAACTGCCAGTCATTTGAAGTCTACAAAGGAATCCTGGGCGGGCGTTCTACTGGCGTTTTCAATGGCAAAATTTTCGTGTACGAGGACGCCCAAAAGACGGACGCCAAGCAAACAAACAAGGCCCTCCTCCTGTCGCCCGACGCGGCAATCAATACGAAGCCGCAGCTTGAGATCTTTGCCGACGACGTCAAGTGCACCCACGGAGCGACGATCGGTCAAATCCAAGAGGACGCGTTGTTTTACCTTCGCTCGCGAGGCATTCCCGAGAGCGAGGCCCGGAGTCTTCTCGTTTACGCCTTCGCGGCCGAGGTCCTTGACCGGGTGACGATTCCGGCGATTCGCGACGCACTTGAAAAGGCGCTCTACGATAAGCTGAGGGCCTAACCGTGCCACAATTCCAACCGATGCGTTTCCTTTCGTGGATTGCCCTTTTCCTGCTGTTGCTCGTCGGCGGGTGCTCTGATCAAAAGTCGATCATCGGAGGCAAAGTCCCCCCCAAGCTCTACATGCGCGTGGTGAGTTTGTCCCCCAGTTGCACCGAACTGGCGTCTGCAACCTTCGGGCGCATCATCGCCGGTCGAACCGAAAGCTGCAACTCCCCGTTGCGGGTCAAGGAAGCGCCCGTTGTCATGAAGGGAGTGAAGCCGGATTACGAAAAAATCGTCAAGATTAAGCCGGATGCCGTCCTCTACGATCCGGAGTTGTTTGCGGAAAGCGACATTGCCAAGTTTAAAGAGCTCGGAATACCGACCGTTGCGATTGGGGGCAATAGCGTCGACGAATTTATCGAATCCGTGTACGAGTTTGCCCGCTTTACCGGAGCCGAGACTCTCGGATCCAAGTATCTTGAGAAAATCGATCGAGAGCGGCGAAACGCGCTGGCAGTCCCGCCGGATCCGCCTGTTAAGACGGTTCTCATCATGCCCGGAAGTGGCTACGAACACATGATCGCCGGAACGGAAAGCTTCTACGCCGACGTAGTTCGTTCGGGCGGAGGCGAACCAGTGGGGCCCAAGGGGCACCACTTTATGCAACTCAATGCCGAGTGGCTCATCACGACGAACCCCGAACTCATTATTACCGCGGGCGCGGCTGATGCGGTTCTTAACGATCCTCGATTTAAAGGGTTGGATGCGGTCAAGAAGGGCCGAGTTTACGGAACGAATCCGGACATTACCCTTCGGCGCGGGGGCTACGTTGACAGTTTTATCAAACGAGTTTGGGAATTCGTGAATATCGTCCGTAAGTAACTAATTGTCTTTATGAATACAGCAGAGATTGGAATTTTTGGTGGGTCAGGCTTTTATAGCCTGCTGCGCGACGTTCGAGAAGTCAAAGTTGACACGCCGTACGGCGCACCGAGCGACAGCTACTTTTTGGCGACTGTGAACGGGCGTAAGGTAGCATTTCTGCCTCGGCACGGTCGGAACCACACGATCCCGCCCCATAAGATTAACTATCGAGCCAACGTGTGGGGCATGAGATCTTTGGGATGCGAAGCTATCATTTCGCCCTGCGCAGCAGGATCGTTGCAAGCGAACGTTGCTCCCGGCAGCTTTTCCGTGTGCGACCAGTTTGTCGACCGGACAAATGGTCGTGCGGACACCTTTTTCGATGGGCCGATCGTCACCCATATCTCTCCCGCCGAAACGTACGACCCGGTTCTGCGTCGGTTAGCTGTGGAAACGATCCGCGAGCACGGTATCGAATGCCATGATGGCGGCACCGTGGTCGTCATCCAGGGACCCAGATTTAGCACCAAGAGCGAGAGCAAATGGTTTCACGACGCGGGCTGGGAAGTCATCAACATGACCCAATACCCGGAGGCGTACCTTTGCCGAGAGTTGGGCATGGCGGTCGTGAATATCTCCCTCATCACGGACTACGATAGTGGTGTTCACGCAGGAACCGAGGCCGTGAACGCGACGGACGTGCTTGCCGTTTTCACCCAGAATGCCGATCGGATCAAGGGCGTCGTGCTGGACTTGATAGGGAAAATGCCCGCGGATTTGGCGAGCCTGGGCGCGCGCCAGGCGCTTACCTTTAGTCGGGGCGACAACCATCAAAGTCCTGACGATATTCGCTTATTCCAGGTGCTCGACTAATGCTCATTGCCGCCGCTCTTTCCCTCGCCTTGGCGTTCCAAACTGGGCCGAGCTACAAGATCGGAGGCGACACCGTGCAGGTGAAAATTCCCGAGTGGAAGAATCAAACTCCTCCCGATGTGTATGAGTTTAACGGCTGGAAGTACGGCTTTTCCAAAGGCACTTTGGTTGCAAAGGGCAAGAAGGGGTTTGATTGGGAAGACGTTTCAACCACCTCCCTACCAGGAGGTGTGAAGCAGAAATTTCTCATCAACCTCGTCACGCGGACGGACACACTCACCTACAATAGCTACTTTTGGCAGCGACAAGGCACCGTCTTTGCCGACGACTTGCGGGCAATAAAGCACGAGACCGCGCTGTTTTGTCACCTCGTCAATGTTCTCACCGAAGGCAAGGTCGAAGTAGAGCCAACCTGGCGGATCGACGAGATCACCCGCTTTGTAGATAAGGAAGACGCTCTCGGTGAGCATTACCTTGAGCAATTTGTAAATGCCACCGATGTAAAGCCTTCGGAAGGGCTGGGACCTTTCGCTGCGATTCTTGTCCTTAGTCCAATGGTTCAAACGAAAATTGCCTTTGGCAAACTGGATGGATGTCCTACGGCCTCGATTCCGCTTTACGATTACTTTGATCGAAGCCGGCCGGGGCAACTCGCCCGGATCATGCTGAACTCTTGGCTTCGGGCGAAAGCGGGTGGGACGTTCTTGATGTCGGATCCCCTTGGCTCCGGGCCTCTTATTTTGGAGGCACCATCTGATTGGATTGATGCGCCCTGGCAAAAGTTTTTGCTGCATCCAGCCCATCAAATCGATTTCCGTGCTTCGATAGTCGCCAATGGTTATCTGCTTGTACAGCCCGCTTTCGCCGAGTTGTATGCGGCGAAGCTGGGCCGTCAGCCCGTCGCGCAATCTGGACATTGGGTGATTTTCGAGTCCCACCAGCTCACATCAGACCAGACCGACGTCCAGCGACTCGGCATTTCTCCCGTTCCTGTGGATATGGAAGTAGCACCGCCCGAACTCGCGTTCACCCCGGGCCAAGCCGAGCAACTTCCAACATCGGGGTCCTTTACCGCGAAAACAGTCGCGGATCCGGATCGAGGCTCCGTTGGCGAGATCAAGGAATCATCCTTCCGCCGCAACGGCTGGGTGCGGCTCCTGAGCCCGTTCGACGGTGCTTCTCAAGGCGTCATCGAGTTTTCGCTTAAACCGCGCGGAAACGTCTGGCCTGTGAATATCGTGGTTGTCGGAGACGGCACGACGAAAGTCTTCTGCCTTTTCGGAACCCAAGAATCGGCTCCGGGATATCCGCACCGTTATTCCGAAGCAGGCGCAGTGGAGCTGGATATCAAGGCCGAACCGGTTTGGCAAAAAGTTGCCTTCAAGCACGGTATGAAATCGGTCGAGGCAGTCTATTTGGCTACACCTTCGACATCGAACGCGGAAGAAATGGACCGCGGCAGCTACCCAAGTTTGCTTTTCGACGACCTCGCCGCAAAGGCTGCTCCAACGGGAGATTTAACCCCGGTCAAACCCGCCGTTCCAATGCCTAACCCGATCTTTGATCGAGCCCGAATTGCCAACACTACACAGGACGAAGCGGCCCTGCTTAAGCTCCTAACCGACGAGTCTGTCCTGGTTCGCCTCACCGCCGCTCATCGATTCCTCAAGATCAAGAACCCCGCAGCCGTCCCCGCACTTGCGACGATCGCGAGCAGCTATAACCCTCGAATGGCCGAGTTTGGAGCCGGAGCCCTTGCATTCCAAGGAACGGAAGCAGCTATTGGAGCCTTGCGATACAACTATCAGAACGCGCTCGGTGATTATGTGAAGCAGTTCAGCGCGAACAACATGCCCGCGGTCAATGAGCGAAAGATCCTGTCCGAACTATCCCTCGGCCTGAACGCCCGCCGCCCAGATGCACGCGCCGCCGCTGCGCGCGCGCTTGCCCGGCAACCGTTTAAGGAAGCAACGATGGTCCTACTAAGCTTCTTGAACGACGTCGAACCCGTCGTCCGCGCCGCGGCGATCGAGGCGATTCCCGAAAAGCAGCCCGCCGCCTTTCAGCGAGTGTTGGGCTTTGCCCGAAACGACCCTAGCGATTACGTGCGTTCCGCGGCGTTCCGCAAGTTGGCGCAATGGGGCGCCCCCGAGGCCGCCGAGATATCAAAGGACCCGAGTCTCCGAGTTCGCGCAAGCAAGTAGCCATCCCCAGCGCTACTCGTCTAATCCCTGAACCGGTAACCTAGTCCTATGCTTCCTGCCCTGTGCCTCGTCCCATTTTTAGCGTCCACAGTCGTGCTTCAGCGGGGATTGGAGGTTCCCGGCTACGGGCGATACCTGGCCGTTGAAGATACGGTGCTGGACAGCTCGACCGCTGAAGTGCCTCAGGGCGGAGCGGCTGCCCTTTTGGCAGGCTCGAACAAGCCAGTCCTAATCCAATTTCTCGATCTCCAACGAGCGGTCGGAACGAATAAACGGGTGACGAAAGCCACGCTCGAACTGATTATCACGGGCGGCAATCCCAAGTTTCTGAACAGTCGCCGGATGATGATGCCCTGGACGGAAGGGCCCATGAACACCCTCGCCGGACAGTTGCGGGGCGACGAATACAACGCGCGCTGGGCGGCGACATTCAAGAATCGCCGCGGTGGCGTGGACGGAATCGCGTGGCAAAAAGCGGCGGGGCGAGGAGAAACGGATAGCGAACCCATTCCCGGTGCGATTGCGACTGTCGACGGCGATAAAGTCACAATAACGGGCTTGGAATCCGCAGTTCAGACCCAACTAAACCGTTGGTACGACAATCACGGGTTCCTTATTGAGTTCGACGAAAAGGTCGAGTTTATGTCCTCCAGTTCAAGCGAGGGCCGCCCAAAGCTCACCCTCGAACTGGAAGAACTTCCCGCAAGCAAGGGCCCTGATCTAAGCGTCATCTACATCGCTCGCACTCCTGAATATGAGCGGTACGACGATCGCGACGCTTCGTCTACGGCCGATCAAGATGGAGTCCCCGTCCCGCTGATGGACAAGGTTCGAAATACCGCGACGAAAAAGTGGCCGGACGAGGGCGAGAAGCTCACCTACACGGCCCATGTGAAGAACGTCGGCGACGCTCCCGCAGCGGCCTTTGAGGCCCAGTGGCTGGAACGCGAGGCCGGGATGAGCATAGTCGGAGTGGACAAGGCCCTTGCTCCGGGAGAAGAAACAACAATCTTGGTTGACATTCCGTACCGATCGAGCCACACCGATCATCGTGTCCAACCCGTTGCCCTGCGCTTGTTTCCGAAAGGGCCAGACGCCAACAAGCACAACGATTTCCTGGAAATCCAGCAAAGTGCGCTTGCCCTCGGAGTCACAATTTCGCCCGATGCAGTCGCGAAGCTCGGCCAACCGGTCGAGGATTGGCTTCAAGATCAGGTGCGAAAATGGAACGAAGTGACGAGCCGATACTCTCGCTACTCGTTCGCGGGCGATGGATCGCTGGAGCGAGTTCGAATCCAGAGCCTCGCCATCGCCGCAACGGAACCGCCCGTGAGCCTGATGTTAGACGGTCAAATCTTCATCCAATCACCAGGCGAGTTGACCGCCTCTATCGCACGCGCGCTGGGGCTTTCTCCTTTAACTACCGACGGCCTAAGGGCTGGAAGCATCACGGGCGATGGAACCAAAGTTCGACCCTCGATCGACCGATTTGCTGGCATCATGGGTGGCGGCGACATTCGGGCCGATTCGTTCCTTGTGCCAACGATGTCGTTTCCATACGACATTTTCTACGACCTCGCCGCCGATCCCAATCGCCTGGATCCCGGCGAAATCTTGTCCGCGACCGACGTCCACGCCCTCAACAGCAACATGGGCCGCAGAAGCGGATATCGGGGCGACTACCTTTACGACGTGCCAGGATCGGTTCTGCTGACCCTAGCAGACATGGGCGGAAAACGCATCGCGAGTACGGACGTGACGGTGTACCAGATGAAAAATGGCTCGTTTGAGGGGACGATGCCGATC
>JBKJJL010000188.1:0-11287 GCA_046597875.1 Fimbriimonadaceae bacterium | reverse complement strand
CCTCGCTTCGTCACCGCGCACGCGGCCTGCATGATGGCCCGGGTTTGCATGACGACCAGGCCCGGCATGATGATCGAAAGCCGTACGCCGCGAAGGCCCAGCATCGGGTTCGATTCCTTCATCGACTCGACCTCGCCCAAGAGCTTCATCTTCTCGTCGAGATGCGCCTTTACAACCTCATTCGCGGGCTGGAGCTGAAGGCGGGTTCGTAGCTCAGCGGTTTCCCGCACCACGACCTCGTGGGAAGGAAGAAATTCGTGCAGGGGCGGGTCGATGAGCCGAATGGTGACCGGCAAACCTTCCATCGCTTCAAATATCCCTTCAAAATCGCTCTGCTGAACGACCTGCAGCTTGTCAAGGCAACTTTGGCGAATCTCTTCATCCTTCGTGAGGATCATCTCCTGGACGATCGGCAATCGGTCTTGCTCGAAGAACATGTGCTCCGTTCGGCAGAGGCCAATGCCCTCGGCCCCGAACTCGATGGCTTGGCGAGCGTCACGTGGATTATCCGCGTTCGCCCGAACCCGAAGCGTGCGATACTCGTCCGCCCAAATCATCAACTCGCCGAACGAGCCGCTCACCTCTGGCGCGATCAGCTGCAGCTCACCCAAATAGACATTTCCGGTGGAGCCATCCAGCGTGATGATGTCGCCATCTTTCACGATGTGCCCGCCAACTTTGAAGTGCTTCGTATGAGTATCTACATCTAGCGATTCTGCACCCGCAACGCAAGGGATACCAAACCCGCGAGCAACGACCGCCGCGTGCGAAGTCTTTCCGCCCCGCGCTGTCAAAACGCCTTGGGCCGCCATCATTCCGTGAACATCGTCCGGATTCGTCTCATCGCGAACCAAGATAACTTTCTGGCCTTCGCCTCCGTGGGTTCCCAACAGGGCCGCCGTGTCCGCGTCGAAAACTGCTTTTCCAACCGCCGCGCCGGGCGAGGCGGCCAAGCCGGTCGCCAGCAACGTCGCGACCTCAAGAACATCCGGATCAATGCGAGGGTGCAAAAGTTGATCGACGTGCGATGCGGTGATCCGGTTCAAGGCATCTTCCTTCGTGATCAAGCCCTCATGAACCATCTCCACCGCGAGCCGAACTGCCGCGGGTCCCGTGCGCTTGCCCGAGCGGCATTGGAGCATGAACAGCTTCCCGTGCTCGATCGTGAACTCCAGGTCCTGCATGTCCTTGTAGTGCTTTTCCAGCATGTCGCACACGCGGGTGAAATCCGCAAAAACCTCTGGGTTCCGCTTTTCCAAGTCGCTGATAGGTAGCGGCGTGCGCACTCCGGCAACCACATCTTCGCCTTGCGCATTCATCAAATACTCACCGTACAAGGTGCGCTCGCCGGTCGAAGGATCGCGGGTAAAGGCAACGCCGGTTCCGCAATCGTCGCCTGCATTGCCGTAGACCATGCTCTGCACGGTCACTGCCGTCCCAATTTCGTCAGGAATTTTCTCGGTGCGCCGATAGTAGATCGCCCGGTCGTTGTTCCAGCTCTTGAAGACCGCCTCAACCGAGAGCGCCAACTGCTCCCAAACGTCGGTCGGGAACTCACGTTTGGCATGAATCCGAACATGAGCGAGGAACTGCTCGCAAATCTCTTTCAGGTGCTCTGCCGTCAGGTCCAGATCCGAAACCGCACCAACTTTTTTCTTGTACTCGGAGAAGATTTCTTCGTCAAACTCGTGCTTGCTGATCCCAAACGAGACGTCCGAGAACATCATGATGAACCGGCGATAGCTGTCATACACGAAACGCGCGTCGCCCGTTTCCGCGATTAGCGCCGCAACGGTCGAGGGGTTCAATCCCAGGTTCAAAACCGTGTCCATCATGCCCGGCATGCTGAATTTCGCACCGGATCGTACCGACATCAAAAGCGGCTTCGTGGTTCCGCCAAAGGATCGCTCCATCTGCTTTTCGACATCGCTCACCGCATCGCGGACGGCATCCATCAGCCCCGCCGGAAGTTGACGGCCGGTGGCGTAGTATTCGTTGCAAACCTCGGTCGTGATCGTAAAGCCGGGGGGTACCGGCAGCCCAATGTTGGTCATTTCGGCGAGGTTTGCACCTTTGCCGCCGAGAAGGTCCCGCATCGAGGCATTGCCTTCACGGAAAAGAAAAACGCGCTTTTGGCTCATAAGGGGGAATCGTGCTCCAGGAAGAGGATTTGCACGCGCTCGACGCCATTGGCGAGGCGAAGCGAATGAGACGAGTTTACCGCGTGGCGACCAGTGAGGATCAACCTACAGGTTCCAGGGCCTCGATTCGCCAAGCTCGCGGCCGTTCTCGTCGACCCGGAGCGATCCCAAACGCAAGATCGGGACAGGAACCGGCGGAACCGCATCCGCTTGAACTCGAATCATCCCGTTCTCAAAGTCAATCCGCTCCACGCGACCGAGCCCGAAGGTGTCTCCACTGGGGCGAACAAACGCGCACAGCAAGTTCGAATAATCGCCCGGCTTGACGATATGCGCCTTGGCCACGTGGGTCACGTCCAAAGCGCGAGACATCTGATCTTCGTCGAGTTCCTCATTGGTGACAATGAAAAGCGTGCTCCCACACACCTCGGCATGCACGGCGTGTTCGAGGCCCGCGCGCTTTTGAACCGTGTCGCCCAAGGGTTGGCCCGATCCCAGGCGCGAGCCTTGAATCGAAGTTCGAGAAAGCGGTATCTCGTGGAGCTGACTCCTTTCAATCATCTTGAGCCATTGCGCCTTTCTTTGAGCTTGAACGACAACTGCAGGAAGACCCGACGGGAGCTCGATTTCCTCAGGGCCAATCGGCCAGCCGTCGTGATCGATTGGAGTGCCCTGCGCGATGATGATGCGTTGAGGTCGGATGAGGAAGGCGAAAATCTGAGCCAGTTGGCGCAGAAGGGGAGATGCCCGATACGCGAAAAGCTGGACGAAGGCACCGGCGGCGGCTTCGTTGGCGAGTTCGGAATAGGCGGCGAGCAGGATATGGGGCGCGCGTTGGGCGTCCAGCGATCCAAAGAAATACGAGCGAGCCGGCTTATCCCCTCGAATCAGCCATAGACGGGCCGCCGGACCATAGTGCGCATCGGCGGGATCGAGAAGAATGAGGTCCTTGCCCCGCCGATTCTCGCGCAACCATTCGTGCCACGCGGCTCCATCAGACCCCAGGAGTAAGGTTGCCTCTAAATCCCCCATGTCCCATGTTTACCCTTAAAGATACGTGGCAATGAGAATGACGCTATGGGCGAACTCGGGACGCGTCGGATTGTCGCGGGCTTTCGCGTTCGAACTGGTCGCATTGGCCGCAAACAAATGCGTTGATTGGAGTGCTAGAAACTGAACCAGACGCAGTGCATTTGCAGTCTATCAACTGAGAGACGCGATGGCTTACTGCAACTGGTGCCGGCTGGATAGCGACAGCGACGACGAATGCGTCTGGTGCAAGCGGCCTCTTGCCCAGAACTACACGGTCTACTCGGGTCGGGATGCGGTTTCGCTGTTGCGAGAGGATGAGGGATTCTCAACGGATCGCGCAGTTGGCGTCATCGGCGCCTGTGTAGGCATCGTTTTTTTCGCGGTAGTCGTTTATGCCTTGCTAACCTACAAAGGCGGCCGCACCGCGAAAACGGATCCCCTGAACAAGGTTGCCGCCACAGAAATGACATGGAGTGGCGCACGCTCCGCTCCGCCAACCCCTGTGCCAACCGCCCCCTATCTGGCACCTCCTGCGGTTCCGCGTGCCGCACCCGCCGCCCCGGCGCGTTCAGCCGCAACCAATACAGGTTCGAAACCCGCCGCGTACACGTCCCTTCCATCCGTTGCCGCTTTGCGCGACGGCGACTTTGGGGAGTCTTCTGAAGGGGGCGTGTACATCGACTCCGCGAAACTGTCATCCGTACGCCAGTCGAACGGTTTATTTACGGTTGAGGGCTCGGTAACGGTCACCAACGGAGGCGGCGCGTCCGCTCAGAAGCTGGCTTTCTTCTTGGCGGTGAACGAGCTTCGAGTGCCGCTCGAATGTTCTTCGAACGAGTTGGGAAGTGGGCAGACTAAGAAGTTTTCAGTAAAGGCGTTGGACGTGGAATCGAGTGTCGCCAAGTCCCCCGAAGCGCGGATTCAAGTAAGTGCCCACATAAGCGGCGGGCGAGTCTCCGATGGCCTCCGCCTCGGCGGTTGATGCAAGGTAGACCGCGCGGGGCATCGCTTAACTGGGCGGTTTCGATAATTGGTCGAGATTGACGCTCCGAACCCGCGCCTACAACTCTTTTCAAAACCCACCGTAGGCGCGGGTTCCGAGCGATAACTTGAATCAAGACTTGGCCAAACGAAACGGAAAGCGACGCCCTGCGCTCCGGGAGTACTGAAAACTAACGGCAGCACGAGGGACAGGCATGGGTATGCTTCACTTTGTGCCTCGCACCGTTTTCGCTCTCTGGGCACTGTTGCTGAGCACTTTCGTGAGTGCGCAAATTGTGGCGGGTGACCAAGGTTTGGTTGAACCCCTCACTCTGAGCGTCGAGGCGAGGATTGAGGGCTCGGTCGCCTCGGTTAAGTTCACCTATGAGCTCCCGAATACCTCGCCGGGCGCGCGGATGAACCTTTCGTATGCCATTCCGAGAGACTCGGTGCCGACTGGTTTTTCCTACTGGATCGGCGAAGAACGCGTCCGTGCCTATTCAATCGAACGTCAGCGCGCACGCATGATTTTCAGCGCGATCACCGAAAGGAATCGCGATCCCGCCTTGGCCGAGATGGAAGGAAAGGACAAGATATCGGTGACGATCTTCCCCACTCCGACTGATGCGCGTCTGCGAGTCGAGTTCACGTTCCTGATTCCAATCGTGAATGGCAACCTGGAGTTACCCCTTCGAGGCCATAAGACTCCGTACGAGAAGTTCAGCACGACGGTGAGTGTCCCCGGCGAAGGCCCGCTCTTCGATTCAATCGGAATTGCACCAAAAATGGAGCAGGGGCGGCGCGTGCTCCGATACGAGCGAGAAAGTTATCTGCCCCCCGAGCGGTGGAGAATCAAGATTGGCCGGTTGAATGCCGTTGAGGGCCCCGGCGGGGCGATCTCGGCGACGTTCGGCTCACGACCATCGACCAACATGGGCCTCATCGACGCCTCCATTCGTCGATTGCGGCAAGGATGGAGCCTTACCGGAAAGCGCGGCTCCGCTACGGCGATACGAACTCAACGCACCACGCTGCCGGTCGTAAAACTTTGGGCGGCGGCGCAGATCGAAAACCTCCGGAGCCAGCCTGCGATGCGCAGTCGGGTAGTCCAACTAAGCGTAGCGCAAGGTGTGCCCAGCCCATACACGTCGTGGCTTGCAGTTCCAGAATCCGAGCGCAAGGCGTTCGCCGCGCTCATTTTCGGGTCAGCGCAGTTGGGTTTGATTGACGAAATGGCGCGCAAGGCCGCGACTCTGGGGCCGAAAAACCCGGTCGTCACTCAGATGCGCGCCGAACTTCTAAATAGAGCCCGCCAAGCCAGCAGTCGTCCGGATGACCTCGTCAAGGTGACCTTGCACCAGCGCGCCGAGCGTGTCATGGCCGCCCACATCACGTACGTCGCCACCGGCAAGAACGTGCAGTCGAAGCGCCTTGACTTCCAAACGCTCTACCGAGGCTTCGAGGCCCTCGGGGTGGAGACCAAACGGCTTAGTGCCACCCAATACTGGGATGCGAGGGCCGCCGCCTATACGCTGATAGAGGAGGCCGCACTGAAAATCATCGAGGGCCGAAATTGGGCGGATAACGAACACCGGATTCGACTCCTACCCTTTCTTGCCAGTGACGCCTGGTTCCTCGGAGTTGAGCCGCGCCCGGTTGAGACCATCCCCCTCCGGGCAGAATACGCCTCGAGGATATATGCCACGGAGATGGCCCAGGCCCTCGATAATCCCACCCGCCTTCGCGAGAGGTTCCCCAAGTTAGATCGCCTTCGCAAGACCTGGCTTTTCGATGCCGTTGAGGCCGACGATTCCATCGTCAGGATGCTTGGCAATGCGTGGTCCAACTCTGGAGTTATGGCTGCGATCGACGGAGAGGATCGGGAAAAATTTCTAATCCGCCGGTCCCTGTGCAAGTTGTACGGGCTCCCGTATGAGCGCTCGATATTCCAGGCCGCATCCATCGGGCTCATCGCGAGAGCGAAAACTTGGCTTGAAGCCGTGGAAACCCGAAAACCTCTCGACGCGGACGCCAAAAAGGTTAGGCGCACGTTCCTCCAGGACCTCGGAAAGTTGGGCATTGACGCAAACACCGCTTCCCGTTTGCTAGCCTCCTATCGCGCGGAGGCCTTGGACGAAAGGCAACCGGAGGACACGGTTGACACCGTGCGCGAGCGCCGTATCCGACAGCTAAACCTACGCTTGCTCGCGCCTTATCCGCAAGCCGCGAACTTGGACCGCCACCCTTACAATCGTCACCGGGCCGGTTTCATCGAGGCGCTCAAGGAAGGTCAGAAGGCGCTTGCCAGAGCCCACGAATCACAGCTTCGCCTCCGTTCCAGCTATACCGACGACCGCATCAAAGTCCTCGAACTAGAAGCCAGCATCCAGGTGGAAGCGAACAAAAACGGCTACTCACCGGAAGCCTCGCGCATCCAGACGGAAATCGACACCGTCCGAGCACGAATGGGCGATCCACTTCTCATCGTGCATGCTCCTGCCGATGCGAACAAGGTCATCGCCCGATTCCCCGATGGCGCGTTTCGGCACCTTAGATACAACGAGGCAAATCGGCGGTGGGAGTACGCGTTCGACATTCCGACCCACTATCGGGAGCAATCTTACAACGTGGAAGTCGCCGTCATGCACCGCGACGGTACGGTGCAAAGGCTCATGAGGTCATTTGTGGTAGACCTGACCGCACCCAGGGCCCACGTAACGACCCGGTGGTCGATGGGCATCCTGTCGGTAGATTTGAGGACAGATCGCGATGTCGCGCGGGGATTTGCGTCCGTCCACGGGATTCGAACCCGACTCGTGTACGCGGGCAATCAACGCTGGCGAGCGCAACTTTCCCTTACAAGTCGTCCGACTACGTTCGACGTGGTCCTCTACGATCGCGCTCATAATCGAACGGCCCTTGCGATCCGGCCATGATTGGTCACGTGGTGTTCGCGGCTTGGCTGATCCCCGCCGTGTTTACACATCCGTTTCCGATTAATGGATTCGCCCACGCCAAGGATCGCACGTTCGCGGCAACGGGCGGAGGCTTAGTCGAGATTTCTCCTTTGGGAACTCGAGTGTGGACCACCGCCCACGGTCTTCCATCAAACGAAGTTCGGAACGTGCGCCTCGTTTCAGGCAGATTAAAACTAGACACGCCGAAGGGCTCGATAAGGCTAATGACGGGCCTGAATGATCAGGGCGGTCAAAATCTAGCAGTGAAGGGGCAGCAGGTCGCAGGCGTCAAGGAGCCGCTGAAGATTGGCACGGGCTTCATAACGGGGGCCGCCAGAACAAAGGACGGAATGTACGCGGCGGTGTACGGCAGCGGGCTGTTTCAGTCCGTAAAGGGCAAGTGGGTGCCCGTCATCAGTCCTCCCAATATCACGGCACTTTCCGCCGGGCCCCGGGGACTCTGGCTCGGAACGGAGCAAGAGATTCAACCCCCGTTTGGAGATCCCATCCGGTTCGATGGGGTGGGTTCCAACCAGATTTTGGACCTGGTCGTGAGTAAGGAAAAGCTCTGGGTAGCCCACGCTGACACCGCCGCGCAAACTTATGATGGAGGGAGGTGGCAGCCTGTGGCGTTCAGGAAAGAGGCGGTTCGAAAGTGGGTTCCATACGGAAAACGCGATCCGTGGTTCCTTTCAAAGAGCGGGGTCCTGCATGACGGTGAAGGCAAGGCAGTTGTTCTACCACGGGGCAAGGTAAGCGCGGTCGCGGCGTCCTCGACCACCCTGTACGCGAGCCAATGGGGAGGTTGGTCGTCCTTTGATGGATCGACATGGGCCCATCACTTTGATCAAGAATTGCTTGCCAACAAGATGCCTACGGTCTTGCTTCCTACTTCAAATGGGTTGCTGATCGGCACTCAAGATGTGGGATTGCTCCGATGGAAGGATGGCGAACTTTCCACTGTGGCGAGCGGGGTCGAGCTTGAGGACGACTGGGTAACCGCGGCTGCTACTGTTGGCGAAACACTTTTGGTGGGCACCTTTATCGGCGGCTTGACCGTGCTAAGTGAACGCCCCACGAGATTCCTGGATGGCGAGAACGTGACCGCAATCGAAAGTGATACAAGCGGCGCCTGGATCGGGACTCGCAACGGCCTTTGGCGATTGAAGTCGGGCCGCATTGGTCGAGTCCGAAGCCCCGCGATCCCTTCGGAAGTGCAATGCTTAGCCGTCGCAGAAGGCTGGCTGTGGATCGGTACCAGGACGGGCCTCGTTCGAATCTCACCTGCGTCCGCACATTCGTGGGTTCGAGACTAAACACTTCGCGCAATCTGCTCGTCTAGGCTCACATGGGACAGAGAACGGAGCGGGACAAGATCGCCCACCTTTTGAGGCGATTTGGGCTGGGCACGAGTGAGGCCGAGCTTGAATACTACGGTCAAGGCGGCCTGAAAGGCGCAATCGAGAAGCTCCTGAGCCCGGAAAAGGTCGAGGAAGCCGAGATTCCGACCGCGGCTGCCTTCGGGGGAAAAAACGCCCAGCTAAGGCCGCAAGGCGTGCGAGCCTGGTGGATCGAGCGAATCCTGACCACCCGCCGTCCTTTGGTCGAGAAAATGACCATCTTCTGGCACGACCATTTCGCCACGAGCGTCCAGAAAGTAGACAACGCAGGGCTCATTTTGGGCCAAAACGAAACGCTTCGCGAGCACTCACTGGGCAACTTCCGAACTTTGCTAGAGGAAGTCTCAAAAGATCCCGCGATGATGTTCTGGCTTGATAATCAGCTCAATGTGAAGGGCAAGCCGAACGAGAACTTCGGGCGCGAGGTGATGGAGCTTTTCACCGTCGGCATCGGCCATTACACCGAGAGAGACGTCCAAGAAGCCGCTCGCGCGTTTACGGGGTGGAACTACACGCAAAGGCGAGGAAAGAAGGCGAATCGGAACTCGATCAGAGGCGGTCGCCCCATTTTTGTTGAAAACGAGGAAGATCATGACGGCGGAATGAAGTCGATTCTTGGTAAATCTGGGCCCTTTTCGGGCGACGATGTTCTCGACCTGCTGTGCGACAACTTGCAAACCGCGAGGCACCTGACTTGGAAGATCTGGACGTGGTTCGTCTACGCCGACCCCGACGCCACCACCATCGAGCGCCATGCCTCGACTTTCGTCAAATCTGGGCTGGATATCAAGGTTCTGTTACGTTCGATCATGGAATCGGATGAGTTCTATTCCGACCGCTCGTTTCGCAAACTGTATAAGAATCCGATTGATTTCACGGTTTCCACATTGCGCCAGATTGGCGCAAACGTGCCGGTAACCGTCGATGAAGGCGGGGTTCTAAAACAAGGCTCGGTGCGCTCGATTCAGGCGACGGCTCTTTCGAGCAAGGCGATGGGGATGGAACTTCTCGCGCCCCCCGATGTCGCCGGCTGGGAAGGCGGCGCGGCTTGGATTTCGACAGCAACGATGGTCGAGCGAATCAAGTGGGCCGACCGGATCTTTGGTTCTCCGGTACCGGTGGTCAATGGCCAAGCGGGCAGGCGGGCGCCAAACATTGGGTATCAAGCGGCCCCGCTCTTTGATTCCGGCGATCCGTTGGAAGTGGCTCGCAAGCTGGTTTCCGTCTTTGACGCCAACCTCCCCGAGGAAAAAGTGAGATCGATCGCCGACGCGGTGCGAAAGGCGTCAGGGGGCAATGTGACGGTCGAGAATGCGAATGCGGCCGCCCACGCCGGGGCCAGATTGATTTTCGGTTCTCCCGAGTTCCAGTTTTGCTAAGGTGAAACGCGCATAATGGGCATGTGATCGCCGCCGTTTTCTTGGCTTTGGCAGGGATTCCGGAACCCTCTCCCTTCCCAAGGGAGAGGGTCGGCGATGTTGCGTGCGCCGGGGTGAGGGTTGGGGTTTGGCTACCCTTGATCGCGGGACCCGGAAGCAAAGGCACGGCGAGAGCCACCCCTCATCCCCTAGCCCCTTCTCCCCTGGGAAGGGAGAAGGGGAGTTTCTTGAAGTCCTTCGTGAACAAGCACGACCCAACGCTCCGATGGTCGGCCGCAAAAACTCTTGACGGGCGCGTGGAAATGAAACTGACGAGCCAGACATGGCAAGGCAAGCCCTGGCTGCATGATCTCGTCGTCACCGGACTCGACTCCCGCGCTGAAACCGCTATCCTCGTCGTCACGGGAGACCGCGTTGATCGCGCCGACTTGCCTTTCATGCAGTTGCTGGCCGATCGGTCAGGCCTTCCCACCGCGACCTTGTTCGATGTTTCGAACCAACCTCTTTTCGAAGGCCTGTCCGAGGACACTCTTATCGCCTTCACGTTTGGGAAGTATCTCGAAACAGGCGATTCGTCATGGCCCCTCCTTTTTCCGATGACGAAATCGGTCATCAAAGCCATGGATGCGCTTCAGAAATGGAATCCGAAGCTCAAGCGATTCGTGATCACGGGTGCCAGCAAACGCGGATGGACCACCTGGCTCACCGCCGCGACGGGGGATACGCGTGTGGCTGGTATCGCCCCGATGGTGTTCGATTTCCTGAACTTCGAGGCCCAGCTAAAGCATCAAATGGACTCATGGGGAAAGTACAGCGAAATGCTGGAAGACTACGTTGCCAAGGGTCAAGCCGAGGCCGCCTCGACTCCGGAAGGCAAAAAACTCGCAAGCATGGTCGATCCCTACGCCTATCTGCCGCTTTTCACGATGCCAAAGTTGATCGTCCTCGGCGCGAACGACCGGTACTGGTCCACCGATGGCCACCAACTGTACGCACCGAAGTTGCCAGGAAATACTTTCTTTCGCATCGTTCCCAATGTCGGCCATAACCTAGGCGGGGGTGTCGAGGCAGCGGGCGCGATCGCCCTTTTCGCAAAGGGGGTCGCGGGCCGATTGGACGGCCCGCTTCAAAAGCTCTTTAATGTTGGATTGGTGCCAACCAAGAAGAGCGTGAAATGGGCAGCGACCGCTTCATCGAAAGACTTTCGCGATTCCAAATGGTCGCAGACCCCTGGTGAAGGGGTTTGGGAAGCGAGTTTCGTGGAAACTCCGCTCACGGACTGGGCCTCGTTTACGACGGGCGTGACCATTCGCCGCCGCTAGGCGTCGGGTACCTTGAACCTAATGCGCCTCCCCGTTGAAGACCTCACTCCGCGTCAGATTGTCGAGCAACTTGAC
>JBKJJL010000111.1:0-6445 GCA_046597875.1 Fimbriimonadaceae bacterium | reverse complement strand
CTTGTTCAGTTTCAGCTTAACCGCGTCCTGATCTGGAGCCAATGCACGGAGGGTCTTGTTGCTATGAACCAGGGCACCATTGAGCCAAATCCGGACTCCATCGTCGGTTCCGACCCCAATCCCGACCTCGCCTCCATCCACAGAGGTCAAAACCGTCCGGAGATAGACCGCTCCGATCGCAACCTTCACGAGATCGGGAACTGGAGCGCCGATTTTGAAGGGCGTTTCTTTCCAATCAGCCTTGCCCGCGACAAGTTCGGGACCGTAGTTGGTGTCAAACGCCTCGTCATAAGTCTTTGCCGTAAATGGCCCCGCGATTTCCCATTTGCCAGCGGTTGGCAGCCTTGGAGCGTCGGATTTTGCCCATTTTCGCATCTCATCGGGTGCGATTTTTCCTTCCAGCCGAAGCATCCGAGCTTCGATAGATGCCTTCAAGCGCGCTTGCTCGGGCGTCGGAGCCTTCATCACGGGCGGGTGTAGCTTCGCATTTCCATCCAGCGGGGCATCCGTGGTGCTGTTGAAGAAGGCGTACATGCTGTAGTAGTCCTTCTGGGTGAACGGGTCGTATTTGTGGTTGTGGCACTTCGCGCAGGCTAAGGTGGCTCCCATAAAGAGGGTGGCGGTCGTGTCCACGCGGTCCATCGTGTTCTTGGCGAGGAACTCCGCTTCGATAACGCCGCCCTCGGCGGTGGTGGGGTTCATTCGGATGTAGCCGGTGGCGATCTTCTGATCTAGAGTCGGTTTCGGAAGAAGGTCTCCCGCGAGTTGCCAAGTCGTGAACTGATCGTACGGAATATCTTGATTGAACGCGCGAATCACCCAGTCTCGATAGGGGTGAACCGCCCGCTCGTTGTCAATATGAAGGCCGTGGGTGTCGGCATACCGCACGGCGTCGAGCCAGTACCGTGCCTGATGTTCGCCGTAGCGCGGGCTTTTCAGGAGCCGGTCTACGAGCTGCTCGTAAGCGTTGTCGGACTTATCCTTAAGAAAGTCATCAACTTCCTTTGGGGTGGGGGGCAGGCCCGTGAGCGTGAGCGTCGCGCGGCGGATCAGGGTTGTTTTGTCAGCCTCTGACTCAGGCTTTAATCCTGCCGTCCCCAGCTTCACTTGAACGAACGAGTCGATCGAATTGCGGTACCAGCCGTTCTTCGGGAGAGGTATTTTCGGTGAGCTTGGAGGTACATAGGCCCAGTGCGCCTTATACTCCGCCCCCTCGGAAATCCACGTGCGGATGATCTCGATTTCAGCCTTGGTTAGCGGCTTGAGGCCGGAAGCGGGAGGAGGCATCACCCTTGCGCCTGACTCCGTTATGCGTTCGATGAGGACAGATTTTGCCGGATGGCCAGGAACGATCGCCTTGTATCCGCCCCGATCCTGCGTCGCTCCCGCGAAGGAATCCAACTGCATGTTGCCAGTTCGTTTGAGCGGCTCGGGATCTGGCCCGTGACAGGTCCAACACGAGTGGGCGAGAATTGGTCGAACATCGCGATTGAAATCAACCGTTTGTCGCGCCTGCGCATCCGCCGTGTTTGTCGTCGAGATGGCAAACAGCAGCGTACAGATCGACCCTGCAAGCAATACCGACCGAGCCGTCAGAAGCATAGTCTCATTCTAGCCGTTTCGCCCCTGTCGTGTCGAGCAAACTGGTCGGCGAACCCGACACGCCGCTCGCTACGGAGTCGTCGTCACGACGATGATGTCGCTGTAACTACCCGTCGGCGTGTCGCCTTGCAGGTAGCGCAACCGATATCTCCGAACTTCCGGCTGGGCTGCCACCAAGGGAGCCCGGGTGTCTATGTAAGGCGAGAAGTAGTCCTGCGCCAGCAAGGTCCAGGTCACTTCGGAGGCCCGCTGGGATTCAACGATCACGCCGGTAAAGGCGCCTTTGGTCCAGGTGACTTGCACTTGCGAGTTCGCGAGGGATTGGGCGGAGGCCGTCGGCTTCGGATCGGCGGGATCGTCGGGTGGGGCGGGGGCCACAATGCCAAGGTCCTCGCCAATCGCGAGCGTGTAGTTCGGTGCGGCGACGATGCGATTCACAAGCGCCGAAAGCCTCGCCACTACACCAAACTGCACCACGGTCGGGGCAGCCGGCAAAACTGAGTTCGTAGGATACGCGCCCGAGGGGCCATTCCCATCGGCCATCAAGTTCTTGTAAGCGGTTACATCTTGCGCCTTCGTCTTGAACATCCCGGCGAGATTGATCATGTAGGTGTAGGCGGTTAGATCGTTTGTAATCGCCGTAATATCGCCCGCGGCCAGCCCGAGCGTCGCCTGATACCCTCCAATCTTCGCGAGGAAGTTCTGCATCCAAACCAGTCGTTGACCTTCAGTGCTGGGGAACCAAGTGCCTGCCATGATTTCCCACTTTATCACGTTTGGGCGAAAAAGTGTGGCGCGTCTGCATTTTCTGTTCGATGCGCCAAGCCTCCGCATGGATAGGAAGCGGCTCCGCATGGATAGGAAGCGCCTCCGCATGGATGGGAAGCGGCTCCGCATGGATGGGAAGCGCCTCCGCATGGATGGGGAGCGGCTCCGCATGGATGGGAAGCGGCTCCGCATGGATAGGAAGCGCCTCCGCATGGATGGCGGAAGATGTTTTGAGCGTCGACTCCGTCCCCTCTTCCCGCCATAATCGCCGGTCGGCCTTCGCCCCGATTTCGCCCACGAAAAACCAGGTTCCAGCTCCCCCATTGTGGACGAGCCAAGAGGTCACCCTCCGTCGCCAGCCACAGATTAATTACCCGATCCCTGTAAAGTTGCCGGCATGGAGGCCCTCTCAGATATCGACTTTGCGGCTGGGCATTTTGGGAACTGGGAGGAGCGACTCGTCTCGCCGGATGGGCATGTTGCTTTGCTCCATCATCTGCATCATGCGCTGCTCGGCGTCGAGTCGAAAGTCATTAAAAGTCGTTTCAAACTCAAGGCGCATCTGATCCATGTCGTCGAGGAGCCGCAGGATGAGCTCCACCCCGGCCAAGTTGACCCCCATCTGCTGCGTGAGTCGTTGAATCCGCCGCACGCGTTGGATATCGGCGTCGCTATAGAGACGGTTTTTCGCCCCTACCCGAGATGGGATAACCAGGCCGAGGCGTTCGTATTGCCGCAACGTTTGAGGGTGGATATTGCACAACTGAGCGGCGACGCCGATCATGTAGACGGGCTGGCGTTCGCTCCTCATGCTGGGGTCTTCTCCAAATCGGCGAGCTGCTTCAGAAGGTCGCGCTGGCGATCGTTCAGGTGCTTCGGAACGGTTACTCGAAGGCGAGCCAGCAAGTCGCCGCGTTGGCCCCCCATTTTCATAATTCCTTGGTGACCGAGGCGAAAGGTCTGCCCACCTTGCGCCCCCTCCGGAATTTTCATGGTCAACGTCGAACGCAGAGTCGGCACTTTGATCTCACCGCCAAGAGCCGCCACGTGGAAGGGAACTTCCACGTCGACTTCCAGATGGTCGTCAATGCGCTTAAACTTCGCGTGGGAGAGAACCCTGACTACAACATACAGGTCGCCCGCTCGGCCTCCGGAACCCACGACTCCTCGTCCTGGAACGCGCAGCTTCTTTCCCTCAGGAAATCCCGCCGGAATCTTGACCTCAACCCGCTTAGTGGTGGCCATCGTTCCATTGCCCAGGCATGTTGGGCACGACTCGAGGAGGGATTTCCCGGTTCCATGGCAAACCGGACATGCCCCCCCAAACCCGACCATGTTTCGCGACCTTCCCGAGCCGTTGCAGTTCGGGCAATCGCGGCCAGTTCGAAGCTGAACCGTCCCCGAGCCGTCGCAAGATTTACATGCGTCCAGCGCCTGATAGGTCAGGGTGCGGGACGTGCCGGAATCGATCTCCTCAAGGGTGACCTCAATTGTTTTCTCGATGTCTCGTGGCTCCACGACCGATGGGCCACTATCGCCAAAGCCACCTGAACTAAAGAATGTCTCGAAGATCGTGTCGAAGTTGCCAGCGCCTTGACCATCAAAATTTACGTTGAAATCGGCACCTTGGGTGGCTTCCCAGTTTTGCCCGTGTCGGTCATAGAGCTTGCGCTTTTCGGGATCGCTGAGGACTTCGTAAGCTGCGCTGATTTCCTTAAACTTCGCTTCCGCGGAGGGGTCATTCGGATTGACGTCCGGGTGGTACTTTCGGGCGAGCTTGCGGTACGCGGATTTGATGTCTTTCTCATCCGCATTTCGATTCACTCCAAGGGACGCGTAAAAATCTTTAGCCATAGCCACTCAAGGGTATGAGTATATAACGCTCAAGTCGCGAATGAAGTTGCGCCGCGGTTGCAGCCGCTCTGAGCTTTTTCTTGGCATCGCAAATTTACGACGCCTAGCGCGGTGCGAATCCGTCCTGTTTACAAGATCCGCTCGATTGCGAGGATGAGGCACATAATGCTTGGAATGCTCAACGATGTTTTGGCGACGCTCGGGATGAGCTTCGGCCTATTTGGAACCAGCCCGGTGACAACGAGCACGCCTCACATCGAACTTCTTCCAGGTTCCGGCCAAACCATTGCGAGCGGGCAAAGGTTGACCGTGCATTTACTCGTGTGCGACGGCACAGGAAGGGAATACACCAACACAAAGAAGCGCGGGTTGCCGTACTCGTTCCGCTACGATGAAGCCGCGACGGATCCGATGGGCCAATGGGTCGTCGGAATGAGGGTGGGAGGTCAACGAAGGGTGATGCTTTCGGCAGAGGCCGGCGCCGTGTTTTCCCAGATCGTGCCATCGAACACCCCTCTTGTCGTGGTTGTTACCGTCTTGCGCGCCAGCGATAGGTAGACTGAAAGTATGCGGGGCGAACTTGCGGAACTGTGGCGGTTCCGTGAACTTTTATGGAGCCTTGTTGAGCGCGAACTCAAAATTCGCTACAAGAACAGTGTTCTTGGCTTCCTTTGGTCTCTTTTGAACCCCCTCGTGACCGCCTTGGTCATGACGCTCGTGTTTCGGTTCTTCCTGAATCAGAACGTCAGCAGCTACGGGCTGTATGTTCTGGCAGCCTATCTGCCGTTCCTCTTCTTCCAGTTCGCACTGATGGATTCTTCGCAATCGATCCTGCTCGCGATGCCGATGGTTCGCAAGGTGTATTTCCCGCGGGAGGTCATCCCTTTGGCGCAGATCATCGCGAACTTTATTCACTTACTATTGGCGCTGGGCGTGTTCGTGGTTATCGCCGCCGCCGTATGGCTTAGAAATCCGCCGCATTTCCCGGTCCAGCCGACCGTTATCTTCTTGCCCCTCGTCCTGCTCGTGAATCTCTGCCTGGCGACCGGGCTTGGGCTGCTTGTTTGCGCTTTGAATACCTTTTACGAGGACGTGAAGTACGTTCTCGGTGCCTTGCTGTACATGCTGTTTTTTCTCAGCCCGGTGATGTATTTCAGCGAGACGGTGTACTTCAAAACTCATCAGATGGGAGCGAAAGGCGACTTCTACTACACGCTTTACCATTTGAACCCGATCGCAACCCTCTGCACGGCTTATCGCAAGGTGTGGCTCGCGCCCGTTGATGTGCCTATCGGTGAAAAACTTCAGGGCCTCCCTCAAGCCACTCAGCCCGCCTTACCGATGGACTGGGGGCTCTTTTTCATCACGGCCGCTGTTTCCTTCGCGATTCTGGTGTTTGGATACCATGTGTTCAATCGAATGAAGTGGCGATTCGTGGAGCGACCATGAGCGACGCGATGATTGAGGTTCGGGACCTGCGAAAAGAGTTCCTGCTCAGCCACTCGGGCGCGGGGTCGATCAAATCGGCCTTGCTCTGGTGGAAGCGTCGAAGACTTGAAAGGTTGGAGGTTCTCAAGGGCATCACTTTTAATCTGATGAAGGGAGAGACAGTCGCCGTCATCGGTCGAAACGGGGCGGGGAAGAGCACGCTCTTATCACTCATTGCGCGCGTGTATAAGCCGACATCGGGGACGATCAAGGTCAGCGGTCGGGTCGCGCCGCTGCTGGAACTCGGAGCCGGATTCCATCCTGATCTCACCGGTCGAGAGAATGTCTTTTTTAACGGGGTAATTCTTGGCTTGACCAGAAAGGAGATCACGTCCCGGACTGACGCAATCGTGGCATTTGCGGAGCTTGAGAGCCATATCGATGTTCCGGTGAGGAGTTATTCAAGCGGAATGCTCGCGCGTCTCGGTTTCGCGGTTGCGGTTCATGTGGACGCCGATATTCTGATTGTTGACGAAGTGCTCGCGGTCGGGGATTTTGAGTTTGAGCAGAAGTGCTACCGCCGCATCGATGAGTTCCGAGCGGCGGGAGGTTCGATCCTGTTCGTCTCTCATGCCAGCGATTCGGTGACAAGAGTTGCGGACCGCTGCATTTGGCTTGAAAAGGGCGAGATTGCCGCTGAGGGGACGCCCGAAGAGGTCATGGCTGCCTACCGGCTCAGCGGCGTAGCTGAAGCGCCTAGTGTTCTGACTCCGTAATCTCTGCATTTCTTGAA
>JBKJJL010000088.1:0-5648 GCA_046597875.1 Fimbriimonadaceae bacterium | reverse complement strand
TACGCCATGCGGCGAATTGAGCGCAAGAACGGCTCATCGCCGATGAGGTAGCGCAAGGCATGGAGCGTGAGCGCGCCTTTATCGTAGATATCGCCGCCGTAAGATTCACTGGACGTTTCTGCTCGCGGCGCGACCGGCGCGGCGTTGCTTACATTGCGTTTTCGGCCCTTCATCGCGGTGAAATAGGCTTCCTTTCCGCGAATTTGTTCGATGTAAAACGTGTCCAAGAAACTTTGGAATCCTTCGTGGATCCACATGTCCCGCCAGTCCGCGTTGGAGATGAGGTTAGCCCACCACTCGTGGCCAAACTCGTGGAGAAGAAGCCAATCTAACCCATCGGGCGCGAATCGATAGCGATTTCCGTAGGCGATCGACGTCGAGTGCTCCATTCCAAGATGCGGCGTCTCGACGATGCCCGCCTTGATGCTTCGGAAAGGAAATGGCCCGCAATACTTCTCCATGAAGGCGAGGTACTTTTTCTGCTCTTCGATGAGACGCGGGGCTTTGTCCTTGTTTTCGGGCAGGACGTAAAAGTGGATGGGGATGGTCTCCCCGGCAACCGACTTCGCAGAATCCTTCACCAGTTCGTAAGGTGCCGCGTTGAACACGAGCGAGTAGTTGTTGATCGGCAACGCCATGTGCCACACGAATGTCGAGGTCTTGTCCGGGTTCTTGGTGGTTTTTTCTAGCTTCCCGGGACCGACCGCGATGAGCGGATCGGGAACGGTTAGCCGCATGGTGGCCTGATTTGGCCGATCGGAGGGATGGTCCTTACAAGGGAAAATCAGGTCGGCCCCGGCTCCCTGGAGGGCGACGGAAATCCAATCCGCTCCGCTCGCGGTTTTTGCCCACACGATCCCGCCATCCCACGGAGCCCTGCGCGCGACGTGCGGTAATCCTTCGTACGTTGCCTCGATCCGAATGGGATCACCCGGCTGCTTCGAAGTCGGGAAAAAGACCCGAACCATATCCTTGAGCCGGTCAAATCGCAACGGCGTTTTGCCGTCCGTCACTCTGGAAACCGTGTAGGGATCGTGCAGATCGAGCAGAATGCTCCCAGTTGGGATTACGGTTTTGGCTTCCATGATCGTCGTGCCGGTAATCGTTTTGTTCGCCGGATTGACCTTGATCGTGATGTCGTACGATTGAACGTCGTAAGCGGCTTGCTCCAGCTTGAGGCTGCCCCCGGAAGTCGCCCCTCCTTGGGTGGTCTGCGAGGTCACGCTCGCGAGGAGCAATGGGAATACGGCTAGAGAGGTCATGACTGAGTTCATTATAGGCGCGAACCCCGGGGTGATTGCGCATGATGCGATCCGAGAAATCCGCACCCAGGCATTGCGAATCACTGCCCAGCTTGCGGCGAGTATCCTAGGGGACATGCAGCGGATCACTCCCACCCTCATGTTCAACGGCGGCGCCAAAGAAGCCATCGACCTCTACCTGTCCGTGTTCCAGAACTCCAAGCTCAAGAGCGAAGAATTCTGGCCCGATGGCAAGCACCTGGCGAGCACGTTCGAACTGAACGGCGTCGAGTTCATGGCGATCAGCGGCGGCCCCGATTGCACGTTTACCATGGCGAGCAGCTACATGATCAACTGCGACACCCAGGAAGAGATCGACCACTATTGGGACAAACTAAGCGACGGAGGACAAACCCACGCATGCGGATGGCTGACCGACAAGTTCGGCGTCATTTGGCAAGTTCAGCCAGCGTGGTTCGGCGAGAAGATGAAATCCGGCACTCCGGCTCAGGCGCAAGCCATGTTCAACGCTTTGATGGAAATGGTCAAGGTCGACATGGCGGCGCTCTTGCGGGCTCACGAATCGGCGAAGTAGCGACTATTCGTCAAAAATCCGGCGACTTGATGACGTAGGGATTGTTGCAGCGCTAGGACTCGTCTTCAGCGAGGGGGCAACTCAGACTCTTGTCGTACATCCCCGACCGGTCGAAACAGCAAGGGCGTCGGTTTCCTTTCGTGAGCTTGTCAAGGGCAACCCCAATCCGCTTGATGCGAGTCTCGGCCTTCTTGCCCGAGACGATCCAGAAGATCCAGTCCCTCCGAGCGATAGCGGTGATGCACGCCCAGGTCTCCCGCGCTTTCGGAGGCGCGGCATCGAGTGCTTTTCGCAAATCGTCCGGCACGTCTGGCTCCGGTTCAACGGCCACCGGCGCGATCTCTAAGGTGACAACATCGCCAGTCTTTGCGTCCCCTGCTTTACGAAGTTTCTCGGTTACCTTTAACCAGTGACCTCCTTGACCGTCGGGCTCAAGCGTTGCCTGAAAGGGCTTGCCGTTGAAGGTGCCATCAACCGACTGCATGCTTCGCGTAGGAAGCTGGTCACTGGCAACCTGGGGCAGGTTGAGGAAGGTCCAAGTGTCGGCGCTCCCCGACGGGCGGTGGAGAGTGGCGGTGAAGCGGATCCTTGAAGCGGTTGAGGCCATCTTAGCCTTCTATATTATCATGGGCGGATTCCGTTGACGCGCTCGTCACGATCGCATTGATCCAGCGCCACCCCGAGGGCCCGGAAGATACTAGCCATGTGGTCGAAGAACGGGGAACGGCCGCCCCATCTTAGCCCCATAAGGGCGAGAAAAATCCGGATCGTGCCTCCCACCCGAGTTGGACGCCGGTTGCAAACCCGCATTTGCAGCCGACGCCATCCAACGAACTAATCGCGTTTCGTTCCCGATACGATCAACACTGGCGCGGTGACGTTGATAACGCCATTGTTCTCGAATCCTGCCAGCCCATCGAGCACCTCGCGTTCGGCTTCCTTATACTGATCGGCAGATAGAGTGGCGGCGGCGGTGCGGAAGGGTGCGGCGATTTCCATGAGATCGGCAAGCATCTGCTCGGGCGATCCGTGATAGGGAGCGGGGAAGCTATGAATCGTCTCCGTCACGTCCGTGAATCCCGCCGCGGCGACGAGGGCCGTAAGCTTGCCTGGCTCGGCAAATCGCATTGGGCCGGGGCCGTCAGGGTCGGGCTTTTCTTCCATTCGCTTGACAAAGGGAACCACCGCGGTTCCGAAATAAGTGCCTGGCGCAGGTGCTCCCCATACGAGGAATGCCATCTTTCCTCCAGGTTTCAGAACTCGGCGAACCTCAGCAAGGGCTCTGTCAACCTCACCGAAAAACATCACTCCGAAGCGCGATGTCACCCGGTCGAACGCCGCGTCGCCGAACGGAAGTTCGTGGGCGTCGGCGGTTTCGGTCTTGAGATTTGTCAAACCTTCGGCTTCTGCGTTGTGCCGAAGGGCCGAGAGCATGGCCGAACTGAAATCGGTTGCGGTCACTGATCCGTTGGGCCCTGCGGCTTTGGCCAAGCTAAGGGACGGCTCACCGACTCCGGAAGCGAGATCGAGAATCGCCATTCCCGGCTTCACCTCCGCGGCATCGACAAGTGCTTGGGTCACGGCCGCGAGTTGGGTGCGCATCATCGGAAAGTGCTTCTGCCAAGCCGCGGCAGTTTCATCGCCTTGCCACTCATTGATAACGCGGTTCTTGAATGCGGTGATATTCATGTGGATTTACCTCCAATCTCAGCCATGACGACGACGCGTCTCGACAGCCGCTACTACTTTACCGCTCCCGGTAAATCGCTCCCGGGCCAAGAAGACCGCCCGTTCCTAGTTCGTTCAGCGTCGTCCGCGTTCCGATCACGGTGATCTGGTTCTCGAAGTTCGGCTTGACCGCGGCCGTGATATCGAATGAGAGCGGCGCGCAAAAGCCGGGTGGCGTTTCGCCCACCGGCGTGCCATTGACGATCACGCGAACGCTGCCGTCTGCTCCGCTCAGCCAGAGGAAGACCTTTTTCCCTGCCGGAAGTGCGCCGATCGCTAACGTGGAGCGGTACCAGACGCTGCCGTAATAGTCCGGAATGCCCAGATCCGCCCACGTGTCCAAGGCGACATCGGTCTCCTTCCAGCCCGCAGCGTCAAAGCCCACCCCCGCCCAGCCCAGAGCGTCGCCCTTCTTGTCCCGGTCCACGGAATAGCGCCACTTCCGCAAGGAGGGATCGACCAGCTCGAAGTCGCGCGCGATCCGCGACGCGTCCTTATAGGTCGGCTGGTAGAAGATGTCGAAGAAATAGGTGCCCACGCTCTTCGGCGCCCAATAGGTCTTCGCGAAAGCGGATTGCGGCGCATATTTTTCGCCCAGCGCCGTCTGCGCGTCCATCCACGCTTTGCCATCCTGTTCGAGGTTCGCCAACTTGCCGTCGAAGAGGTCCCTTCGGGTCTGCATGAAGCGCTCGAACTGTCTAAGCGAGTCGTCCTGCATTGTCACGCGCGCCCGCTCCGTGCCGGTGCGGCAGGCAGCCAGCCCGTCGTCAATGGCCTTGCGCGCAGCCGCCAATACCCCGGGCGTAAACCGCCGCGCGTAGCCGAACCCGCAGCCGGCATGCTCCGGCGAGAGGATCCACGCATCGTCCATGGTCTGCCAATAGCGGCGCATTGGTTGCTCGGCCGCGCCATAGAATCGCTTGAAGAACTCGTCGAATACCGTCTTCGCGTCGGCGTCGGTGTACCACGACTTGCGGATAGAAAGATAAAAGCCCGGAAGGGCGGACTCGAAGTTGGGCAGGGTTTCGGGCTGCCAGAAGACCACGTTGTTGCGATAGATGATCGGCAGTTCCTCGGCCATCTGGTGCATCATCGGGTAGGGGACGGTCACCTCCGCCAGGTGGTACATATAGTTGTAGTATGAGACTGTCTTAGAGGCTTTTCCCCAGCCCTCCACGATTTGGCGAATCGTCTGCCGGGACGGGCAAATCGCGTCCGTCATGGCATGCCCGCGGCAATAGTTGATCGGCGCGATCTCCGGCACGAGATTGGGATGTAGCTTCTCGCGGACCGGTGGGCGGGTGTATTGAACGTATGCGAGGAAGCCAAAAAGCACGTTCGGGTGCTTCTTTGTCACGCGCTCGGCGATCCGATTGCAGAAGTTGACGTAACGGTCCGTGATCGAGACCTGGTTCGTGCTGGCGTCCCAGTCGCCCGCATCCAGAGCCTTGCACTTCGAGCATTCGCAGAACGTGGAGCCGTCTTCGGGCGAGAGCGAGACCGTGGGCGTATAGCTCTTGTCGAGCTGCGCGACGATCCCATCCGCCACGGCCGCCGCAACTTCCGCGCTCGCCCAGCAGAAGCGCCCATTCACACTCCGCTTCCCGCCGATCTCGGCGTTCCAATCCGGATGCGCCTGGAGTTGCTCCTTGGTGACGTAGTTGGAGATCTCCAGCGCGTGCCCCGCCGAGACCACCAGGCCGCCCAGCCGGTTCCGTCGCTTGAACGCCTCGTCCGCGTACCAAATCTCGCGCGACACGGTCTTTGGCACCTCGGAGATATCCATCTGCTTCAGCCGGATGGTCTTCGCGGTGGGGAGCACCTCTCCAAGATCGCTGGGCAGATACCATCGGCAGCCCATCCGGTCCAGCAGTTCGTAGATGGCATAACTGGTCGCCTCGTCGGACTCGCCCATCAGTCCGACGCCCTTCCCCCCTACCACGATCCGCCAGCCCTGTTTGTATGGCGACTTCTTCGCGGGCAGACCGAAACGCTTCTCCGCTTCCGCGCCGATGAGCACCGGCACAAGGAGCGAGCGGGGGTCTTTTCGTTCCAGCTTCTGCGTCACGATCTCCACGTTCGCC
>JBKJJL010000177.1:0-8376 GCA_046597875.1 Fimbriimonadaceae bacterium | reverse complement strand
ATCCGTTCCGCCAAAGATTGCCGCCTTCCAAGATGCGCTCGGCAACGCGGTGCACACCGTCATGGCGGGCCCCATCGAAGGGCACGATGTCCTGATCACCGGCATGGGGCCCATCGGGCTCTTCGCGGTGAGCATCTGCAAAGCATTGGGAGCGAAGCGGGTCATCGTTACGGAAGTGAGCGACTACCGCATCGCCCTTGCCGAACAAGTCGGAGCGGACGTAATTTTGAACCCCCTGAAAGAAGATGTGGACGCGCGGCTAAAGCAGCTCGCGCTGATGGGGGTGGACGCAACGTTGGAAATGTCTGGCCATCCGTCGTCGCTGGCTTTAGCGATTGAGCACACGAGGCCGGGCGGCCGGGTTTCGCTCCTGGGCGTTTTTCCAAAGAACGAGCAAAGCCTCGACATCAATAAAGCGATCTTTAAGGGTCTAAACATTCAGGGTATCGTGGGTCGGAAGCTCTGGGAAACGTGGGATCAGATGAGGGACCTTCTGGAGTCCGGGAAGCTGAACCTAGACCCGGTTGTGACGCACGTGATGCACTACACCGAGTTCGAAAGGGCGATGGAACTCATGGTAGCGGGGCAGGCCGGGAAAGTCGTATTCACTTTTGAAAGCTGAGTCATATAGGTCTTAAAAGTCCTATATGTCCTATAAGTCTATTTCGCTTCCATCCACCCGAACCGCCAACAACTCATAGTTCCGGCTAAATTCCGCGAAAACGCGCGGCGTGTCCTTCATCCCCAGCGCCAGCCGTGGGTTCAGTGAGCATGTCCGAATCGCCACCTCTTCTCCGAAATCCGTTGCCAAGTTTCGGAACGTGTCCAGCAACGTAATCGCGCTTCCGGCCAGAATCCCATCGGCGAGGCGCACGTCTCCGCGACCCACTACGCACTCGTGGCCCCACATCATGAACCGAACGCCGGGCGCCAGGCGGGTTGCTGCGGTGCTGTCGCTCACCGCGACTACTCCATCCTCAGGTTTGCACTTCAAAAGCAAAGCCGCCGCGTCGTGACCAACGTGCAGCTTGTCGTAAATCAGCTCGCACCGCAGGCCGTCGGCCATCAAGGCATACCCAGCAAGGCCAGCCTCTCGATGGTGAAAAGACCGCATCGCGTTGAAGGTGTGCGTCGTCTGCGAAGCCCCAAATTCGAACCCACGACGCGCTTCCTCGTACGTCGCGTTCGAATGGCCCATGCTCACAATCACGCCTCGTTTCATGAGCCGCGTCGTCAGTTCCAAAGCGTGGGGCCGCTCCGGTGCAAGCGTCACGTAGCGAAGTTTGGGGTGATTCAGGAGTTCGTCCCATTCCGAGGCACCCACGGGCGGATCGGCGATCGACTCACGAGGCTGGGCACCCGGAAAATACGGACTGATGAACGGACCTTCCAGGTGAAACCCCGGCATCATGGGGTGATCGTCAGGCAAATTCGCGACTGCTCGGAGGGCATCTTCGCGAGAAGACGTCACTGTTGTCGGCAGGTACGCCTCATAGCCCTCGCGCAACATCTTGTCCGCCAAGACGAGCAGATCCTCTTTCGAGGCCGTCATGAAGTCAATCGCATAAGCCCCGTGAAAGTGAACATCCACGAACCCCGGCACGAGCAGTCGATCAGGCGGACGCGAGACACGTTCCATGATGGGTCGCGGCCTCGGACCGTCCCACGTAATCTCGTAAGATCCGAATCCCTGATCACCCAAATAGGTCGCGCAGTACGTCATGGCCGAATCGCAAACCCTCCAGCGTCGCGCAAGATGATGCCATCCAGCTCAAGCATCGTCAGTTCAGACATCACATCTGCAGTCTGAAGTCCAGTTTTATTGACAATCATCTCAGCCGGTAGCGCTTTTTCGCGAAGTGCTTCCAAGATGCGACGTTGTACCTCGTTTAGCTCCATCTCCGGTTTATTGGCGGACTTAGATTCAATTCCCATCGCGCTGAGAACTTGAAACGGGTGATCCACGAGGGTCGCCCCGTCTCTTATGAGGCCGTGCGATCCCCTGAAGTTCACATTGTCAACGTTTGCGGGCACAACAAAAACGGGTCGGCCAAGATCATTCGCCGCGTTTGCAGTGTGCAACGCCCCCGAGGTCGAAGGCGCTTCGATGACGACCATCGCATGGCATAACGCGGCCACCGTCTGGTTGCGAATGAGCGGTCGGGAATCCCACGCTGATTTCGTTCCCGCAGGAAACTGCGTCGCGAGGCACCCCCCGTTTTCTCGAATTTTCTGAAACATGCCTGCATGCTCGCGGGGATAGCTTCGGTCAAATCCGGTGATTAATACTGCAACCGTGGCACCTCCAACATTCAGGGCTCCCCGGTGGGCGCATGCGTCGATTCCCAGCGCCCCTCCGGAAACAACCGTAACGCCATTCTCTGCGAACGCCTCGGCAAACTTCAGAGCGCAGGCCTTGCCGTAAGTTGATGCATTTCGGGTGCCCACGATCCCAATGCAGGGACGCTCCACGACGGACCAATCTCCCCACGCAAACAAAGCGGGCGGAACGAGATAGCCCTCGCTCAATGTTGTTGGATATCGCTCAGGCTCGATTAGCTCCATTCCCTGTCGGCGGAGCGTCTGAAACGCCTCCATATCTGCGTCTTGGATCCGCGACTTCTCATTATCGTTCAACAAGGGTGACCGGAGCACCTCTTGCAAGGGATCCAAATCAGAAGTGCCGAGACTTCGTAAGATGTCTCGGCACTTCGCAGGAGCCAGTTCTGCCGCTAGAAAACGGTGCCAGAACTCTGGACTCACTTAACCTCCAGAGCGACCGCCACCACCGCCGCCGCGACCTTCACCGCCGCCACCTGCGCCGGTATCGGGCCGAGTGCCGCCAGGAAGCGCGAGAGGAGCGAGGGCATTGTCGATGTTGATCACGAACGAGCTCTCCGTCTTATTACCCATCCAATCCATGGCAACAACTTTGACGACCGCTCGCCCATCGGGCAACACGCCACCCTTGGTGTCTTTGCCGTAGCGCAGGCTGGCAAAGCCATCGCGACCATACGTGAACGTTGCAGCCTCGTCGTTGATCGTGATTGCGATCGTCTTCTCGTTTACGCCAGTAGCGTCGTCGCTGATGTGAAGGAAGATGTCAAGAGGGCCCCTCTGGGTGCCAACTTGAGCACCTTGCATCGGCCACGCCATGCGAACGACCGGCCCAGTAAGATCCACGCCCAAGGTCTTATCGAAAGCCAACATGCTTCCATCGAGTGCCAAGAGGTACATCGTTTGTCCGGATAGAACAGCGGCGCCGGCCGCAGGAATCGAAACGATTTCGCCGGCGCGCTCCACGCCGCTGGTGGCTGTAGACGTGGACGCCTTCATTCCAGCAGTTAGAGGCTTGATGAGGTAACTCCACACCAGTTCCCCGGTTTCAGGATTGACCAGATTCAGCGCGCCATTGACGGTCGGAACGGCGAAGAGCTTCCCTACAACCGATGGTTGAGCGATCGGTCGCGAGTTGAGTTCGACGATCATCGGTTCCCGCTTCGCGGCAGCACCTTCGCCAAGGCGTCGCATCTTGGGTTGCCCGTCGGAGTCGAGAATGATCAGTTGTCCCGTTAGCGTAGCCACGGCAACGCTTCCCGCCATAACGGCCGGGCCGAACATGAGAGCCTGAGGCACGTACCTTTGCCACCGCGAGCTACCAGAGGTCGGGTTAAGTGCGATAACGTAGTTTCCAGAAGCGATGTACAAGAGGTCGCCAGCGACAGTCGGCACCGCATCCGTACCCAGAGCTTGGAATTTTTGAAGCTTTTGCGCTTTCTTCGTCGTGGTCTTCATGACCCACAGCTCCCGCGTACGGGTGTAGAAGAAGACGTCGGTTCCGTAACTGGCGAGGCCGCCCATTAATCCATCAAAAATACGCTCGGTATTCTCCCAGACTGGCTTGCCCGTAGCCGCGTCGAGGGCCATCAGTTGGTTCCCATCGACGTTGAAAATGACGAACTTGCCCGCAACCACGGGGGTCCCCATCAAGGCTCCTGGGGCCGTGTAACTCCACACTCTTTCGCCCTTCGCGGCATCAATTCCGTAAACGGTCTTGTCAGTCGCGCTCGCGATGACGATGCCCTCGGCTACGACGGGCGTAGACCGGAACTGTCCGTCTATCGGTTCAATCAGCGGATATTGCCATCTTCGATTGCCGCTCAATTTGTCTACACAGTAGACGCGGCCTCCGACTCCGACGTAAACGTTGTCGCCATCAATCACCGGCGTCCCTGATGGGGCGACGGATGTTGGGCTTGACCAACGCCACGCAAGCGGCGTAGGGCCATCAATTTGAGCTCCGGCGATGGCCGTCAGCCCAAGCGTCACCATTCCTAGCGGGATCCAGCGCGATCTCTGCATCTTCGACAAAACCTCCATAATGCGCGGCAACCCTCCGCACCATTCCTCTCATTTTGAAAGGAACCCCTGTATTTTAGCGGGGAATGGCACGATTTAGCTAGCCGCCACTTGATATTGACGGTTTGGAACCGCGAGAGTGTTACGAAGCGACTCGGGAATGTGGAGTTTCCTCGGGTGGCATGGCCGTCCCGGCCATGCGTTGCACCCCCGTCTCGGGGGTGCCTAAGCTGTCGAACACGACGGTGGCATGGCCGTCCCGGCCATGCGTAGCACCCCCGTCCCGGGGGTGCACTCAGGGAAAGAACAGGAGCGGGACGCTCCTGGGACGCATGACCGGGACGGTCATGCCACACTATAATGGGCTATGTTTCCGCGATTTGATATGTTGGGAATCGTTACCGCCGACATGGATCGGTCCCGCCTCTTCTATGCGCTCTTAGGTTGGAACTTTCCCGAACCCGAAGATGGTGGCCCGTATACCGAACTGACCCTCGACTCGGGATTGAGAATCTCCCTTAACGACGAAGCGATGATCCGCGAGATGGATTCATCCTGGGTGAAACCAGCAGGCCATCGCATGGGCGCTGCATTCTTATGCGATTCCCCGGCCGGTGTGGACGCACTGTACGCCCTGGTCTTGGAGGCCGGATTTGAAGGCCATAAGGAGCCGTGGGACGCGTTTTGGGGTCAGCGATACGCTCAAGTGGTTGATCCCGACGGGAATCTCGTTGACCTGTTCGCGCCGCTCAGTTAAGTTCGTCCGAGGAGCCTTCCCAGCACGAGATTCGGCCATCTGAGAAGGCGAACCAGGAAGATGCCCCAACCCGGTTCGCCCATCTTGCGGAGCATGACATCCTGGGCGGAATAGTAGATCGCCTTCCGATTCAGGCGGCTTTCCATGCTGCCGCCACCCTCGTGGGTAACACCCGCATCCAGGCAGCGGTGGATTCCGAGGCCCATTTTTCTAAACGCTCGGCAAAGGAGGACATCCTCGAAGTACATAAAGATCTCGGGATCGAACCCTCCGACGGCGAGGAAGGTATCTCGCCGAATCAGCATGGCGCAGCCAGACACCCAGTCCGGCGTCAGGGATGTGCCATGCACCTTCGTCTTACGGGTTACGAGGCGCTCCACCGTTGGGAAAGGGCCAAGAGCATCGACTTGCAAGGTCTCTCCATCGGCAAGGTACACGGCGGGAGCAAGAATGCCTGGTCGCTCGAATCTCGGCCATTCCTTCAAAAGCGTTCCGAGAGCATTTTCGTGAAGTCGAGCGTCGCTGTTGAGGAGGAACAGAAAGCCTCCGACCGCTCGGTTGGCGGCGAGGTTGTTCGCTCTGCCGAAACCAAGATTCTCGGCAGATTCGAGGATTTTCACTCTTGAATCGGTGAACCTGTCTCGCAACACGGTCAGACTGTTATCCCCGGATGCATTATCGACCACCAAAACTTCCGTACATTCGGGCTGAGCGAGCGAGGACTCGATCGCTAGCACCGTCAAAGCCGGTGTTCGGAAGTTTACGATGACGACGGAAACGCTCATGAGTTTCGAGGTCTGAAAGCGAGTTAAAAGTTTTCTGGGGCACCCAAAGTGGTGCGTGGATGCCTCGTGCCGCGCCTTCCCCTTGAGTTATATTCAAACGCGGCACGAGACATCCGCGTGCTACATTGGAAATTCTAAAGCGCCATTTCTTTCAGGTTCGAGCTCGTCGCGAAATCAGCATCGGTTTTGGCATCAACTTCTTCCTTAGTCACACCCGGAGCGAGTTCGATGAGAGTCAAACCCTTCCCCCGCTCAACTGAAAAAACCGCCAAATCCGTGATGATCAGATCGACGCATTGTTTGCCGGTCAAAGGGAGGGCGCATTCTTTCAGCACTTTGCTATCCCCCGCCTTATTCGTATGCTCCATGACGACGACAACGCGCTTGACACCTGCAACGAGGTCCATCGCGCCGCCCATGCCCTTCACCATCTTTCCGGGAATCATCCAGTTGGCCAAATCGCCATTGCCGCTGACTTCCATCGCGCCCAGGATGCTCAGGTCGATATGCCCGCCTCGAATCATCGCGAAGGAATCTGCGCTAGAAAAAAAGCTCGTGCCGGGAATCGCGGTCACCGTCTGCTTCCCTGCGTTGATCAAATCCGGATCTTCTTCACCCTCAAACGGGAATGGGCCAAGCCCAAGCATGCCGTTCTCGGATTGCAGCGTGACGTCCATCCCATCCGGGATGTAGTTGGCAACCAGAGTCGGTATCCCGATGCCGAGGTTCACATAGAAGCCGTCGCGCAGTTCTTGGGCCGCGCGTTGGGCGAGTTGCTCGCGAGAAAGAGCCATGCGAAGAGGATACCGGACTACCTAGAAAACTTCCGGAAGAGGAACAAGAGGATGCACGCGCCCAAGGTGGCACCGCCGATCGTTGCGAGCATTCCACCCTGACCTCTGAATCCCGCGAACTCCATGATGAACCCCATCAGCACCGACCCAACGACGCCGAGGATGATCGTCATGATGCATCCCGAAGGTTCCTTGTTGCTGCCCGGCATCAGTACTTTCGCAAGAATGCCCGCAACTAAACCAACAACAATCCACCAAATGAGGCCGTGTCCCATGACTGCATTATACGTATAAGCGGCCCGCACGGTTCTAGAGACCTACACGGATGCGTGGCGAACCCCCAACCACTCGTCCGATTTCGGGAAGCCCCTCGATGACACTAGGGCTAAAAAGGGCCAGACCTCCGCTGGTTTGCGGGTCCAAAACCACCGCCTGCAGCCACTCCGGAACATCCTCGAAAAGCAACGAATCGCCCAAGAAGGCTGCGTTCTTGCTGGCCCCGCCCGTCGTGTGTCCATCCGCGACCATGCGCTCAACTCCCGGCAGAATCGGCAAAGCTGAGGCATCCAGTTCGATACAAACTCCGCTCGCTCGGGCGATGTTATACAAATGTCCGGCGAGCCCAAATCCGGTGATATCCGTCGCGCAGGAAACGCCCACCTCCAGGCCGACTTCGCAGGCGGACCGGTTCAGAGTCGCCATGCCCTTCACCGCGTTTGCAAGTTCCTCCGGCGAGCAACCGTCGAACTTCGCCGCCGTCGTGACGATCCCCGTACCCAGCGGTTTGCTCAGGAAAATGCGATCGCCGACCTTCGCGTTCGTGTTCGCGAACATCCGCGTCGGATCGACGAGGCCCGTCACTGACATCCCAAATTTGGGCTCCTTGTCCTCCACACTGTGCCCGCCAACCACAACCGCTCCCGCTTCGATCGTCTTGTCCGCCATTCCTTTGAGCACATTTGCCCAGACTTCGGCGGGGGCCAACGCCGGGTCGAAGCAGGCGACATTTAACACCGTGAGCGGCCTTCCACCCATCGCATAAACGTCACTCAGAGCATTTGCGGCGGCGATGCACCCGTAATCGTAAGGATCATCAACGACCGGAGTGAAAAAGTCGATCGTTTGCACGAGAGCCTGGGTGTCAGACAGCCGAAAGACGCCTGCGTCGTCTTTCGTATCGAATCCGACAAGCAGGTCCGGGTGCAAGGATGGTGGCAAATGTCGGAGAACCTCCGACAGCTGGGCGGGGCCCAGTTTGCTCGCTCAGCCTGCGCAGGAAACCAGGTGGGTCAATCGCATGAGACATTAAGTTTACTGGGATGCGCCCTGCACAATGTACACTGCGAGCCATGTCTAGCCTGCCGATTGTCCGGCTGACTCCAGGACGAGAAAAGAAGATTCGCGCGCGGTACCCGTGGGTCCAGCGCGAAGAGGTCGCCGCTGCCCCAAAATCGGAGCCCGGCAGCCTCGTTCAGCTTCATTCCGCCGAGGGCGAGTTTCTTGGAATCGGGACGCATAATCCCATTAGCCGGTTCCCAGTCCGCGTGATCACCCGACACGACGAGCCGATCGATCTCGATTTCTTCCGCCGCCGGATCAAAGAAGCGGTCGTAAGGCGAAGCGAGGTCCGCGATACGGATTCTTGGCGCGTGCTCTTCAGTGAAGTTGATAACCTCCCCGG
>JBKJJL010000067.1:0-18822 GCA_046597875.1 Fimbriimonadaceae bacterium | reverse complement strand
GAAAACTGCTCGATATTGCGGTCATCGACCACATCATCATCGGCGAGCGCAAGCACGTCAGTTTTAGAGAAAGAGGACTTATCGCATGAACTGGGAAACGATCTCCGAGGACTTAAGAGCAGAGGCGCAGCACATGCACGAAGCACGGGAAGTGGGGCTGGCGAAGTGTCGCTCGCTCATTCAGACCTCCTCCAAGTGCATTCGGCACATTCACCGCCACCAGTTTCCCGAAGCAGCCTCCTTGCTTGAACAAGCGAAGAGCACCGCAAAGGACGCGCAAGATGCCTTAAAACCCTACGGTGAGCTGTACTTTGCGGGATACCTGCACGACGCGGAGAAGGAGCTGGTCGAAGCGGCGGCGGTGTACGCGATTGTCCATTCGGCTCCTTTCCAAACTGCAGAGGACTTGGGCGTTGGCATCATGGCCTACCTGAACGGCATGGGCGAAGCCGCGTCGGAGTGCCGCCGATTCGCACTCGACGAAATGCGGGCCGGGCACTTAGATGAAGCCGCCGCGATGCTGGCTCAAATGGACGCGATCTATGACGAACTGATCACGTTCGATTTTCCAGACGCGATGACGGGAGGACTTCGACGGACTTGCGATGCCCTCCGCGCGGTGATCGAACGCACAAGAAGCGACCTGACCGCAACCGTCAGCCAGCAGGAACTCATCCGCGAACTAAGGGCCACGAGAGAAAAGTTGTAGGAACGGGAGCCATGGCAGGCAAACAAGTCCGCAAGAAAACCGAACTTCGCCAGCAGCGCCGCGCATTTGAGGAGACTCATCCCCCTGCTCGTAAGCTCATTTTCTTGTGTCAGGACTGGGACGACGCTTACAATGTCGGCGGAATGTTCCGAGTCGCGGCCGCTTGCGGGGCACTCGAACTCTGGCTGGTAGGGAAGACCCCCGCCCCGCCGAACCCAATGATCGGCGTCACCTCCCTCGGCATGCATCGCCGCGTGCCGTTTCGAGAGTTTCGAAAGTGGGATGAAGCAGTCTCCGCGGCGAAGGAGGAAGGCTATGAGCTTGTTGCCGTCGAAGTGACGGACGATGCCCAACACTACATGAGCTACGAGTTCGGGGATCAGGTTTGTCTGGTGCTCGGCAACGAGGGCGCAGGAGTATCGCCGGGTCTCCTTCGGACGTGCAAAGCCTCGGTGATGATTCCGATGTACGGGAAGGGAAGGAGCCTCAACGTTCACGTCGCCGCCGCGGTCGTTGGATTCGAAGCCATGATGCGCGGGACGGAAAGTCCCATTGACGGCGTAGAATGCCAGTAATGCCCGAGGCCGCTGATCCCCGCGAAATTATTCAACGTCTGCGCGATACCCTGCCCGGCGGCCAGCCCCGGGTCGAGAACTATCTTTCCGCCCTGGAAGAGTCGCTAAGCAGGCAGGAAGGCGAGCGAGATCAGGATAAAGAGCTTCTCGCCAAGTATGAGGAAGCTTATCAAAAGCTCACGGCTCCCGCGAATCGGATTGGCGTTTTCTTGAAACACCTCGAGGGTGGACTTGCGCTGATCGCGGTCGGCGAAACCGAGTACGTGTGCGAAGTTGACCCAGTCGTCAATCCCGAGGACTTGAGCACGGGCACACGCGTGAAGGTGAACGAAGCCTTCGCCGTGCTGGGTGCGATTGAAACCGGTTCTTCAGGTGGACTCCAGCGGATTGCCGAGGCACTTGAGGACGGGCGCTTGAAACTTGGGAGCGAAACGCCCGGCCAAGACGGAAGGTTGGTGCTCCGATCAGGTGCGCTCGTAGATGTCATGCTCCAGCCTGGCGACGAAGTTCGACTCGACAGCACCGGCCGAATCGCGGTCGAGCACTTCGTGAAAAAGGAAGCTCAAGACTATTTCTACGAAGACATCCCGGAGATTCCTTGGGAAGCGGTGGGAGGCCAAGAGGAGGCGATCAAGTTGATCCGAGAAACAATCGAACTCCCACTTTTGCATCCCGAGATCTTCGCGCAATACGAAAAGAAGCCCATCAAGGGCATTCTCCTGTACGGCCCACCGGGCTGCGGAAAGACCCTCATCGGCAAAGCAACCGCGCACAATCTCACCAAGGAGTACTCGAAGCAACTCGGTCGCCCGGTCAAGGAGTATTTCATGGCGATCAGCGGTCCGAAAATCCTGAACATGTGGCTGGGCGAAACCGAGCGGATGGTTCGAGAGATCTTCGCCACCGCCCGTCAAAAGGCAAAAGACGGGAACTTGGTCTTTATCTTTATGGATGAAGCCGAATCGGTCCTTCGCACGCGCTCCTCGGGCCGCTACATGAACATCAGCAACACGGTGGTGCCCCAATTTTGCGCCGAGCTCGACGGGCTTGTCTCCCTCGATAACGTCGTCCTGATGCTCACCTCGAACCGGCCCGATTATATTGATCCCGCAGTTCTGCGACCCGAGCGCATCGATCGCAAAGTGAAGATTGGCCGTCCGGATAAGGGAGCATCGACCCAGATCATGGGGATTTATCTTTCGAGCAGGTTGCCCTTGGATCCCGAAGTCGTTGCGAAGTATCAGGGCGAGGAAGACTGCGCGCGGAAGGAGATTGTGGAAACCGCGATTGACGCCCTTTGGAGCGAAAACAAGGAAACCGAGTTCTTGAAAGTTAATCTCCGAAACGGCTCCAGCAAAACCCTCTATTGGAAAGATCTTGTCAGCGGGGCACTTATCAAGAGCGTCGTTGATCGGGCAAAGGACACCGCGATTCGGCGCGCAATCGCCAGTCCCAAATCACCGAACGGCATTTCCGCGGCGGACATCGTTTCCGCGATTCGCGCCGAATACAAGGAAAACGAGATTTTCCCGAAGACGGACGTGCAGGACGATTGGCTGAAGCTGCTTGATTTTGAACCTGAAAACGTGGCGAGCGTTCGCCCCATTGGAAGCCGCAAGGGCGAAGAGTTCGCGCGTCGTTCTGTTATGTGATTGTCCAAAGCGAGTTTGAGTTAATGGATATTTCAAAAAAACCTTTAACAAATCGTCCTGAAAGTGTTACACTCAATGGAGCAAGGGCGCAAGCCCCAGCAACGGCGCTGGTCAGCAGTCTGATCTGGCGGGGGAAAGTACGAGGATGGGGTCGTTGCAGGCATTGAAAAAAGCAGTTCGTCAGCCGGTTTACGGCTGGAGGCGATTTGGAAGGGGTCTCTTCGGGGACGCCTTCGTTGTGTTGCTCGCGCTGGCGTTGGCGCATTTCCTAACATTTCCCAAGGGAGAAGATTTCGTTTGGAGGAGCGGCTACGTTATTGAAGCTGCCCTACTCACGATTGCCTGCTTGGTCATGCTGCTGTGGCGCGGGATTTACAACGTCAATCCGCGATATTTTGGGCTAAGTGACTTCCTTGCTATCGCGCTTTCGGGCCTCGTCACGGCGATTTTCCAACTGACGATCCTCGCGATCAGCGCGGCCCAATGGGGAAATCAGGTTCTCGTCGTTCATGATGGCGACGCTCGTCGTCTGATCGGTCGCGCCTTTGTTTATGGGTTCTGTGTCACCGCCGGACTAGCTTCGATCCGAATTCTTCAGCGCGTTCGTTCATGGAGAAGAATGACGGCACCGGAATCCAAGGTTCGCCGAACCCTAATTGTGGGCGCGGGCGATGCTGGCGACATGATCCTGCGCGAGATCAATCGCTCCGGCCATCCCGCCCATCGCGTCGTTGGATTCGTTGACGACGACACCTCCAAGGCCTCCATGTTTATGGGCCAGCTTCCAGTCTTGGGCACGACGGAGCAGATACCGGAGCTCGTTCGTGAGCACAAAATTGAAGAGTTGATCATCGCCTTGCCCTCTGCGGTGGGCGAAGATATGCGACGGATCAGTGGACTTTGCCAGAAGACCGAAGCGCGAGTCCGAACCTTGCCCCCTGTCAAGTCCCTCCTCGCGGGTGGCCCGCAGATTTTCTCGCATCTTCGCGAGGTCGAAATCGAAGACCTCCTTCGCCGCGATCCGGTTCAAACGGACCTGGAAAGCATTGCCAAATACCTGAGCGGAGAGCGTGTCTTAATCACCGGCGGCGGCGGCTCCATCGGGTGCGAGTTGGCTCGCCAGATCGCGGGACTGTCACCCGCAAGTTTGGTGCTGCTCGGGAAGGGCGAAAACAGCATCTACGAGATCGAGCAGGAACTGCTTCAAACGAACAAGTTCCAGCCTACGTGTGTCATCGCCGACGTTCGCGATCGCCGCTCCTTGGAGACTATTTTTGAAAAGCATCGTCCAACCGTGGTCTTCCATGCGGCGGCGCACAAGCACGTCCCGCTTATGCAAGGCAACCCGATTGAGGCGGTCCGAAACAACATTCTCGGGACGTGGACGGTCGCCGATCTGGCGGTCCGGTACGGGGCGAAACGGTTTATCAACGTCTCCACCGATAAAGCGGTCAAACCTTCGAGCGTCATGGGTGCCACCAAGCGCGTCGGCGAGATGATCGTTACGTCGTATGGCCATCGAACAGAAACGGAGTTCGCGATCGTCCGGTTCGGCAATGTCATGGGCAGCCGAGGGTCGCTTATCCCCCTACTGAAGGCGCAGATCAAGCGAGGCGGCCCCGTGCGCGTCACACACCCCGAGATGACCCGCTACTTCATGACGATTCCTGAAGCCGTGCAGCTCATCTTGCAGGCCGGGGCGATCGGGCAACGAGGCGAGATTTTCATCCTCGAAATGGGCAAGCCGATCAAAATTTTGGAGTTGGCGATGGATCTGATCAAGCTTCATGGCCTTGTGGTTGGGGAAGATATCGAGGTTCAGTTCACCGGCGTCCGTCCGGGCGAAAAACTGCACGAAGAACTCCGCTACGATACCGAAGAGATTGAACCCACCACCCATCCGAAGATCAACATGGTGAAAAACCCGCACCCTCTGGATTGGGAGATTCTGAAGGCGGAAGTGCTCAATCTGTTGACACTGTGCGAAGAAGGCAAGGCCGAAGACGCCCGCCACAGCCTCATGGAACTCGCCTGGGGCAAAAGCGTTTCTGGCTCCATCCAGTTCCAAGCACCGATTCGCGCCGTTGTGGAAGAGGAAGTATAGCTTTTGAAGGCGCTCGTGTTAGCCGTCGCCGCTGGGTTCTTGGGACTCTGCCATGTTTCGTCCAAAGATGTCGCGGTCGATCGTGCCGGTGAACCCATTCCTAACCTGAGCGACGCCGAGAAAGCGACCTTTGCCGCTGGAAAGCCAGCCTTCAATCGCGTCTGGTCGCCCCACGGGAACCCTGGTTTCTTCAATGGTCGCTCCTGCGTGAGTTGTCATCAACAACCCTCCTTCGGAGGGGCTTCCGACAGTCCGTTCAACGTGGTTTTCTTCGTGCCTGATGCGAAAGAACCAACTGGTTTCAAACCACACCCTTGGCTGGTGTTCGAGAATGGACGCCCTTCGGGCCAGCGCCTACCTTACGGCGACTACGAAGTGCGCCGCCCGATGGCCCTGTACGGGCTGGGTCTCCTTGAAGTGGTCCCGATTGAGAATATCCTTGCGAAGGCCGATCCTAGTGACAAAAACAAGGACGGCATCTCGGGCAGACTGATCAAGGTCGACGATCGTTATGGACGGTTTGGGTGGCGAGCCTCGACATCCACCCTAGCGGGATTCGTGCGTTCCGCGTTTGAAACTGAAATGGGGCTCGAACTTGGAAAGGGTCAGGGACGGAACCTGCTGACGCCCGAGATCGTTCACGGCGTCGCAGAAACCCTCCGGATGCTCGCACCTCCCAAGCCAAGAGCAGTGAGCGAAGCCGGCAAGCTGGTCTTTGATCGCATCGGCTGCGCAGGATGCCATACCCCGACTCAGCAAACCGGCTACAGCGAATACCCCGCGTTGAAGGATAAGGTCATCGCGCCGTACTCGGACCTTCTTGTTCACGACGTCGGACGGGGAAAGGGTTCAGTGGCGACGGGGCCACGGCTTACAAAGGGCGAGTTTCGAACCGCCCCGCTCTGGGGATTGGGCTTGACCAAAGGACCCTATTGGCACGATGGCTCGACCGAGACTCTTGAAGACGCAGTTGATCGTCACGAAGGCGAGGGCCTCTCGGCAAGAGACAAATGGCGAAAGCTGAGCAAGACCGATCGTGATGCGCTCCTGAAGTTCTTGCGATCCTTGTAAACGGTCAGCCTGGTATCCTTCGCAGACATGATCGTCTTAATGCAATTCGGCGCTTCCGAAGAGCAGATTCAAGGCGTATGCGAAGCGATCCGACACAGCCGTCTGGAACCGCTCGTGCTCCCCGGTGACAGAGTAGCCATCGGCATACCCAGTGCTATCCCCGCGGAGATTCGCGACTCGCTCGAAGGCTTGCTCGGCGCGCTTCCGGGCGTCTCGAAGGTCACCCCGGTTAGTCGCCCTTACAAGTTAGCCTCCTCCGAGTGGCAGCGCCATCCGACGATTGTTGAAGTCAAGGGGGTCAAGATTGGCCCGGGAACGTTCACGATGATGGGCGGCCCTTGCTCGGTGGAGTCGTACGAGCAGTTTCACGAGGCGGCGCGCGTCGTAAAGGCTGCGGGGGCACAGGTGTTAAGAGGTGGCGCGTTCAAGCCTCGCACGTCGCCCTACGCGTTTCAGGGCCTCGCCGAAGAAGGTCTGAAGATCATGCAGTCGGTGGGCGAGGAGTTTGGCCTCGCAACGATCAGCGAAGTCATGAGCGGCGACATGGTGGAACTGGTTGCCTCTCACGTTGATATCCTCCAGATCGGCGCTCGCTCCATGCAGAACTTTCCCTTGCTGATCGAAGCCGGGAAGAGCAAGAAACCGGTTTTCCTCAAGCGAGGACCGAGCGCGTCGATTGATGAGTTCCTTCTTGCTGCCGAGTACGTGTTGGCCCAAGGGAACCCAAACGTGATCCTCTGCGAAAGGGGCGTCATGCCGATCGACCGATCCTACACCCGCAACACGTTAGACTTGAATGCCGTTCCCGTTTTGAAGGAGTACTCGCACTTGCCCGTCATCGTGGACCCGTCGCATGGTGTCGGAGTCGCGCGGTATGTGCCCGCTTTGGCCAAGGCCGCCTTGATGGTGGGCGCGGATGGGTTGATGGTCGAAATGCATCCGAACCCGAAAGAAGCGATGAGCGACGGCTCGCAGTCCCTGGTTCCAGCTGCGTTTCAGCAGTTGATGGACGACTTGAGGGCGTTGTTGCCAATGGTTGACCGAGTGGAAGCCTAGGTAACCGGGAAAGCAATGTGCCCTTCGTAATAGGGCTTAGATTTGGTGGCGTCTCAGATCAATCCATTTCGACCCCGAAGGGTGTCGTAGAGCTTAGCCCCGGGTCGACTCCGGTCGCCCCGGGGTGTGCCGCGCCCAAACCCCGCTCCGCAGCGCGGAGCCAGAGACCTCGCGACGTTGGTTTCTGGCACCCCGCTGGGGTGCGCCACCTCTGCTTGCTTCCCCGGGGCGACCGGAGTTGACCCGGGGCTAAGATCTTCAACCCCTTGCGGGGTTAGCGCTCCTCGTTGGCGAGGTTCGATGCGCCCCCCCATTACCCCTTCCGTAACCAGCACCGCGCGGCAGCGATGCGATTGACTCGACTCACTTTATTGGACCCAATTTGTAAATATTTCGCAACCCCGCTTGCCCATTTCATAGTATTCTATCCATGATGGATGAAAAACAGTTCTTCCAAATCCCCGGCCGGGATCCCGTCGGCGGAGGCGCGTTGCATATTAGCGAACTCGCCTCCGACGATTCGGGCGTCACCATTCGGGGTCGTTTTGAAATTCCCAGGTACGCAAAGCTGGACGCCGAGCAGACGAATTTTCTGGAAATCTTCTTGCGCTGTCGAGGCAATCTCACCGCGGTGGAGAAGGAAATGAGCATGAGCTATCCGACCGTGCGCGCACGGCTCGATCAAATGCTGCATGCCCTCGAGCTCTCACCGGTCCCGGAGACGAGCAAAAAAGACCTGGAAACCAAGCGCCAGGTATTGGATCAGTTGGAGCGAGGCGAGATTAGCGCGGAAGAGGCGAAAGCTCGCATTAAGGAGTTGGCATCGTGAAAGAAGAAATTTCAAGAATTATGAAAATGGTTCAGGAGGGCAAACTGAGCCCCGAGGACGCGGCCGAACTCATCGACGCATTCTCAAACCACTCCAATCCGGTTGAAGAGGAAGTCGCTGGCGACGAGTCAGCGTCCAGTTCCACCGAGCCGAAGGTCGATACCAAAGGCAAGGGTGACAAGGGCAAGGACCCGATGAAGGGCTTTACCGACTTCATGAGCAATCTCGAACGCGAGGTGCGCGAGTCGGTTGACTGGAAGGAAGTCGCGAACCAGGCGAAGCAGGGGGCTCAAAAAGGACTTGATGCGCTCAAGAAAGCGGCGGACGAGATCAAGTCCAATGGCGTCAACTTCGCGTTCTTTGGATCCACCGAAGTGAAAGAGGTCACGCTACCCTTGACCATCGGTGAAGGGAAAACATTGCGCATCGAGAATCCTTGCGGATCCGTTCGCGTGTCGGGCGGGTTCAAAGAGGGAAGCGTCAATGCCAAGGCGAAGGTTCGCGGCTCGAGCGTGGACGATGCCAAAGCCAAGGCGGAGGATTACACCCTCGTCGTCGAAGAAAGCGATCACTCGATCATCATTCGCCAGCCCCGAATCGCCTCCTTGGCAGTCGATTTGGTCATCCAAATCGCAGGCGTGGCGAACATCGACGTGAAAACCGAGTCGGGCGATGTCTCGATCCTGGACACTGGCGGAGGCGCGAAAGTGAACAGCCAATCCGGGAATGTCACCCTGCGTGGTTTGAACGGACCTGTCGATGTGACGGCCCAAAGCGGCGACCTGACGATCGCCGACAGCACCTCCCCGATGATCTCGGTCGAGAGCAAGAGCGGAAACGTGAAGTTGGAAAAACTGGACGCCAACGTGAACCTTCGAGTCGCTTCGGGTGATGTTGACCTCGTGAGTTGCAAAGGCAAGACGATCTCGGTCGAATCGGTCTCCGGCAATGTTCGCGCGGATTTTGACGAGGCGGTTGCGGGTTCGGTGAGCATTCGAACCGTGAATGGCGACGCGAATGTCCTGATGACGGATGGCAACGATTGCCGAGTGTCGCTATCCACGCTTCGAGGCGAAGTCGCATGCGGCTTGGTCTTGAGCGACGAGGCCAAGAGCGACCAACGAATCACCGGTCGCCTGGGCGAAGGCACGGGCGCACTTGATGTGAGTGGAATCAACGGAGACATCTCGGTTTCTCTGCGAGACGCTACGGTTGTCTGAGTTTACGGTATTCACCCTGGAAACACTCTCGATGTCCCCCTAACCCCTGCCGGCAAGATGGCATCCGGCATGGGGAGGGGGATCCGCGAGTTTGAATCTCAGAAAATGCGCATGTTGTCCATGCCTACGTAACCGGGAGTGGACCCGTTGCCGTAGATGTAGACCTCGTCATATCCGCCGATGGGTCCGACATCCCAGCCGCGCCACTGCCATACTGCGGCGTTTACCGGGGCAGCGATCCAGGGCGAAATGAACACTCCCGCGCGGCGGAAGCGGACGAACATCGTCGTAACCGCAACGCCCGCATTCGGGACTCGGAACACGCCGCCGAACTTCTTGCGAACGCTTTGCATCCTAACTCGGACGTTCGCCCCTCGGCCAAACATCGTGTGAGGAGGGCTCGCGCCCGTCAAGACAGCAGGATTATTGTTAACGATAAGCAGTCCCGCGCCCCCGATCCGGCTAAAACCGGCGAGACCCGCAAATCCAGCAAATCCGACGTAGGCTCCGGGTGCGATTGGCTCAAATTTTTCCATCGCAGCGGGAAGAAAAGGACCAATCGCGACTTGTGCGCTTGCCGAAGCGACGACGAATAAGGCGGCCGAACCGGCCAGCAGGTGACGAATCTTCATTGTTTTAACCCCCGAAGCCCTTTCTTCCAAGTAGGAATACGGGCTCCTCTAATATGGTTGACGAAGGAGGATTTGAAATGTTCCAGAAAAGCTACCGCTTCTTCAGGATGAGGTAATCGAGTCCGAACATCCGTCTTGGAAGGGCTCTCCCGTTGTGACCCTTGCAGATGACTTCCAACTTCGAATCGCCTTTATCCAAAGTGACCGTGCCGAGAGATTCCTTTTTCCATCCTAGTCCATCCGAATAGAAATCTATCTGGGCAAGCCGTTTGCCGTTGAGCCTGATCTCGTGGATTCCGTAATCTTTTGCATGGCATATGTTTGCGATCAACTCGTACGTGCCTGCAGCGGCGACGGGCAGCTTCAAGACCAGTCTATCACCCACCTTCGCGTCCATCCACCAGCGCTGCTTTTGGCCCGATAGCTCCCAGAATCCTTCCTGGGCTTCGTGCGTCCCGCCGGTGACTTCCAGCACTTCGAGCCCTTCTCCCTCGATCGCTCCCACAACAGGATTCGGGGATTGCATACTGATGGGCATCTTCGTCGTGATTGCCTTGTTCCCGGTTGATCCTGGAGTTGCATACCAAAACGCGGTTCGGGCCCAAGTCGCTTCCACAACCGCCCAATGCCACATTTCAAGGTCGAACTTCAAGCTCGTCGTGAAGGGGATGTCGTCGAACGTCTGCCACCGATAGTTCGCGGTATGACCGAAGTTGCCGGGACCGTCGCATCGGGGCTGGCCATGATAAGGACGCTGGAACAAGATCGGGCTGCACCAGGCATAGCCGAAGTAATCCTCGGTGCCGGTTCCGAACGTGCTCGGGAAGGTCTCGCCATCGACAAAAATCTTCTCGTCCCCCTCGCCCCACCAGGCTGGGGTTGGGTTTTCGACGTGAAGAAACACTCCCACGAAACGCCCCGCTCCTCTGGCATTCAAAACGTTGAGATCTCGCATCGGGCGCGTGTTGCCTCGGTCATAGCTCCACTGGGCGTGGAAGCGCAAGGGTGGCACATCTCGAACCTTGTCCACGCGGGACTTCATGCTAACTGAAATGGGTACGCGCCCTCGGTTTTGGATCGAAATCTCAGCTTTTCGCTCAAACGGCATTGGGAAGCGGCAGGTCATCGTGCCGTCCTTTTCGACCGTCATCGGAAGACTTACGTTCGGCACGATGCCGGGGGCCGATCCAAAGAAATCGCCAAGCGGTGCGACAACCGTGAGTTCACCGTCAACCTTCATCGTCAAGATCAGGGAGCGCAGACTCGCAGGGTCGAGTTTCGATGGGCGTACCTGCAGTTCGCGGACGATCCCACTGCCCCCTTCGTGTAGCGTCAAGGACTGGTTTCGCTGAAGTTCGCCGGAAGAACTGTTCCACGGACCCGCCACTTTAGAAAGAACCTCTAACGGGCGTGCAAGGCTCTTCTGCAGTTCATCTCCATGGAAAGAATCGACCACAGTTCGGTCGGGATACGTTCGATATCCGATCTGATAGTAAAGTCCGCCGACCGGGCCTTCTGCCGTGATCTTGAGCGATTTCGCATAGGGGAATGGAAAATAGAGATTGCATCCCCGAGCCGCCTCGTACGCAAACTCATCTCCAAATGGCTGCGTCTTTCCTCGCAAGAGGTCCGCCATCGGCGCTTCCAGCCTAGGTTTGGTTTCTCCATCAAAATAGAAGCGGATCACTCCGTCCGGATTCGCTGACCACACCCGCACGACTGCGCCTGGTCCCTTCAAATCCGCCATCACGTGCTCTTTTCCTTCAGTGCGGAGGAACTTCCCCGCGTCACCGTTCGCAAACCATTCGACCGCGGGGCTCTTGCTGGCACGATCGTAGCTGCTCGCCTGGGCGGCGGTGTACTCGGCGGGCTTCATCAGCCGATCCAGGTCGGCCATTTCGGCAAGAAGTGATGAGACGGTAACGGGGGCGGCGACCAAGGCGAGGACGAGGATCATGGATTAGGGTATTAGGGTATTAGGGTATTAGGGCTCCCGGTTTATCGAGCCTTGTGAGGCTCCTCTTACTAGAGGAGCCTCTATGAGCGGCCTTACTTGAAGACCGTAAGTGGGGCGACCTTCGTGACTCCGCCGTAGGTGGCACGAACATCACCCGTAATCGTGACGTTCGTTGGGAACGTCGTTACCGTGAACTCAACCCAGTTGCGGCCCGCGGGCACGACGACTGTGGTCGGTGTCGAAGCATAGGAGTTCGTATCCGTTACAGCAACCGGAACACCACCGCTTGGCGCATTCGAATAGATCTGAATGCGACCGATCGCTGGGAACCCTCCGCGCACGGATTCCGGAGTGACGGTCAGGCTGGTCACCCACAGAGTGGGGGTGATAGTTAGGTTGGCCGTCTTGGAAACCCCGATATAGGTTGCGGTTATCGTCGCCTGAGACGTCGCTCCAACCGGACCCGTATTCACTTGGACTACTCCACTGGAGCTGCCCTGAGGAATGGTGATGGAGTTGACGAAGGACGTTACCGTGCTGTTGTCCTTGAAGGTGATCAAGGCACCACCCGCAGGGGCGGGGACCGTCATGGTGACCGTGCCGAAGGACTTGGTGCCACCCATGACAACTGTCGGAGCGAGCGTAAACGTGTTGATGTCCGTCAAAACGCGTTTAACCGTCAACGTGCGATTGAAGATAATCGCGCCTTGTCGAGCCCGCAGATTCGCAGTATGAGTGGTCGTGGTTCGCACGGTCGGAATCTTGAAAACTAGCTTGGTTAGCTGAGCTGGAATCCGTACCGAACTCGGCGTATTGACGGACGTGGAGTCATCGGTGATGATGATCACAGAACCGCTCGGACCGGCTCGCCCGGCCAGCTCAACCTGCCCGGCGAGGGCTTCTCCGCCAAAGACTGACGTTACGCTTAAGGCAAAGCGATTCAGGGTCGCTGGGATTACGTTCACGACGACAGAGCGTCGAATGTTCACCGCGTCGACATTGAGTGTTACAGGAGTGGCAACATCGACTCCGTTTGTTTCAAGGTTCACACTGCCATTGTTTTGGCCAGCGGCAATGTTGATGATTTTGTCGGCAGGAATCACCGTCTCGTTCTCCGATCGAACCACGTAGGATAGATTCGCCGAAGTATTGAGCGATAAATCGACTCGAGCCAGTGTCACAAGGCCACCCTTCACGGGGTTCGGAGTTGCCGTCAGAGATTGCAAGAGGAACGTTCCCATCGCTTTGCCCGCGTTGAGGAGCCCGTATCCAAATCGCTCGTCGCGCCCTGGGAGCATAGGAGACATTGGATCGGAAGCGTCCACCACGAAGTCGGTGGCGGTGGAGGCCAAGACATTTGTCAACTGACCGGGGCTGAGGCCGGGATTCAGGGAGAGAACGAGAGCGGCCACTCCAGAGGCGTAAGCGCAACCGAATGACGTGCTCGCATACACGCCATCGAAGAGGACGTAGTTCTGGTCGGTTGAAAGGATCGCAGGGAAGAAGAATGGCGGGTAGCCATCATCGCCCGTTCGATCCGTGGTTACCACATAAGAGCCCGTCGCGCTGAAAGCCATTTCGGGCCCCCAGGTCGCATCCGGAGCGGAGCCGCCGTTTGGCATGACACCCGTAACCGCCGATACATGCTCCAATTCTGCCGGGTATTCGATCGCGGTGCCACCCGTATTTCCGGCGGCAGCAAAGTTGGCCATCCCGGATTGATAGGCCGCGAAATAGGCGTCATCAATCAGCGGATCGGTGCCTCCGTAGCTGTTGCTGTTGTTGCTGACCTTGCAGTTGAGAGACATGGCCCAAAGGAGACCGTTGTAGACGGCTTCCGCTGTAGTTACGAAAGAGCCGTCTGGGACACCCGTCGACTGATGGACGCGAACCGAAACGAGGCCACATCCGCTCGCAACTCCAGCAATGCCCTTGGCGTTGTTGATACTGGCTCCGATGATGCCGGCCATCGTCGTACCGTGGATGTCGAATTGACCTCGGGGTCCACCGGTTCCAGTCACGAAGATGAAATCCTTTGCGTTCACAATGGGAATATCGGGGTGATTGAGCTGGATGCCATCATCAAGAACTGCGACCTTCACCGACGGACTGCCAGTCGTGATGTCCCAGCCTCCGACGACATTCATATGGACGGGAGTTCCCCAACCTGCGGGATAACCACTCGTGGAACCGAGGCCCCATTGGCGGTCAAAGTAGGGATCGTTCGGAGTGAACGACTTGCGGCCCGAGAGCATCGAACTTGGCGTCGCGAAGCGCACATCGTTTCGCATCGCAAGTTCATTTGCGATGTCGAGAATCTTGTATCCGTCCTTTTCCTTTAGCTTCACGCTGTACAGATTCGACAAGGCCATCCGCTTAAAGCCAAGATTAGGAACTGAGCGAAGCACAGCCTCGCATGCGTCTGCGGACACGTTTTCATTGAATCGGATGTGCAACGTGTCTGCAAAGACCATCGGACCACCGAACTTATCTCGAAAAACAGGCAAGACCGCGCTGTCGGCAACGCGAGCCAAGGCGCCAACGGTCGCAGCGGTGCCCCCTCCTTGCAGATCCACGAAGTACCAGCCCGGTAAATGGCCAGCCTTCAACTCGCATCCGGGCGGAAGGCCAGTCGGCAAATGCGGCGTTCCCAACTCGGGAGCTCGGTACATCGCAATGACCTCTTGATTCAAGGTCAAAGGAATCTGATTTTTGAAGTACGAATAATGGGTTGACGATTGCCCGGTGGCAAAAGCTGAAGCGAGAACGAGGAATCCCGCTGCTACCCTCAATGACGCGTAACGCATATTCACATTCTAACAGAAGGATTGAGGTGTGTAAATGGTTCGCGGCGATAAAAAACAGTAATTTTTCAAGGATTGTCAAAAGTCTCAGACCGCGCAACCCGAAAAAGCCCCCTCTCCGCGAATGGCTCGTGTCGCGGGGAGGGGTTTGGGGGTGGGGTTTACTTCTCTTCCTTGAACTCGGCGTCGATCACGTCCTCGTCCTCCGAACCACCTCTGGCACCGGTTCCTGCGGGTTCCTTCACCTCGCTTTGGTCAGCCTCCTGGCTTGCGGCTTTGTAAAGCTGCTCGGCGAGCTGGTGGCTGTCGGCCTCAAGAAGTGCGAACGCGGTTCGCATTTCAGGTTCGTCTTCGGCGGCGACCGCCTTTCGTAAAGCGGCGACTTTTTCTTCGATCTTCTGCTTTTCAGCTTCGGAGATTTTCTCGCCCAGGTCCCGAATCGTCTTTTCCGTCGAGTAGCAAAGCTGATCCGATTTGTTCTTCAAGTCCGCTAAATCCTGCGCCTTCGCGTCGGCTTCGGAGTTCGCCTCGGCTTCGCGCATCATTCGGTCGATTTCGTCGCGATTCAGGTTGCCTGAACCGCTGATCGTGATACTTTGCTTCACATTCGTGCCTTTATCCAGCGCGCTTACGTTCAAGATTCCGTTCGCATCAATGTCGAAGGTCACCTCGATTTGAGGAACCCGGGCCGGAGCCGGGGGAATGCCTTGCAGGTGGAAGCGTCCCAAACTCTTGTTATCTCGTGCCATCGGGCGCTCGCCCTGAAGAATGTGGATCTCAACCTCAGGCTGATTGTCCGCCGCGGTCGTGTAAATACGGCTTTTCTTGGTCGGAATCGTCGTATTACGCTCGATCAGCTTGTCCGAAACTCCGCCCTGGGTCTCCACGCCCAGGCTTAAAGGCGTAACGTCCAGCAGAACGATATCCTTCACTTCGCCGCCAAGCACGCCCGCTTGAATCGCGGCACCGACGGCGACGACCTCATCGGGATTCACCGAGCGATTCGGCTCTTTTCCGGTCAACTTCTTAACCAAGTCCTGGACCATTGGCATTCGGGTCGACCCGCCAACAAGAATGACCTCGTCAATCTCGCCTGGCTTCAACTTCGCATCTTCGAGGGCCTGTTGGAAGGGCTTTTTGACTCGATCAATCAGATCGGTACAAAGTTCTTCAAACTTCGCCCGGCTGAGAGTCATGTCGAGGTGCTTAGGCTGGTTGTCGACCGCCGTAATGTAGGGCTGAGTGATCTGGGTTGTAACCTGCGAACTCAACTCCATTTTCGCCTTTTCGGCGGCCTCGCGGAGGCGCTGGAGGGCGTCGCGCTGCTGGGCGAGGTCGATTCCGTTCTCTTTCTTGAACTCTACAACGAGCCATTCGACGATCTTCTGGTCGAAGTCATCGCCGCCCAGGTGGCTGTCACCCGCGGTGGATTTGACTTCAAAAACGCCTTCGCCGACGTCGAGGACGGACACGTCGAACGTACCGCCACCGAGGTCAAACACGAGGATCGTTTCGTTCGATTTCTTGTCCAAGCCGTAGGCAAGCGAGGCTGCCGTCGGCTCGTTGATGATCCTTAATACCTTTAGACCTGCAATTTCGCCCGCGTTCTTTGTGGCCGTTCGTTGGCTGTCATTAAAGTAGGCGGGTACGGTGATAACGGCCTGATCAACCGTCGCTCCGAGATAGGCTTCCGCATCGGTCTTCAACTTCTGAAGAATCATCGCGCTGATTTCTTCCGGGGTGAACTCCTTGTCCATCGCAGGAACAAACGCCACCGCTTGAGAATTCTTGCCTGCGCGCACTTTGTACGAAACGTTTTTCGCTTCGTTCTGAACCTCGGAAAGCTTGTGGCCCATGAACCGCTTGATACTGTAGATCGTATTTTCCGGGTTCACGATGGCTTGGCGCTTCGCGGTAATGCCGACTAGGCGCTCGCCGTTATTCTTAAATGCAACCACGCTCGGCATGGTTCGCGCGCCTTCGGCGGTGCTGATGACGACCGGCTCGCCGCCTTCCATGACTGCGACGACCGAGTTTGTAGTTCCTAAATCAATTCCAACTGTTCTGCCCATAATGCTCCTCTATGATACCCAGTGTTACTTCACTTGAGTCCTATACACTCATGTACGCCGAGATTGGTAAAAGGGTTGCGAATGGGGGACCTTTCGCGTGTCACAATGCTTGGCGATGGTCTTGCGCGTGAGCCGGGTTGTTTCGATGCAGGGCCAGATTCGCCCTCCGTCGGACAAATCACTAACCCACCGCGCGTTCATGTTTGGCGCGATTGCCCGCGAAGCAAGCGTTATTCGGCGGCCACTTACCGGCGAGGATGCGATTTCTACGGTCCGCTGTTTGGAGGCGCTTGGAACTCAAATTGAGTGGAATACATTCGAAGAAGCCGTCGTTACCCCCCGCCCTTGGAGTTCCCCGCTATCCGATCTGGACTGCGAAAATTCGGGGACGACGATGCGATTGCTTGCGGGGCTGATTGCCTCGCGCCCGCTGGCCGCGACCATGGTCGGGGATGCCAGCCTCTCCCGGCGGCCGATGAAGCGCATCGCCGATCCCCTGCGGCTCATGGGTGCGACGGTTGAGGGCGAAACACCCCCGCTACTGATTCAAGGTGGGCACCTTCAGGGGATTGACTATGCTTCGCCCGTCGCGAGCGCGCAAATCAAGAGCGCGGTCCTTCTAGCGGGACTTCAGGCGAGCGGTGAAACGTGGGTCCGAGAGCCTGCCCCATCGCGCGATCACACCGAGCGAATGCTGGCTGCCCTCGGGATTCCCGTTTTGCTGGATCCGGACCGCGGGGTCGGTGTGAGTGCAGGTACTCCGAACGGGTTCACCTTTACCGTGCCGGGCGATATCTCCAGCGCCGCGTTTTGGATAGTCGCCGCCGCGTGCCTTCCGGATTCGTCGATCGAGCTTCTCGAAGTGGGCGTCAATCCGACTCGAACCGGCATCCTTGATGTCTTGAAGCAAGTCGGGGTGGCTTTTTGGCAAGGCGATGAACGCAACGAGTTGGGCGAACCCGTGGCGACTATCTCCTTGAAAGGGGACGGCCTGTTGCAGCCTTTCGTGATCGAGGGAGACTTGGTGCCGCGCTTGGTCGATGAGATTCCCGTCTTGTCGGTTTTGGCATCCCAGTGCGATGGCGTCAGCTTCATTCGGGATGCGCGGGAGCTGCGGGTGAAAGAGAGTGATCGCATCGAAACGGTCGCGGTTGGCCTGCGCGCAATGGGAGCCGAGGTCGAGACTTTTGAGGACGGCCTGTCGGTGGCGGGGCCGGTTCAGCTTCAAGGAGCCGATATCGATGCCCACGGGGACCACCGAATCGCAATGGCGTTCGCGATCGCCGGACTCCTCGCGGAAGGAGAAACCCGAATATCTGGGTCAGAAGCGATTGAGACCAGCTACCCCGAGTTCGAGCGCCACCTCTGGAGGCTCGCCGTTGTCTAAGCTTGTCGTTGCCATCGATGGGCCCGCCGGGGCGGGAAAGAGCACGGTCGCGAAGTTGGTCGCCAAAAGGCTGGGACTCCGATTTCTGGATACCGGCGCGATGTACCGGTGCCTGGCAATCAGGTGCATTCGGGAGGGCATTTCCTCCGGCGAAGGCGAGCGGGCGGCGGCGCTGGGGCTCACGATGAAGATCGAGTTCGGGGAAGGCGATCCTCAGACCGTGCTCCTTGACGGCGAGGACGTGACACAAGCCATTCGCAAGCCTGAAGTCGGCGATTTCGCGAGCGCAGTGAGCGTTCACACGCCAGTCCGAAAGCTCATGGCCCACCAGCAGCGGGAAATCGTTTTACGCGGAGGCGTGACCTTGGAGGGCCGCGACACGACGACCGTCACCGCGCCCGACGCGCAGGTTCGAATCTACCTCACCGCTTCGTTGGACGAGCGGGCTCGTCGGCGCTGGGAGGAGCTTCGAGAGCGGGGCATCGTGAAAGCCCTGGAAGCGGTGAAAGCCGAGATCGTAGAGCGCGATGCGCGGGATTCGAATCGGAAAGACAGCCCCCTGATGATCGGAGAAGGAGTGACCGTGATAGAGACCGACGGAATGAGTATCGAGGACGTGGTCACCCGAATCACCGATTACGCAAAGGACTAACACCCAATCCCTAATACCTAATACCTAATACCTAATACCTAATACCTAATACCTAATACCTAATACCTAATACCTAATACCTAATACCTAATACCTAATACC
>JBKJJL010000193.1:0-5035 GCA_046597875.1 Fimbriimonadaceae bacterium | reverse complement strand
CATCGCCACGATAAACCACGGATCGGCGTGGTAAACCGGAATCCGAATCGGCACGATCGAGCGGGCGGGTAGCTGCTGGGCCATTCCAACCGCCGACGCACTGAGGGCAAGGAGAAGAGCGAGCGGCTTCATAACTGTTCGACGCTTCGGCTCAGACTGGTGTTACGCTTCTTTTTGGAAACCCATTTGCACGTGGCGACCTCGTCAAACAAGGCGCTTGCGTGAGTTTGAAGAGAGCGCGAGCCGCAGCCATTCACGTAGAAGGAAACCCCTCGCTTGCGCCATCCTAGGCCCTCGCCGCCGCGCGAGAACTCGCGATTTGCGATCATGAGCTTGGGGGCTTGGTCAAAGCGATCCCGAGTCGCGAACTGAAGCACCACGCTGCTGCCCGAACTCTGGAATCCATAGGATGCCCACCCTTTTCCCACTGCTGCAAAAACGAATTTCCCGCCTCTCATCGGAACGACCGGGGCTTCCATGCCACTGTGCCCCGCCACCCACTCGGCCGCCTCAAGAGCATCGCTCGTCGTCAGACTCTTGTCGCTCGGGGATTGGGCGAGCGAATACCGGTCGCTGGGCGCACTAAATGAGGGTTCCGGACGGTTAAGCCACCAAGCAAACACCGCCAGGCCCGCCACCACCGGCGCGGCACGAAGAACCCACTTGGGGGCAGAAAGTGGCGATTTGGCAGCTGCGACACTACCAAGGTGTCGCGACAACCGATCCATGGGCACGACCTCGGCGAACGCAGCCTCTTGAAGGGCCTTACGATAGGCCGCGAACCCGTCACGCTGGCGCACAAGCGCGGGATCGGCCTCGATGCGGGCTCGTTCATCCGAGCTCATCGTGCCGTCAAAGTAAGAATCCCAATCAACTCGGTTCATCCACGCACCTCCTCCGTAGACTCCAGCCGACGCCGCAGTTGCGCTCTTGCCCGCGATAGCCGGGAGCGCACCGTGCCGAGTGGCACATCCATTGCCAGAGCCGCTTCCTCGTAGCTCATCTGCTCAATGTCGCATAAAACAATCGCCAGCTTAAATTCGTCCGCGAGGAAATCAAGCTCAAAAAGCGCCCGTCGCGCTTGGTCACGCCACACGAGCTCGTCCCAAAGACCCCCATCAATCGCAGAATCTTCTTGCAACTCGACCATCTCCGTTCGGCGATCCGATCTTAGGCGCATCAAGTTTTCGTTGCGCAGAATCTTGATCAACCAGCTGCGTAGGTGCTTGCCGTCGAACCGCTTCCAAGCCCCAAACGCCTTGAGGACAGCTTGCTGAACCAGATCGGCGGCTTCGTCCTCGTTCTTCGTCAGCCTGCGGGCCACGCGATACAGCACCGGCAGTTCTCCCCGCATCGCGGTTTCAAAATCCGGTTTACGAAGCATCCACATACTGACGCTAGGATTATAGGCGGTAATGCTGCACATCCGAGTTCATTTTCTAGGAATGCGGATTAGGCGACCGCAGTTCCCTTCGTCATCCCAGGCAAGCATTCGTTACGCGTGGATAATCTCCGCGCGGCTTCATCCATCATGCTGTTCATGTGGTGGGCAATCCTGAACGTCTGATAGCGCCGGTTCGGTGGCTCTACCTCGTTATAGGACTCCTCTTCGTCGGTTTGGGCTCGATCGGGTTCTTCCTGCCGGTAATGCCTTCGACCGTCTTTTTCATTCTCGCCCTGTGGGCCTTTAAGAAGAGCAGCCCTCGGCTTGAGCAAAAGCTCCTGAATCATCCGATTTTGGGGCCGACTTTACGCGATTGGGACGAACATCAGGCGATCAAGCCACGCACGAAGTTTGTCGCGATTTCGCTCATTTGGATCTGCCTCGCGGCGTCTTCGTTCTTCGTGAAAAAGCCGTTTGTCTGGGCGATTCTAGGCGTCGTCGGCGTTAGTTTGACTTGGTATCTGGCGTCTCGGAAGACGGCCTAGTCTTCCAGCAAGTCAAAGTACCGATCCACCGGATTCAGCCCCACGTAGAACGCGCCTGCCTTTTTCCGGCTCGCGTGGCCATCGGCCCAGGCGATCACCGCGTTTTCCATATGCACATAATCGGGCTGGCCCCAGCAATCCGCAGGTGCTTCGCTCGGTGGAAGCAGGAACTTCCCGTCATCGCCGCACCAGCTGCCGAGGACGCTCGATTTCGCGCTCGTGAAGACAATCGTGTCGGCGGGGGCGCCGATCCCCGACATGTTCACCGCGCGGGAATCGTTCGCGTTCGAGAAATCGACAGCCAAGTCGGTGAGGTATCGCGCGTTGTAGCCCCAGTGCGAAGTCTTCGCGCCGGTGAGGTCGGTCGGCTTGACGCTGCTGCCAGGGCATAGCCAGACGTCTTTGTTCTTCACATAGGGATCGAGAAGGTCGTGCCAGATGACGAAGCCGGTCGCCGTACCGTAGGCGGCGAGGGGAAGGGTGTCGTCGTAATCGCCTTCGTACAGGATGACCGCCGTGTGCATCTGCCGAATGTTCGAGATCGCCGCCGCGCCTTTGGCGGCCATTTTGGCTTGGGCAAAGACGGGAAACAGAATCGCAGCAAGAATCGCGATGATGGCGATGACCACCAATAGCTCGATCAAAGTGAACGCACGGCGCATGAACTTCATTGTACTGGTCTTTCAACTCCGATTCCCCCGCAGATGTTTGAAGTTTCAGGCAAGGTAGCCTTGGTTGCCTATAGAAGAACTGACTGCCTCTCGCCGGATTCAAACACCAGCGTCATTTTCGATAGAACCTTCCCCAAGGAATACTGCGTCCCATAGCTGCGAGTGAACATCATGTTCCGATTTTTTGTTTCTCTGACCCTCGTTTTTGCCCTTGTCGTCAATACGGCGGCCGCAGGAATTGAGTTTGCCGTCAGCTCACTTGCCTCCGAGCTCCGGCTGGCGATGCAAGGCGAACCTGCGGACTACACTGAGACTTCGGCTGCGGTCGAGACTGGCCCGTCTCCCAGCAGAGACCCCGCCACGCAAAACGGAATCTGGAACAATGACTCTATCCTTGCGCTTGGCGATTTGGAGCAGCAACAAGCGGCTGCGACACTGCTACCGGTAACCACGGCGCCCTATAACGCTCCGACGAATATTGACCCCAATGAACCTATTTTATGAATCAGGCAAAGCGACTGAAGCGAATACTCTTCGCGGTCCCGTCGCAAATAGGGAAACAAAGGCGCTTCCCCCAGTCAATGGAACCCGTGGGGGCGGATGAGACGACGCATCTGGGCAATTGGGATCTTGCTCACGGTTAGTTTATCCTGTTTGGGATTGGCATATACCGACATTAGGCTCGGTCAATACCGGACGGGTCTTACGATCGGAAATGTTGCAGTTCAAAAGTTTGTTTCGAAAACGGGGACATGGCCGACAAACTACGACGAACTGGCGGCAAGCTACGGACTGGAAGGGTACCCAGCCTCAGTTGAAAATGTCGCCTTTACCGAATCAAATAGCTCGGATACCCTTGAAGTACTCGTAACATTCAAAGGCGTACTCGGTCGCACGCTTGGCTTTCGACACCGCAGAGGAATTCCTGGCTGTGCGACGTTCTAGTACTGGGGTTCGCTTCTATGGCACTGATGATAAAACAGCTCACTTTTCGGGAAGTTCTAAGAATTCTCGTAATCTTAAAAGTATTCAGCGAGATAAGAAAGAGGTTTTAACATGAAAAGCACTTCTTGGGTTACCTTCGGAAGTGCTGAGTCGCTACTCATCGGAGTGCGCGAACGGCCACAAGAGTCAGAGATCGGCCAGTTTCAGTTCTGCCTAGCCGGTAGCCATCTTGCTGACGTGCGGTACTCACAATGGCTAAAATTGCCCGCATTGCACGTGTATTCATTTCTCACAAACGACGGTGAGCCCCCGAGCCCAACATGGTATTCTGCGGATACTGAGGATATCTTTGAAGAGGTCAGCTATTCCTGCATTTTCTCGGATACGGAGTGGATTCCCAAACTTGGGCCAAATACTAAAGAGTACAAGTTGGCTGCGATGAGACACAGCTTGGAATGGCATGTGGTTGACTGCTTTCAGAAAGGGCTGTTTGTTGGGTTTACCGACAACGACTATATTTATCTACTAACGGCCCGACATACCATCGACTTAGACGAACATAGAACTTTCCAGCATCGCCAGTTCAGAATTGATAAATCACTAGCCCGTGATGTGGCTAGGGAGTTTTGGGAGTGGTTTTCCCATCGTTGGAGGGAACTGCATGGGCAGAACGTTAAGCTTGTTACTAACTGGCTCGGCCTTCCTGTTTGAAGTTACCTCGGAAAAGATCTAGTCCAAAGGGCAGGGCTGGTAAAGCGTGGGGACCCCATGACGTTGGAGGCTAGTCGTATGAAGCTAATAATCTTTATGTTGTTGATTCTCGCTTTCGGAACCAGCTGCAACAAAACCGCGAAGAATGCGGAACCGATCGACGGGCCCTCTCATGACTGCGTCGTCTCCGTGGTTACAGCGGTCATGGGGGGGTATTACCAAACCGGCAAGTGGATTGAGAATAGAGACGGGTTGCTACGGATCGTTCCCGGCCTCGCCCTTGCCGATGGCTGGCGGGAAAGCACGAACGTGAGTTGGACGATAGCCCCAAAGCCACCCCCTCTAACCTCAGAATTCGTTTCCGTCACCGTCCGAGGTTACGATGAGAAGGGTAATGAGTTTGCTGCTCAAATGTCCGCCACCGGTCTTCGACCTAAGATCGATTGGTTCATGATTCCAAAAACGATTTTGGAAAACGGGAAAGTCGGCCTACCCGACGAAAGCAGCTTGACCATCGCATTGGCACAAGCAGCTCATGCTTCTTTCGAGCAGGGAGAGCGGCTAGACTTTCAAGAGGTGGCCCGCGAGGCCGCCCAGTATGTTCCTTCCCTGGGGCCCATTCCACCTGAGCTTCTCCTTGAGTACTCTAGACGTTGCACCTATCGCATCGCGGTTCAGACGTTCTTGGATGTCCAGGGAAAAGAAGGCACATACTCGTTTAACCTGAGTGAAGGGCCCGATTCGCCAATGACCTTTAGAAGCTCTCGGGATCCTTAGTT
>JBKJJL010000122.1:0-5729 GCA_046597875.1 Fimbriimonadaceae bacterium | reverse complement strand
TTCTTCAATACCGGCGACCGAATGTGGTCATGGGGGCAGTACGGCGCATTCTGGGGCACGATCTGGGGCCTTCTCTTTGGGTCGGCCTTCATGTTCCTCCCAGGGATCGGCCACGTGATGTTTGCGGGCTACATCATCGGCGCGCTTCAGGGAGCCTTCATCGGCGGTAGCCTCGGCGTGATCGGCGGCGCACTGTCGAGTTTCGGTGTTCCAGACAACACGGTCGTGGAATATGAGAGTGAGTTGAAAGCGGGTAGCTTCCTGCTGATCGCCCACGGCGACGAAGCCGAAACGAAGCGGGCCAAGGATCTGCTGTCCTCGACACCCACAACTCGGTTGGACAGTTACACCATTGCAAAAGTCCCTGCGGGCCATCACTAAAAACGACACATGAAAGTGGTGGCAACGAAGTTACGTGAAATCATGCGCGCTGATCCGCTAAGGGAGTGGAGCCAACAAGTCGGTTCAGTGCGCTTCCACACGTATGGCCGTCCCCGCCGTTCTCGGGGTAGAAACGGCCGACTAGTCGGTATATTGACGGATGGCTACATCGGTAAGAAGGTGGTGGCAAAGCGCCTGGACCCGGCTCTGACGCTTGTCTCCGACATTATGAATCGCGATCCCATGCGCATCAGCGACGAATCGAGATGTTCAGAGCGCGATTCTCGTGATGCGTGGTGTCAAGAGCATGTCGTACAGGATTTCGCGGGAAAGCCTATCGGAGTCGTGTGCGGCTGCGACCTTTTGCAATTGGACAGTGCCCGCCCCTCCAGGAGAAAACATGAAACGGAACATAACCCTTAAAGGACTCCTTGCGACGCTCATAATCAGCGTCGCGATGGCCCTTCCTGATATCGCCAGCGCTTCCCCGATGTGGTGGCCGCCAGCGTACGTATTCGAAATGTTGAGAGCGCAGGTCCAGCATGCTGGCCATCCCGAAAAGGCGAAGGAAAAGACAACACTCGCCCAAACCCCTCCCAAGAACAATCCAGCCCAGCATGATGAGCAAGACCAAAAATCGAAGAAGAAGCCTATGCAGCATGAAATGCCCATGGGCGAGCAAATGGGCGACATGAAGGGCACCCAAGGCGACTGGAGCATGGCCCGCCAAGGCTCTGGAACAAGCTGGATCCCTGAATCCTCGCCTATGTTTATGAAGATGCTTCCGTCGCGCGGTGGATTCGATCTTGGCGTGATGGGAAGTCTAAGCGTGAACTACGCCGACGCGGGCGGAAAAAGAGGAGACAGCCAGCTATTCAGCAATTCCATGGGAATGCTCATGGCTCGGCGCAGCTATTCCGACGGCGGCGTTTTGGGATTCCAGTTCATGGCGTCCCTCGATCCTGTTTTCAACGGCAAAAAGGGCTACCCCAACCTCTTCCAGACCGGGGAAACCGAGAACGGTATGCCCTTACGAGACCGCCAGCACCCCCACGACCTTCTCTCTGAAATCGCGGTCTCCTATAGCCGCCCGGTCGGGCAGAAGATGAGGGCTATCGGATACTTCGGCATCATTGGTGAGCCTGCGCTCGGCGGATCGATGTTCCTCATGAGGCCGAGCGGTATGGAAAACCCCGAAGCTCCAATCGGCCACCATTGGTTCGACGCGACCCATATCAGTTACGGCGTTGCCACCCTTGGGCTAGCGGTGGACGACAAGTGGAAGTTTGAAGGGTCTGCCTTTAACGGCACCGAGCCGGATGAGAATCGTTACAATATCGATAAGCTCAAGTTCAACTCCTATTCTGGAAGAGTCTCGTACAACCCAGACGCCAACTGGTCTCTCCAAGCTTCTTATGGATTTCTCAGAGAACCTGAGCCGATCATGGACCCTGGTATGAGCCATCACCGGCTAACGGCAAGCATCATGCACAGCCGCCCGTTGGCGAATGGCGACAACCTCTCGATGGCGCTGACTTTCGGGCGCAACATCAAAATGGGAGAGGTTCCCACCAATGCGATCGGATTGGAAGCAACATACTACACGCCGAACACCGCTTACTTCGCCCGGTTCGAGCATGTCGAGAAGGATGAGCTAGTCGGAGTACCGATGGGCTCTTACGCCATTCACAAGCTCACCTTTGGCGGAGTGCGAAAGATAGCCGAGCGAGACGGAATGGAGGTCGGAGTCGGCGGCTTCATCGGGCTCTCTTCTTTTCCGAGCAGTTTGCAGCCCGCGTATGGCAAGAACCCCGTCTCCTTCGGCGTTTTCCTCAGAATTCGCCCCAGCCGAATGTCGCGGGGTGCGATGAAGAAGTAAGTGGGAGGCATGGACAAATGAAGATTGACCACAGAAATGGATGCGTTCTGATGTTCATTGCCATTGCTGGAGTCGTGTGCGGCTGCGACCTTTGCAATGATCAGTGGGAGGATGCGTGATGTCCAAGACTCGCCGCGGCTCAACGCCGAAAGGAAAGCGTACGCGTCTCGACGATTGGTTGTTTTGGACGTGCCTGATCATCATTGGCGGGCTCTTCGGCTACGTCACTTGGACGATGCTGTGAACGCGATGCGAAAGGCAACATACAGAGAGTGGCTAGGCTCGCTGATCGGAGCCTGCCTCGTTGCCGTTGCGATCGGCATCTACCTGCCCAAGACGTTTCTCGCTACTGCGCCGTGGGTGATGATCGCGGGTGGGTTGCTTCACACTTGGGGCATGGTCCGCATTCATCAACGAAATAAGGGAGCCAAATGAAGATGGACGCGAGCAAGCACGATCATCATGGTCACGCCAGCCACGGAGGATCGCCTACCGCAGCTGCACCCAAGTCTGGCCACGAACATCATGGGGGGATGTCCGATCCGAACATGGCCGCCTCGATGGAGAAGGACATCCGCAATCGGTTCTGGGTCGCGCTTGCTCTGACGATCCCCATCGCTTGGCTGTCTGGTGAGATTCCAGGGCTGGCGGTTCCGCTATCCGGCCACCTGCAGCACCTCGTTCTCTTTCTGCTGACGACGCCCGTGGTGTTTTATTGCGGGTGGATGTTCGTCGCCGGAAGCTATTCAGCACTGCGCAATCGCAAACTGGACATGTCGGTGCTGATCGCGCTTGGAGTGCTTGCGGCCTACTTGGCGAGCGTCTACCTTAGCCTCACACCCGATGGAATGGTCTTTTATGCGGCCTCGGCGATGCTCGTCACGTTCGTGTTGTTCGGCCACTGGATGGAGATGAAGTCAAGACGCGGCACCTCCGACGCCCTACGAGCTCTATTCAATCTGGTTCCGCCCATGGCACTCGTGGTTCGCGACGGGAAGGAACAGGAGGTTGCCACAAGCGACGTGGTAGTAGGGGACACGATCATCGTCAAGCCCGGCGAAAAGATTCCGGTCGACGGCGAGGTTCTGACAGGCAGTTCGGCCGTTGACGAGTCGCTCGTCACGGGCGAAAGCTTGCCGGTCGAGAAGGGGCCAGGAGATCCCGTCGTCGGCGGCTCGGTGAACACATCGGGCGTGCTTACGTTCAAAGCCACCAAGGTTGGGTCCGATACGGTGCTGGCGCAGATTACCAAGCTCGTCGAGACCGCCCAAAACTCGAAGGCGCCGGGCCAACGCATTGCCGACAAGGCTGCTGCATACCTCGTCGTTATCGCAGCGGGCACGGGCCTAATCACGTTTCTTTCCTGGAAGTTTGGAGCAGGAGTCCCGTTTGCGGTCGCCCTGACTTTCGCAATCTCCGCCGTCGTGATCGCCTGCCCGGATGCCCTTGGCCTTGCCACTCCGACCGCCGTCGCCGTCGGTATCGGGCTCGGAGCGAAGCACAGTGTGCTCATCAAGGATGCCGTCACCTTAGAACAGACCGCCAAGATCGATGCCATCATCGTTGATAAAACAGGGACTCTGACGGAGGGCAAGCCGAAGATCACCAATATAAAGGTCGCCCCCGGTCAAGATGAGGCGGCGCTGGTCCAGTTGGCAGCCTCTGCGGAGGCCAGTTCCAGCCATCCACTCGCCCTTTCCATCATTGACGCAGCGAAGGAACGAAAGATCGAGTTGGTCGAAGTTACCGATTTTGAAAACATTACGGGCCTCGGCCTTAAAGCAAAGGTGGCGGGCAAACCAGTTTTGATCGGTCGCAGGAAGCTCCTCGATGATCAGAAAGCCGGCCTCGAAGGAATCGAAGAGGCTGAAAAAGACCTCCTTGGCAAGGCGCGAACGCTCATGTATGTCGCAATCGATGGCAAGTTCGCCGGAATCCTCGCCGCTGCCGATCCCATAAAGCCGAACTCGGCGCAGTTCGTGAAGGAGATGAACGACCTTGGAATCGAGGTTGTGTTGATGACCGGCGACAACAAGGCGACGGGTGAGGCGGTGGCCGACGAAATAGGAATCAAGCGCGTCTTCTCCGAAGTTCTGCCCGCCGAAAAGGCCGAACATGTCAAGAAACTCCAGGCGGAGGGCAAGTTCGTGGCTATGGTCGGTGACGGCATCAACGACGCTCCTGCTTTAGCACAAGCGGACATAGGCATCGCGATCGGCGCGGGCACGGACGTCGCGATCGAAGCCGCCGACATCGTCTTGATGCGCTCAGATCCCCTCGACGCAGTGAACGCGATTATCCTTAGCAAAGCCACTGTGCAGAAAATGAAGCAGAACCTCGTCTGGGCAAGCGTTTACAACCTAGCCGCCATTCCGTTGGCCGCAGGAGTGTTCTATTCCAGCCTCGGCTGGTCGCTTCGCCCCGAGGTCAGCGCCCTTCTCATGTCGGTCTCATCTATTTTCGTCGCGGTCAACGCAGTGCTGCTCAAGCGCGCCGAAAGGCAGTTCGTCAACCAAGGATCGCCCGCAATTCAGAAGGCTCCAATATGAAAACAAACATCAACGATTCATCCCCTCGAAGACCATTCTGGTCATCTTGGTCAGGGGTCTGCGCCATCCTTCTTGGGGCGGCACTCCTGTTCTTCCTCATCACCGAACATACGGCCCACTTCTTTGGCGCCTTGCCCTTTGGCATCCTCTTGTTGTGCCCGCTATTGCACATTTTCATGCACCGTGGACACGGAGGGCATGGCGGTGAACCTCCGGTGTCCGCCAAGAGCGAGACCAAGCCAACTGCCGGTCAACAACCCTAGGAGCCAACAATGCCACATAACAACGCAACTTCTGCTTACGGTCTCTGGCTCCTCGTTTTCATCAACAGCGCGCTGTTCATCATGTTCGCGTTCAGCTTCGCGAAGCCTCAGTCCAAGCGCGACTGGCGCTCGCTTGGGGCTTTCTCCGCGTTCATACTTGCGCTTTTCACGGAGATGTACGGCTTCCCATTGACGATCTACTTCCTGACCCCCTGGCTCCAGACCCGATTCCCAGGTATGGACTTGCTATCTCACGACATGGGGCACCTCTGGTATTCGGTGCTGGGATTCAAGGGCGACCCCCACTTCAACCCGATCCACATCGCCAGTCAAGTGTTCATCGTCGCCGGGTTTTGGATCGTCGCGTCGGCTTGGAACATTCTTCTCGAAGCGCAGAAGGCAAAGTCGCTAGCAACGAGCGGCCCATACGGAGTAATCCGCCACCCCCAATACGCCGGCTTCATCTTCGTGATGTTCGGATTCCTCTTGCAGTGGCCAACGATCATCACGCTCGTGATGTTCCCCGTTCTGGTAGTGATGTATACGCGGCTTGCGCTCCGAGAGGAAGCAGAGGTTCGTGCCGAGCACCCAGCAGAATACGCGACCTACGCCGAGTCAGTGCCGCGATTCCTTCCGAGATTGCTCTCCAAGGGCGGC
>JBKJJL010000072.1:0-7213 GCA_046597875.1 Fimbriimonadaceae bacterium | reverse complement strand
GGATTCCTGCAGCCGATCAACAGCGACGGGTCGTCCATTTTCAAGTTGGGACGTGTAATCCCGGTCTCCTTCCGGCTTACCGGTTCCGACGCGGGCAATACAACTCTGGTTGCTCGCCTTTACGTCGCGAGGGTGACCAATGGGGAGGTCGGTACCGATGTCGAAATCGAGGAGTTCCACAACGAAGACTCCGGCGGAGTCTTCCAGTATGTCGGGCAACACTACCGTTACATGCTGGGTACGAACTGGATGACTAGCGGAACCTGGCGTTTGCGCGTCGATCTCGGCGATGGCGTCGAGCACGCGGTTCTCATCACGCTGCGGAGGTAGGTTGAATCTAGATGCTCTCCACCCGTTTCTCGGGTGGAGGCTTTTGCCGCGTCCTTCGCGCCCGCTGCGTGATGTTTAAGTGAATCGCGGGTACTCGCTAGGATGTCGTTTTCCTTCAACGAAATCCGCCATCAGCTTTCCAACCCACGGGCCGAACTTGAAGCCGTGCCCGCTGCAGGCAGACCCCCAGAAGAGTCGATCCTCGGATCCAAAGCGGAAATCTTCGTTGGGAGTCGTCGTGTAAAGGCACCCGTGCGCGCTCGCCAACTCCCCTTCAACGCCAAACCGCTTCCGTGCAAACTCCCGGATAAGGTCCATTTCGCGTTCGCCGGGAGGGCGATCGGTCTTCTCGGGATCTTGGACGGGTCCCGGATTGTGAACGCCGATTTTCGCGGTGGCTTCTCCGCCCGGCTCGGAGGGAAAACCATAGAGAAAGTCGGCTGAGTCCTCGATCCAAACCGGTCCCACTTGGCGCTCCGGCAGAACCACATAGGCAAACGTTTGGCGCGTTACGGTGGCATCAATGGAGAACCACTCGAGGTTCCAAGCGCCAGCACAAACGCATACTCTATCAAATGTCTTGGCCAGTTCTCGCGGATCGCTGACCTGCTCTCGAATGGGGGTGATTCCCGCCAACCGGAGGCTGGCTCGAACCGCCTTCTCCGCGTGAACCCAGCCCGCCTCGGCGGTCCAGACGGCGATCTCGTTCGCATCCAGATGCAGGTGCGGGAAGCGCCGTTTCGATTCCTGAGCGTCCAAGACTTCGTGAAGAACGCCATTCGCGGCGAGGCTCAAAACAACATCGGCCATCGTCTTGGAGGAATCGAGCCCGAAGTAGAGCAAACCGCATTCGTGTAGAATCGCTTCTCCGGCGCGCGACTCGAGTTCAGCCCACATAGGGTAGGCCACTTGCATGATCTCGGTGTAAAACGGATCTGGATACGCTCTGCGCACAATCCGAGAGCGACCGTGGGAGCTCCCTAGCCCCTCCGCGACGTCGTGCGGATCAAAGACCGTTACATTATGCCCGCGATCAACCAGGGCAAGGGCGGTACTCGCCCCCATAATTCCCGCTCCAACGACCGCCACCTTCATCGATCTTTATGACTTGTTACGAATGTGCAGCAAGTCGCCATCCTTGATGATGTACTCCTTGCCTTCTAAAGACATTTTCCCGGCACTGTACGCTTTATCCAACGAGCCGTACTCGGCATACACATCGTAATGAACAACCTCAGCGCGAATGAATCCTTTTGCGATGTCGGTGTGGATGGTTCCGGCCGCCTTCACCGAATTTGAACCTTTCCGCAAGGGCCAAGCCCGAGTCTCGTTCTCACCGGCGGTAAAGAACGTGATGAGACCCAAAGCGTCGTAAGCGGCTTTGATGACCTTATCGCTGGCCGGCTCCGTAAGGCCAAGGCTAGAGAGAAACTCCGCTTGATCGGCCGCCTCTAGCTGAGCGATTTCTTCTTCGATCGGAGCCGAAACCGTAAATGCCGGGGTCGCCTTAGTTGCTAGCTCGTTGATGCGTTTCTGAATAGCTTCTGAAGCTGCTTCACCTTCTCCGATATTGAAGGCGACAACCATCGGTTTCGCGCTCAAAAACTGATAGTTGCGACAGATCACATCTTCATCTTCGGTCAGCTCGAGGGCCCGAATCGGAATGCCATCCTCAAGCGGCCCTTTTAGGCGTTCAAACGCCTGCTTTTCCATGTAATCCGGAGAGCCTGGGTTCTTCGCGGTTAAAGACTTTGCAAGTCGCTCTAAGCGATTCTCGACAATCTGGAGATCGGCCAAAACGAGCTCGACCGAAATGTTATCCTCGTCTCGTAACGGGTCTACATCCGCGTGATATGGAGAGGTCGGAGATTCAAACGCCCGGACGACGTGGAGGAGGAGCTCCATCTTGCGAGCTTCGTCCAGAAACCGCTGCGAGAACATCTTTGACCCACCCGAAGCGCTGTCCAGATCGTCATGCAGCACGACCGTCGCGGGGGTGATTTTCTTAGGCTTTACTTGGTTGACGATCGCCTCAAATCGCGGATCGGGAACCGGCACTGCGGTTACGTCGCCTTTTGCTTTTCCAAGGGCGGCAGCCCGATAAAGGGTGCTCTTTCCGGAGGCACCAAATCCGATCAATCCGACTTTCATGGTTTAGAGAATTCGACTTCGACGGGCTTGTCGCCCAGTTGTCGCGGCAGCACCCAGAAAACATAAAGGGTGCCAATAAACAGGACAAGCGCCAGCCACGGGAATCGCGGTCTATGTTTCGGCGCTTTCACGTCAAGAGGATACCGGAGTTACTCCGAACGAACCTTCCAGAGGCCTACCTTGAGTAACTCCGCGGCCTCGGTTTCGGACACTTCCTCGACTGTGTCCTCCGGTTCCTTTTCCGCCTCTTCTGAGACAACCTCACCCTTCCAATTCGCCTTTTCGCTCGATCTCAGAAGGCTTCCAAGAACTCCATTGATGAATTTTGGGCTCTCGGCGGCGCAGTATTTCTTGGATATTTCAACCGCCTCGTTGATCGTGACGGCGGGTGGAATTGTGGGCTCATAAAGGAGTTCTGCGGCCGCAACACGGAGGAGATTCCGGTCCACCGCGGCGATGCGCTTGTAGTCCCAGTCCACCATGAGGGCGGCCAGCTTCTCGTCGATGAGCCGCTTGTTGACCGCGTATTGGCGGACGAGGTTATCGGCGAAGAGTTTGAGATCCTCGGGCAGTTCAGAGTTCGCCATCATGTCCAGCCCCGCATCGCGGGCGGTGGATTTGGTCATCTCCATCTGATAAAGCGCCCGCAAGGCGGCTTCTCGGGCTTTGCGCCGGGACTTAATCATGGGCCGTCCTCACGATCCCTCCGCCAGGAATTTCGGCACGAATGCGGTGTTGAAATCCCCCGCCATCCATTCGGGCGCTGCGCAGAGCCGGCGCAGGAAGGGGATATTCGTCGCGATTCCGCCAACGTGGAACTCGTGAAGGGCACTTTGGAGACGCCGCACGGCCTCATCCCGATCCTTGCCGACCACGATGAGCTTGGCCAGCATCGGATCGTAGTACGGACTCACCGTGAAGCCCGCATAGCAATGGGTATCCATCCGGACTCCCCTTCCCCCCGGTGCGCGCCAGTCGGTGATGAGCCCGGTACTCGGCGAGAAATCTTTATCGGGGTCCTGAGCGGTGATTCGAGCCTCAATCGCGTGTCCTTTCAGCTCGATGTCGCTTTGAGTAAAGGGAATTTTTTCGCCGCCCGCCACCAAGAGCATGAGCTGCATCAAGTCGATTCCGGTCACTTCTTCGGTTACCGGATGCTCCACCTGGAGCCGCGTGTTCATTTCCAGGAAATAGTAGTTGAAGTCTGAGTCGACAAGAAATTCCACCGTACCTGCGCTTTGATATCCGACCTGCCAAGCCGCCTTCACCGCCGATTCGCCCATTTTGCGGCGGATGTCATTCGGTAGGCCCGCGAAGGGCGCTTCCTCGACGATCTTTTGGTGGCGAAGATTCTGCACCGAGCACTCGCGTTCGCCCAAATAGACCAAGTTGCCGTGGGCATCGCCAAAAACTTGGATCTCAACATGACGGGGCTCGACGATGCACTTTTCGAGGATCATGTCGGCATTTCCGAAACTTGCTTGAGCCTCGGCTTGCGCGGTTTTCCAGGCTTGAGGCAGATCGTCGGGCCCGTCGACACGGCGAATTCCCCTTCCTCCTCCGCCTGCGACGGCCTTGAGAAGCACCGGATATCCAATCTCGTTGGCGACGTGCATGGCTTCCAGATCGGTGGCAACGACGCCATCCGAACCTGGCACGACCGGGCAACCCGCCGCGATCGCCGCATATTTGGCTTTCGCCTTGTCACCCATCCCTTCGATTGCCGCTACCGGCGGGCCGATGAAAATGATTCCGAGGGACTCCAGGGCCTCGGCAAAATGTGCGCGTTCGCTGAAGTAGCCATAGCCGGGGTGAACCGCATCGGCGCCGGTGATCCGGGCGGCCATCAACACGTTCGCCAGGTTCAAATACGAATCAGTATTGCTGCCGGCTCCAACGCAGATGGCTTCGTCTGCGATGAGCGTGTGGAGGCTGTTTTTGTCCGCCTGCGAGTAGATCGCGACGCTCTTAATTCCCAGCTCACGGCATGCGCGAATGACGCGGCATGCGATCTCTCCTCGATTCGCGATCAGCACCTTCTTCAGCATGGCGACAGGACAAGAGTATGGCGCATGGTGGGTACAACCGTCGCGGATGAAGCGCTACCCGCTCTATATTTTTGACATGGACGGAACGCTCTTCCGTGGCGACGAGCCCACGCCCGGCGCGCGAGCGACCTTGCTGGACCTCCGTCAAAAGGGCAGTCAGATTCGATTTCTGACGAACAACTCAACGCGTTCGCGCACAGACTTTCTTGCAAAGTTGGAAAAGCTAGGATTTGAAGCTACGCAGGATGAGATTTACAGCAGCGCGCTGGGGGTGTCTGAGTTTCTCGCCGGGCAAGTCAGTCGGGCATTCGTTGTGGGTGAAGACGGCCTTGCGGGCGCGCTCCGTGACCGGGGAATCGAAGTAACCGACGCTCAACCCCAAGCCGTCGTGGTGGGTTTATGCACGCATTTCACGTACCTCCTGATGAGCAAAGCCATGCAATTCCTGCTGGATCCCGAAGTGCGATTTATCGCGTCGAACCGAGACCCAACGTATCCGATGCAGGGCGGAACGCTCATTCCCGGCGCGGGAAGCATCGTGGCGGCCCTGGAAACGTGCACGGGTAGGGTGCCCGAAGTTGTCGGCAAGCCGAATCCGTTTTTGATCGATTGGATTCTGCGTGACGCTGGCATTGCGGCCGAGGATGCGCTCGTGGTCGGGGACAGGATGGATACCGACATCGAAGCGGGATTGCGCGCTGGCTGTCCGGTTCATCTCGTACTTTGTGGCGTCACCGTGGTTGCACCATCCGGGATTTCGAGCAGTCCCGATCTTCGCGGGCTGCTTTGATCAACTCTGGACGCGGTATCCGCCGTCTCTCTCCGTAGTTCGAAAGGCTCCGGAACCCCACCCCCTCCCCGCGACACGAACCATTCGCGGAGAGGGGGCTTCCGGAGCAAACTTCGCAAAAGTGCATTCTCACGACCTAGAGAAGGTATAATCCGCGCTTACAGCCATGGCGAACCTGAAATCCAGCAAAAAAGATATCCGACGCTCTACGAAGAAGCGAGCCCATCAGCAGGGCGTGAAGACGGCGCTGAAGACCTTCATCAAGAAGGTTAAGAAGGCCGCAACCCCCGAAGAAGCTCAGATCGCGATGGTCGCCGCTGGGAAAGCGCTCGACAAAGCAAGCCAGAATGGGGCAATCCACAAAAACCAAGCCGCCCGCCGAAAATCGCGCGCCGCAAAGGCTGCGAACAAGATCGTCGCGAAGTAAGGAAACATTTAGAGAAGGCCCCGAACGATAATCGTTCGGGGTTTTTTTGTTTGCCCGGGTGCAGAACCGCCAACACCCAGTATCCTAGCCTTATGATTCGCCCTGCCCTACCGTCTCCCGGATCTCAGCTGCGCGCGATGATGCGGGAGGGGATCGTCGTGATGCCAGGAGCATTTTCCGCGCTTTCTGCGCTGGCTGCTCAGAAGCAGGGAGCCAAAGCCGTGTACCTGAGTGGCGGCGCCATCACGAACAATCTGCTCGGCATGCCCGACATCGCGCTAACGACCCTCAACGAAATGTCCGCCGTCGCCGCGCAGGCATGCCAAGTCGCTCCAGTCCCGATCATCTGCGATGCGGATACGGGTTTTGGCGAGGTTTGGAACGTTACCCGCACCGTCATTGAGATGGAGCGGGCCGGCCTGGCGGGGATCCACCTGGAGGATCAGGTCAGCCCGAAGCGATGCGGACATTTAGACGGCAAGGACGTCATACCCACCAGCCAGATGTGCAGCAAACTCCGCGCGGCGGTGGAAGCAAAACGAGATGCTTCGTTTATGATTATCGCCCGAACCGACGCGCGATCAACCTCACCAAACACACTCAGCAACCCAAAATTTGACTTCCCAAATCCCGCCGGATTCGAAGACGCAGTCGAGCGTTCAAAAGCATACGTAGACGCGGGCGCGGATGCGATTTTCCCGGAAGGCTTGTTAAGCGAAGCCGAGTTCGGGGCCTTTCGGGAGGCTCTGCCCGGAGTTCCCCTCCTGGCGAACATGACCGAGTTCGGGAAAACGCCCCTCATTCCCGCGAAGCGATTCGAAGAACTGGGTTACGAGATGGTAATTTTCCCGGTCACCGCGTTGCGAGTGATGTTGCGCGCGATCGAGGAGTTCTATGCCGATTTGCTGGCGACAGGAACACAAGCCGCGTGGATCGATCGAATGCGAACGAGACAAGAGCTGTACGAGACCCTTGACTACGCGGACTACACGAACAAGGACGCGGGGTGGAAGGGCGAGTGAGTATTAAGGTGTTAAGGTATTAAGGTGTTAAGTAGACCTAATACCCTAATACCCTAATACCCTAATACCCTAATACCCTAATACCCTAATACCCCTAATACCCCTAATAACCCAATACCCAATACCCAATACCCAATACCCAATACCCAATACCCAACCCTACCCCCGACCGACAACCCGCCTCACCGCGTCTTCGATCGTCGGTTGCTTGAGTACCACCGATCGCACGTCGCCGTAGCCCTCCATTAGTAGCTTCGCGGCGATCGCTTGGCCCTCTCGCGCCGTAAGCACCAGCCCATCATCGCTCGTTTGCACTGAAATCTCGAACGGCTCCACCAAGGCTCGCACGCCGGACTGGTTGCGCGTTTCGACGATCACGGTAGATTCCTCGGCCTCTCGATAGAGCTCTTCCAGAGTTCCTGCAAAAGCCACCCGGTTTGAACGC
>JBKJJL010000173.1:0-3643 GCA_046597875.1 Fimbriimonadaceae bacterium | reverse complement strand
CTCCCGGAAGGCCAAAAAAGCCTAGGTTCAAATGAACTGGAGCCGATGATCCGATTTGAACGGACGACCTGCTGTTTACGAAACAGCTGCTCTACCCCTGAGCTACATCGGCGTGGTTGCAAATTGTAGCACAAGCTTTGCGCCTCCCCCGGTTGCCCGAGGGAGGCACGTTCGGGGTCGTACCCATAGCCGCGGGGCGAGCCGCGACGAAGATTGATGCTGCAAGATTTGTGCCGAATCCTCAGGAGCGGGACGCTCCTGTTACGCATGACCGAGACGGTCATGCCACGGGTTACTTGCGATTGGCGGCGCGGATGTTTGCCATCGCCCGGTCAATCTCTTGAGTTGCCTGGGCCGCCGTCATGTCGGTCTCTTCGCCCTTCAATGCGCGGCGGGCTCGATCCAGTCTCGCTTCTTCGGCCTTGACGTCGACTTCGGTCGCCATCGCGGCGGAATCGGCCAGGATCGTGAGCCGATCACCACTGCATTCGGCGAAGCCTCCGCCGACCGCGATGAAATGACGCTGATTTTTCGCGTCCAGGTATTCAACGATGCCCGATTTCAGCGCAGCGACCATGGGCAGGTGGCCCGACATGACGCCAAAATAGCCAGTTACACCGGGTGCGATCACGGCGGTCGCTTGATCTTCGACCACCGAGCGGTCAGGCGCGACAATAGAGAGCGAGAAGTCTTTGGCCATTCGAACCGCTATTGTACCGAGTCCGGATAACCCTTACTTATCCTTGTCGCCACGGTACTCTTTTCGGTACCAACCAGTCGAAGGGACCGCGGGATTCACGGGAACCTTCTTCACTTGCTTGGGAACTCCAGTTGTGAGCAGAGGCATGACCTTCTGATCTCTCAGCCCCATGTTTCCGCCCGCATCAGGCTCTGCGCCCTTCATAGACTTGGCCAGTTCATTCTTCAAAGTGGCATCCGTGGCCGGGGTGCGGGAATCGCCAGCGATCTTGCCCTTCGATGCTTCTTCGGAGGCGGCCCTCTCTCGCTGCATTTTGGCGGTCATAACCGTCTCAATGTCGCCTACTAAAGGCTTGTTCGAGATCATAATGGCACCTACGACAACGGCAACACCAAGAATGGCTACCGGCAGGATGGGAAATTTCTTTTGCTTCATGATTTATAAGCTCCGAATGCTATCTATCCGAATTAAAGCAGGTTTGAGACCAAACATGAGGAAAATCTAGTGAAATCCCAAATTGTCGCGATCGACGCCCGGTCCATCGGGCAGGATCACACGGGCGATACAACCTATTGGACGGGTTTGGTTCGGGGATTAGCTCGTTTGGATTCGGACCTGCGGTTTCTACTCTTTTCCAACGCTCCACGACCCCAAACGATTCCCGAAATGGACCGAATGTCCTGGATTGAGCTCCCAACTCACAATTCTCGGTGGTGGAGTTTGTTCCGATTTCCCCTCACCGCGAGACGAATGGGGGCAAGGGTCATCCATTCTCAGTACAACTTGAGTCCGCTGATCACCCATGGGGGCGTCACGACGATCCACGATGTTTCGTTCTATCACGAGCCGGAGTGGTTTCAGCCTCGGGACCGGGTGCTGCTGCAGCGATTCGTACCGCCGTCCGCGCGAAGGGCCGAGAGGGTGATCACGGTATCAGAGTTCTCGAAGCGCGAGATACATCAATTTATTTCGGGCTTGGGAGAGAAAGTTGTGGTCGCTCCAAACGCGTGCGACGAGGCGATTCACCCGGTGCCAATCCATCAGGCGCGGGCTCAAATCAAAGCGGCGCTGGGGCTGGATGGGCCGTTCATGCTGACCGTGGGGACTCGTTGGCCGCGGAAAAACCTGGGTTTAGCACTGCGTGCGGTCGATGCCTTGCCGGATTCGCTGCCCCATAAGCTAGTTTTGACCGGCAAGGCGGGATGGGGGGACGAGGCGCCGTCCTCACGGGCGGTCGTGAGTGGATTTGTCGACAATGAACTTCTTTGCGCTCTGTACTCGGCGGCGGATTTGTACTTGGCGCCTGCCCACTACGAGGGATTTGGGATTACGCTGCTGGAGGCGTTCATGTGTGGATGCCCCGTGCTCGCGAACGCAAATGGAGCCCACGAAGAGGTCGTAGGGGGAGCGGCAAGGATCGCGGCCGGAGATCAGGGGGTTTGGTCGGGCGCGATTCAGGAGATGCTGAAGGATAGCGCGGGGCGCAGTGCCTTGGTGGCGAAGGGCAGGGAGCGCGTGAAAGCGTTCAGTTGGGATAAGTCCGCGGCGATTGTGGAAAAGGCCTATCGCGAGATTCTTGGTGGGTGATCTCTCAGAACGGGAGAACGAGAGAACGGGAGAACGGGGGAACGGGCGAGTAGTTGAACAGTTGAACACTGTCCAAATACGGAGTGACCACGAAAACGGTTCGAAAGGGCGCGAAAAGGCTTCTCGATGTTGAACGGCAGAACGGTGGACTTGATCCCTTACCGCTCACGACTCTCAAACCGCATTTCTGTAAACTTCTCGGGCATGTGGGTGTCGTAGAGGCCGTGCGGAGTCCAACACCACGCGGGATTCACTTCTCCCTGATCAATCCTCAACTTTTGAAAGCGCCCGAGGAACAGCTTCCACACGTCTCCGTCTAGTGGCGGCACCGATCGTCCCGTGGCCAAGTGCGCCATTCCTGCCCACGGGAGCTTGATCTCGCACGTCCAGCCTTGCGAGGGTTGCGAGTCGTCGTTCAACTTCCCCAGAACTTGCACCGCAGTTTGCAGCCCCGGAAAATCCCAATCGCGGAACGCCCATCGGGGGCCGCGGGGGTGAGTTCCGGTCCAAAAGTGCGACTCCGTTCGATCAAAGTTTCCGCCAAAAGAGAAGGCTTTGCGCAAGTCGAACTCGGCCCCTTCCAAGCGCGAAAACGCGTCTTGCCAGATGAAGAACACTTCGTAAATCGTATTCAGGGCGTTGATTTCCAGTTCGTAATAGCAGTCGCCGCCGTCGATAAAGACCTCCACGTCGCTTTCGCTGAAAATGATCGAGTCTCGTTCCGTTAGCCGGGCTTGAGGGTAGGGGTCTTCAACCCAAAACGCGATGTACAGGGCTTCGTCATCCCACAAAACAGCGGCCCGAGTGTCGTACCAGCCCGGAGCGCCGCTTGCCATGTCTCCAAAGCGCGGGCTCTTTTCTGCGTTGAGCCACTCGGGCTTGGTCAGATCGCCATCGACGATTAGCGGACGGGCGGTTCGGAGTACGGAATACATCGGCGAAGCTTACTGGAATCGAAGAGCCATCCCACCCGAGCGGGCTGGAGGGATTCATAATCATTCCATGTCGCTTATCGCTACCGCTTTGCTACCCCTCCTTTTCGGGTCACCCCAGGAAGAATGGATCTCACTCTTCGACGGAAAGAGCCTTGAAGGCTGGACGGCGAAAATCAAGGGTCACGATCTGGGAGACAACTTTGCGAACACGTTTCGGGTCATGGATGGCGCGATTCAAGTGAACTACGATGGCTACGGTGACAAGTTCGAGAACCGATTTGGCCACCTCTTCTACAAAACGCCATACGAAAACTACATCCTCCGCTTGGAGTATCGATTCACCGGCAAGCAGCTTCCCGATGGCCCCGGCTGGGCCTATAAAAACAGCGGCGTGATGATCCACGGCCAAGACCCGAAGACG
>JBKJJL010000130.1:0-4393 GCA_046597875.1 Fimbriimonadaceae bacterium | reverse complement strand
TGCTCGGTCCGATCATAGCCAACGAAGAGCGAATGCGCGGTCGCGTGGGAGCTCGCGACGACGACCAAGGTTTCGCCTGCTTCCCCGTAAACCGTGCCCATGTCGCTGCCGCCTCGGCTACGCTCTTGGGCTTCCTTCATTGCAAATTCGTAGCCTTCCTCGTCCACTTCGACACCCGCTTCTTCGCATAGTTCTTTGGTTACTTCGAGGGGGAATCCGTAGGTGTCGTAGAGTTTGAAGGCAACGCCGCCGCCGAGAACTTTCGTGGCACCTGCTCCAGCTTTTGAAAGCTGCTCTAGGTGGTCTTGGAGCATGTCGCTGCCCGATGCGATCGTCCGCCGGAAAAGGTTTTCTTCGTTGAGAAGGGTTTCGGTGATTACGTCTCGGCGATCGACGAGTTCATGGTAGTGGTCACCCATGGCTTCGACAACGCCCTCATAGACGAGATGGAAGAAGGGCTTGTCGAACCCCAAGACCCGCAGGCCCTTCAGCACCGCACGGCGGATGAGGCGGCGAAGAACGTACCCCCGCCCGTTGTTCGCCGGGAGGATGCCGTCTGCGATGCAGAAGCAAGCGGTGCGAATGTGATCCGCGATTATGCGAACGGCTCGGGAATGGGGTTCACCCATATCCAAACTGGGAGCGATCAGGCTTTCGATTTTAGTGACGATCGGCGCAAAAAGATCACTTTCGTAGACGGACTTTTGTCCGTTGAGCACGATAATGGTCCGCTCCAAGCCCATGCCGGTGTCAATGCTCTTAAAGGGAAGTTCAGGCATCCCATCTTTAACATATCCGTCTCCTGGACGGTCCGGATTTCGCAGCGAACCCTTCCACTCGTATTGGATAAAGACGTCGTTCCAGATTTCGAGCCAGTTCTTTGCCTCGTCATCTCTCAGCCAATCTTCGCGTGAGTAACCGCTTTCGATTGAGGGGACGGGAACGTCTGTGGATGTCCAGTAAAACATCTCCGAGTTCGGGCCACATGGGCCCGGCGGGCCGGCAGAAAAGGCACCCGCGGGCCAGTAGTTCGTCTCTTCATCAAGCCTAAACAGCCGGGTGGCCGGGTTTATTCCAGCGGCCCGAAGGTGAGCAGTCCAGCAAACGAAAGCTTCGTCGTCCTCTTCGAAGACAGTGAAACTCAGCCGGTTTGGATCGAGAGCAAGCCACTCAGGTGAGGTCAGGAACTCCCACGAGTAGGCGATTGCGTCTTTCTTGAAGTAGTCGCCGAACGAGAAGTTGCCCAGCATCTCGAAGAACGTGAGGTGAGAGAGATTGCCGACGCTCTCAATATCGCCGGTACGCACGCACTTTTGCGCAGTAGTCAGGCGTTTACTTGGAGGTTCAGCTACTCCGCGGAAAAAAGGTTTAAACTGAACCATTCCCGCGCCATTAAAGAGGAGCGATTCGTCGAGCTTGCCCGTAACATCGTATGGAATCAGCGACCCGGACGGATACACCGTATGGCCCTTCGATTCGAAGAATCGTAGGTATTTAAGGCGGAGGTCACGGGCGGTCATCTTGGTTCAAGGGTACCCGCCGGAGCGCGGGACGTCGCTCAGCTTCTCCGTGAATCAAAGCTAGGCACAAGTCATCGCTCGGAACCCGCGCCTACATCAGGAGGTCACTTTCGAATCCGAACCGGCGCGCGCAAATGACCGATGAGCAATGCAATATCGCTCGGACGCACACCTGGAACCCTTGACGCTTGACCGATGGTCTCCGGCCGAATGCGCGTGAGTTTTTCGACTGATTCGTAGCTGAGGCTATTCAGCCCCTCGTAGTTGAAACCAACGGGAATGCGCAAGGAATCCAGCGCTTTCCCGCGATCAACTTCGCGCTGCTGCATCTGGATATAGCCTTCATAAACGCAGGCGAGTTCGAGCTGTTGCCGAACGTCGGCGGGCAAGTCGCGGGTTTCGAGATCTGGATACAGCCGCTCAATATCGGCCAGGGACACCTCGGGGCGGCGCAAGAACTCGAAGAGGGGCATTTTGTTACGGACCGGGGTGAAATCGAGCGATTCCAAACGCTCGTTCTCGTTTGGAGAAATCGTGTGCTCGTTCAGGATCGCGAGACCGCGTGCCAAAGCCCCCTTCTTCGCCTCAAAGCGTGCCCATCGAACATCAGCGCAGAGCCCAATTTCGCGCGAAATTGGCGTCAACCGCTGGTCCGCGTTATCGTGCCTTAGCAACAGTCTGTGTTCGGCTCGCGCGGTTAGCATTCGATACGGATCTTCGACTCCCTTCGTGACGAGGTCATCGAGCATCACGCCGATAAAGCTGTTGTCACGGGTGAAAACGACTTCTTCGCGTTCCTGAACCCTTCGCGCCGCGTTGATGCCGGCGACCATTCCTTGTGCGGCGGCCTCTTCGTAACCACTCGTCCCGTTAATCTGCCCCGCCAAGAACAGCCCGCCGAGGAGCTTGGATTCCAAGGTCGCTCGGAGCTGCAACGGATCCGCCATGTCATATTCCACCGCATAGCCAGCCCGCAAGAACTCCGCTTTTTCGAGGCCGGGAATCGTCCTTATCGCCATCAACTGGGTGTCGGCGGGCAGCGAAGTGGAGAATCCCTGCACGTAGACCGATTCGCCTTCCCATTCCTCGATTTCGAGAAAGATCGGGTGAGTTTCCTTGTCGGCAAACTTGACGATTTTGTCTTCGATGCTGGGGCAATAGCGGGGACCCACGCCTTCGATTTGGCCGCTGTACATGGCGCTCTCGTGGAGTCGCTCGCGGAGCAGGTCGTGGGTTGCGGTTGTCGTGCGGGTTTGCCAGCAAGGGAGAAGCGGTTTGCGCGGAAACGGCATGTCGTGGAGAAAACTGATTGCGCCCGCTTCGGGCTCGCTGGGCATGGTCTCCGTAGCGTCGAAATCGATTGTCGACAGCTTCAAGCGTGGCGTTGTCCCAGTCTTAAATCGCTTCAAATTTACGCCGAGTGAGAGCAAGAAACCGCTGAGTCCCTGAACCGCCGGATCGCCGTGCCGAGCAGCAACCGTCTTTTCCTGCCCCTGATGACACAGGCCATTTAGGAAGGTGCCGGTCGTGATGACCACTGCCCGGCACTCGATGACGTCGCCATTCGACAGGGCCACTCCGACGACTTCGCCATTTTCATGAAGAACCGTTTCAACGAGCGCTTCGACCACCGTCAAGTTCGCTTGATCGGCCATAACGCGCTGCATGAACTCGGGATACTCGACCTTGCATACGTGAGCGCGAACTGTTTGCACGGCGGGTCCGCGGCTCGTTCCGACCCGGCGGATGTGGGTCATCGTATAGTCCGTGGTCACGCCCATCTGGCCGCCAAGAGCATCCACCTCGCGCGCCAGGTTGCCCTTTGCGGGACCGCCGATAGAGCAGTTGCACGGCAAATGGCCTATCCGAGCAGCGTTCAAAGTGACGCACGCGGTGGAGATTCCCATGCGCGAGCAGGCTAAGGCTGCTTCAAGCCCCGCATGACCCGCCCCCACCACGACAACATCAAATCGCATTCCGGCTCAAATTGTACGCCATTCGGCAGGTAGAACGATGTACACTACAAGATAGGAGATACCTAAGCCCATGCCTGTTCGCAAAGTTATCTGTGCCCTCGATACGGGGGACGTGCTTGAAGCGATCCGGATCGTTCGCCGACTTGCGCCCCGGATCACTCGATTCAAAATCGGCCATGCCCTCACGCTGCCCTGCGGTCTCGACGTTATCGCCCAGTTGCAAGATGCGGGTGCGGAACGCATCTTCCTCGACCTGAAGTTCCACGACATCCCGAACAGCGTCGCCCTCGCCGTTCGAGAAGCCGCCCGCCATCGCGTTTGGATGATGACCTTGCACATTGCGGGGGGTCCTGCGATGATGACGGCCGCGGTAGAAGAAGCCCGCTCTTTCGGAGATGAGCAAGCACCCAACCTTGTTGGCGTGTCGGTGCTGACATCGCTTGATCAGCACGTCCTCACGGATCACCTCGGCATACAGCGCTCCATTGAAGATCACATGGTCTATATGTCGCGCTTGGCGATTGACTGTGGTCTGGATGGGGTCGTCTGTTCGACGAATGAAGTTGCCGCGATTCGGCAGGCGATTGGCCACGGAATCATCGTCACTCCGGGCATCAGATTGACCAACGCGGATAGCCACGATCAGAAGCGAGTCGGAACTGCCGCCGAAGCTTTGCGAAGCGGAGCTGACTACCTAGTAATGGGCCGTGCATTGATGGACAGCGAAGATTTGGACGCAACCCTCGCCGCGTTCGGCTTCGAACCCGTCCATTGACCGCTGAACTTCTCGCGTGGTACAAACGCGCAGGACGCGATCTGCCTTGGCGTCGAACGGTTGATCCCTATGCAGTTTGGGTTAGTGAAGTCATGCTTCAACAGACCCAAGTGGCGACCGCG
>JBKJJL010000160.1:0-3975 GCA_046597875.1 Fimbriimonadaceae bacterium | reverse complement strand
CCAAGACGGGGCGCGCCGGAACGGCGAACTGCAGCAAAAACTGAAGGAAACGCGGGGCGCTCAACTCACGCAATGGGAGAATCTGTGCGAAGAAATCGGGGAAGAGCCCGCAAATGTGGCCCTCGCTTGGACTTTAACGCGGCCCTGGGTGACCGCCCCCATCATTGGCCCGCGCACGATTATGCAATTGAATGGAACGGTGCGCGTTACGGAGATTGAACTGACTCCCGATGTTCTGGAGCGGATCGATACGATTTTCCCGCCTTTCAAAACCGCGCCCGAACATTATGCGTGGTAGGCGATTAGAAACCGACCCTCAGTGCTCCACTTGCTTGCTCGGCGTCCAGCACGTTCTGAAAGTGCGAGTACGCGAGAAGGATCAGCGCCCGTCCGATCTTTCCTAATTCCATGGGCCGCGAAGCGAAACTCCTCCTCCGCGTCGCGCAATAGCTTTCGTTGGTAAGGCCGAGGTCATCCTCGGCATTGATTCATTGGGATAAGGTCGAATCACTCACCCATTTCAAGGTGTACATTTTCACCTTTTCCAGGGTTACCGAGTCCATTTCCTGGAATGCGGACGGCCAACTCCAGGCCCTCCCAGTTTTCAACTTCCAATACGCGGTGAGGAAGGCTCGATCTTCAAGGGACTCCGTTAAGGGTCTTTCTTCTGCAAAGTATAAAATGCCAAGGCCCAGGCTCATTTCGACGGTCGAGCGCATCAGCGTGAGCGCACGTTTTCGGTCGCCCTCTGTCCAGGCACCTACTGCCTGTGCCAGCTCATTTCTGAAGTCGACTGAAACAGGGTCGGCGGACGCAAATACCAAAACGGGGCGAATACCGCTTACACTTGGTGCAAGAAAGGCCTCCTGACGATAACTGATTCCCAGTTCTTCCCTGAGCGTTTGGAAGACGCTGCTTCCTTTCCCTTGGCCGAGCATCGTGCAGGCCAAAAGAGCGACCCCAAGTTCAGATGCTTCCGCTTCCGCCCCTACGGCAACGGTCGGCAACACTCGGATGGGCTCGCCTTCCATACGAACTGTTGATCGAGGTGGGGATCGTTCCGGTTCGGCTTCCCGGTATCGCGTCTGAGGGCTAGGTTCGGGCACCCAGCTTGCAAAGCGATCTTGAAAGGCGGTTTTGCCCTGATTCAACGGGAACGAGCCCGCTATCGCTACCGATACGTTTTCTGGCCGGAAGATCCTGCGATACGCTTGCATCACATCCTTCCGGCTGAGGCTGCCAAGGTTTAGCCCGAGTGGAAGCCAAGCTTCTGCCCATGCTGATCGCCTGCGAAAAGGAAGTTCCTCGATTGAGTTCTTGACCGCAGATTCCACTAAAGTCGCGTCTCGCATCAGATCATCAGCCAGCCGGACCGCGAGTTTCAGATCATTGGGTGGAACCGAATATCCGATGCGAAGGTGATCCGCGGCGAGTGTAACCTTGATAGGCTCGCCCGCCTGGGTGGCGTACTGAAGCAACTGCATAGCGGTAAAGCTAGACGTGCCAGCAAGGAGGGTCTCGCGAAGTACGTTTGCCGCTGCCCACTGTTTCCGATCCGGCTTCTCGATTCCCGCTACGATTTCAACCCGAATCCGATTCGCGGCGGGCTCCGAAATCTCGGTTACCTGAACCGAGGCAAACATCGCAAGTAGCCCGAAAGTCATCCTCTCACCCCCACCGCGATGGCGGCGTGGTCCTTTCGAAACTTCGTGACCGCCTCGTGAAATTGCGTCCAACTCACGGACGATATCGCCTTAACCAGTTCTTCGGCACTGGCCCCTGGCTTCTGGGCCATGAGTAAGCCGCGCACGTAGCCATTTCCACTGGGAGAGGTTAGCAGCGAAGCGAGCCACCGTTGCGCGAGGACTTTTCCAATCGGCATGAGGAAGGCCTCGTCTCCCTCAGTCATCGCGTCAATGAAGGTGCCGACCGTGTTGTTTCGATCTGTTCTTCCAACGAAAACGAGACCCTCCCCAACACTCGGCGTGTAGGTTACGTATGCGCCATCAAGTCGCGCGGCAATCGCATACGCGGCCGCCAACGCGACACCCGCCTCCTTCACATCTTTTACCAACGCTCCTCGTACTTCACCAAAGCAAGAGTCGGTTTCCACCCTTCCTGGCGCACCCTTGCGGGGAGTATCAAACCTCACTTCGGGCCCTTCGCGATCTTGGAACTGCTTTCGCAATCTCTCGGTCAGGGCAACTTTCTCGACTGGCCCGCTGACAATAACGACCAGATTTCCAGGTGAGAAATGGTGGGAGAACAAATTTGCGAGCGATTCTGGGCTCGCCTGGCCCATCTTGGCAAGATCGCCGAGCGGATGAAGTGCGGATGACCCAAAGCCAGCCTGCCAAGCGGCGTGGCTGAGCAGGGAAGCATCGCCTTGCTGCGCGAACTCGTGGCGCATGATCTGCAACTCTTTCGCAATCTGCTCGGCGGAAATTGGAGCCGGAGAGAGAACCTCATCGAGTGCGGCCAGCATCAAATCAACCTTGCTTGCAGGCCCGACTAACTCGACTTGCATCGCATCACGGAAGGTTCTGCCCAGGAGGTAGATACCGTCTGACTCGAGCCGGTAGCCTAAGTTGCCGCCTTTCCCTTTGAGAAGTAGGTGCTCCAGCAGATGCCGATGTCCGTGGGTAGCTTCGGTTTCCCTAACTCCTCGGACGCCTGCAAATAGCTGGACTGAGACGCCCTTGGCACCCGGCATTGTTTCGACGAGCAGGGTCGTCCCGTTCGAGAGAATGGTTCGCAGCCGAGGAGACTCCGCCTGTAGCGGAGCCACCAACAGAGCGAATAATGCGCCCGTTATCACGCGTCTACAGAGAGGAGTTCAACGTCGAACAGGAGCGTCGCGTTGGGAGGAATAGCACCCGCAGAGCCACGCTCTCCATAGGCTAAATGCGAAGGAATTGTGAGCTTGCGCTTGCCTCCAACCTTCATTCCGGCTACACCCTGATCCCAGCCCTTGATTACTCGTCCTGCACCAAGCGGAAAGGAAAATGGCCCCCGGCCAACGCTTGAATCAAACTGCTTGCCGTCTTCAAACGTGCCCGTGTAGTGAACCGTGACTTTGGATCCGGAAATAGCTTCGTCTCCCGTACCCACGGTGATATCTTCAATGATTAGTTCAGACATGAACCCTATTATGGACGCGGATCGCGCCCGAGTAAACTCCTCACCGATGCGGCGCTATGAGGGAACTGGACTTGGCGCACACCCCCGCGTCGCGGTCATCGCGAACGATGCGATTGGCAATTTCGTGGTCGCGACTCCGCTTCTGCAGATGGTTCGTCGCGAACTGGGGCCGTCTGTGCTCCACTATTTTGGGGGCAAGCGGACAATGGAGTTGGAACGAGCGTCCGACCTTTTCGATCGCTCCTTTGCCCTTCATGGCCGGGAGCTTCAGGAGACGATTGAGGAAGTAGACGAAGATTACGATCTCGTCATCAATGTCGAGCAAGGCGAACCGGCGAGGAAGTGCGCGGCGGCACTTTCAGGCGGCGGATGGGTTTGCGGTCCTGTCGAAGATCTGCCCTATCCCGACGACATTCGAGGCGATTTGTGGAGAGATCAGAAGTGGATCGCTCCTGACCTGACTCAGAAGTATCCGTTCTTGGAAAGTTGCTGGATCGCGGAAATCTACGCGCGCCTAGCCTATCTTGGAGGGACGGTTCCACTTTATCGAGTTCCGCAAGAAGCAGTTGAGCACGATTTCGATGTTTTGATTGCGACATCGGCGAGCCTGCCCGAAAAGCTGTGGCCCTTGGAAAATTGGCTCGTCATTCTTGGACAGCTTAGCAAACAGGGGCTCAAGGTCGGGCTGTTGGGTGCGCCCTCGAAAGATCAGGGGAAGCATTGGAAGGGCGCGGACGCAGAATCGGAAATGGTGGCAAGCGGCCTAGTTGAGGATTGCCGAGGAATATGGACTCTCCCGCAGGTTGTCGGAGCGATGGCGGCTGCGCGCATGAT
>JBKJJL010000129.1:0-16230 GCA_046597875.1 Fimbriimonadaceae bacterium | reverse complement strand
CTTCTCCTTGCCCTCAGTGCGTCGGCGGTTGGAATGGCCCAGCAGCTACCCGCCCGCTCGATCGTGCCGATTCGGATTCCGGTTTACCACGCCGATCCGTGGTTTATCGTGGCGATGCTAGAAGGCCGGCCAGTAGTCTCACCCGAGCTGTCGACTCTCTTTGGAATGATGGGAATGCCCCCTGAGGTTGGTCAGGGGCTGAACGGTTTGTTCAAGGGCAAGTACGTCATCAACGCGGCGGACAACTCAATCTGGTTCTACCCGGGTCAGTAAATCCTTCGTACGACTTACTGTAATGCCGACGTTTCGAATCCACTTTGGTTACAACGGGCCACGTTTGGGGACCATCGACGGGACGTCGATGCCACGGTTTGGGAACATCGGCGGGACGCCGATGCCACATGCCCTTTAGGTTTTTCTTTCGTGACTCGACTTGGCAGTCAGGCGAATCGGGGTGCCTTCTAGCGGGTGGTGTTTGCGGATCTGGTTCTCCAAATACCGCTGATACGAGAAGTGCATGAAGTCGGGGTTGTTGCAGAACAAGACGAACGATGGCGGCCTTGTTGAGACCTGCGTTGCGTAGTAAATCTTGAACGCGCGGCCTTTGCTGGAGTACGGGCGGCGGAAGGTGGCGTCTTGGATGAGGCGGTTGAGCGCGCCGGTGGAGATTCGGAACGTGTAGTTCTCTAGAACCGCCAAAACCGTTCGCAGAACGGGCTCCATGCCGAGCCCTTCGACCGCGCTGGTGAAGACGATCGGGGCGTAGGCGAGCTCGGGGATTTCGTCCCGAATGACCTTGATGAGCGCTTTCTTGGCGGCGGATTTTGTATTGGTGAGGGGGTCTTCGGGTTCGACCAGGTCCCACTTGTTCACCGCGAAAACGCATGCGCGGCCCGAATCGTGGGCAAGTTTTGCAATGCGCTTGTCGCCATCCGTCAAGCCTTCAGGGCCGCTGACGACCACCAACGCGCAGTCGGCCCGTTCCAGAGCCCGAGTCGCCCGGTTCACCATGTAGTACTCGACCGTGCCTTGGATCTTGCCCCGACGGCGGATGCCGGCGGTGTCGATCAGGCGAAATCGTTCGTTTTTGTACTCGATTTGGGTGTCAATCGCGTCGCGAGTCGTGCCGGGAATGTCCGATACGATGGACCGCTGCTCGCCCGTAAAGGCGTTCAAAAGCGAGCTTTTTCCGACGTTCGGACGGCCGACGATGGCTAGGCGCACTTCCTCCCGGTCGTCCTTCAGCTCGTCGGTTGTCGGCATCAGCGCGACGATTTCGTCGAGCAAGTCGGCGATTCCGCGACCGTGGAGGCCAGAAACCGACCAGACCTCGCCGAGGCCGAGGGAGTAAAACTCGGTTGAAAAAGCGTCGCGGCCCGGATTGTCGGCCTTGTTCACCACGATGAACAGCGGCTTCTTGATCGGGCGCAGGTGGTTGGCGAGAACGCGGTCGTCCTCGGTCACCCCATCAATCGCGTCTGCGAGAAAAAGAACAATATCGGCTTCAGCGAGAGCAACCTGGGCCTGGATGCGGATTTGCTCAACGAGCGGATCATCTTCTCCAAAGAGGATTCCTCCGGTATCGACCAAGACGAACTGTTTGCCCTGCCATTCGGCCTCGGCATAGAGGCGGTCTCGTGTAATGCCCGGCGAGTCTTCGACTACCGCGACACGACGCCGGATAACGCGGTTAAAAACGGTACTTTTCCCGACATTTGGGCGGCCAACAATCACCACAACGGGAAGTTTTGAACTCATAAGCGCGGTTACAGGGTACCCGTTTAGGTCAAAATGGACAGTTCTATGCAGTCCCGAGCACTTTTTCTAGCATCGTTGTTGGCTGTCTGCACCCCCATCGCTCGCGCTGATGATGGCCTTCGCGGCCGAATTTTCGTCGAAGGAGTTGCGGGAAGGGCACTCATGCCATTTTTGGGCAGCGAAGACCTCCGGTCGGCCCATGGATTTGGCATTGGAGTCGTGCTCCCTGGTTGGCGACGGTTGCGCTATCGTGGGTTTGTTCCGGAAACGTTGCTGCAAGTGTATTACTTCCGAAGCACCGCGCCCGATGCGCCCGTAACGCCTCGAAACGGAACGGACGCATACGGCGTCTTGGCGCTTTCGCGCTACACGAGCCCTCGAAAGGGGGGAAGAGCCCTCTACGTCGACGTGGGAATCGGATTCCAGTATGCAGACATGCGGACCGTCGATCTGTCCGGCCGAGGGAGCTTTACGCCAACTCTTGGTCTTGGCCTGTCGTACAAGCCAGGTTTTACCGAGTGGCTGATCGGCGCTCGCCTGTTCCACATCTCCAACGCCGCGCTTGCGGGGAACAACCAAGGGCAAAATCAGCTGTTGGTGACGTTGGGGGTTAGGTTCTGAGGAATTTTTAACTTTTAGTTTTTGATTTTCGATAGATGGCGACCGGCTGCCACAGGCTTTTCTGGTCGTTGTTCGAAAATCGAAAATCGAAAATCCCCCTTAACCTCCCATTAACCCAACTGCGCTACAGTCCCATTCAGGCCGAATGTTAAGGCCGCGAAGTACAATCTTGGACTCGGGTGTGCTCACTCGAACCACCCAGGAGGACTTAGAAAGTTGGCAAGCGCATACACGCCCGGATTAACGGTTAGCGGAGACATTATTGTCCGCCGAACGCGACGACTACCCATTAAAGGGGAGGTCATGGTCGCGGTCGGCGAATCAGTGGTCTTTGACCAAGTTGTGGCGCGTGCGATGCTGCCCGGCGTTTTGCAGACGATGAAGTTGGGCGACAAGCTCGGAATCGAAGCCAAAGACGTCCCTGCTGCTTGCATTGTCAAGGTTGGCGACGCAGTCGAAAAGGGCCAGCTGATCGCTCAGACGAAGGGATTCCTGTTCTTCAAGGGGCAGAACATCACCTGCGACTATTCGGGCACGGTGGAGTCCATCTCCGAGATTACGGGGTCGATGCTCGTACGAGAAGCATCGATTCCGGTCGACGTTAAGGCGTACATCAAGGGCAAAGTCGCCGAGATTCTTCCCGACGATGGCGCGATTATCGAAGCTCGCGGGGCGATGGTTCAAGGCATTTTTGGCGTCGGCGGCGAGCGGCACGGCGTAATCCGCGTGGCGGTCGAAGGGCCGGATCAGATCCTCCACGCCGATAACATCACGTCCGAAGATCGCGGCAAGATTGTGGTTGGCGGATCGGGCTTCACGTTCGACGCGATCATGAAGGCGACCAGCGTCGGCGCGATCGGGATCATCGCGGGCGGCGTTCGCGATAAGGATCTGACTCAGTTTCTGGGGTACGAAATCGGCGTTGCGATTACGGGTACGGAGGCCATCGATGTCACGTTGGTCGTTACCGAAGGGTTCGGCTATTTGAACATGGCGCACCGCACGTTTGAACTCCTGAAGAGTCTGGAAGGGAAGACCGCGAGTATCAATGGAGCGACCCAAATCCGAGCGGGCGTCATTCGGCCCGAAGTCATCGTTCCGCTCGACCTTACCGGCGATGCCCAAGTAGCAGGGATGGGCGGAAATTTGGACATCGGTGCCGCGATCCGCGTAATTCGCGAACCTTATTTTGGCCAGTTGGGCGTGGTGACGGAGTTGCCCCATCAGTTGATGGTCGTGGATTCCGGCACGGAAGTGCGCGTTTTGAAAGCGAAGTTAGAAGGAGGCGGCGAGGTTCTCGTTCCGAGAGCCAATGTCGAAATCATCGCCACCTAATCCGCCACTTGCGTAAGGGCAAGAGTGGGTGAGGAGGCACGACGGTAGCCAAGGAAAACCCATGAAAGTCCTGATCGTAGACGACGAACCGACCATTCTTGAAACGGTCGAAATGAAGCTCCGCAAGGAGGGATTTAGCACCTTCACCGCCGATTCGGCCGAAGAAGGGATGCGGCTGTTTCGGCGAGTGAAGCCCGACCTAATATTGTTGGATGTCATGCTGCCGAATCGCTCGGGGATGGATCTGTGCCGCGCGGTCCGGAAAGACAGCGCGATCCCGATCATCTTCGTTTCGGCGAGAGGGGAGGAGGCGGATCGGATCAAGGGCCTCGAACTCGGGGCGGACGATTACATTGTCAAGCCCTTCAACTTAACCGAAGTCGCCGCCCGGGTGAAGGCCGTGCTTCGCCGTGCAACGGGAGAGCCTGTGCGCGAAGTGGTCGAACGGGGCAATCTCAAAATTGATCCTCGCAGCCACGAGTGTTTCCTTGGAGACAAGCAGCTCAGTTTGTCTCCGAAAGAGTTCGCCCTCATTTATTTCCTAGCTCAAAACGCGGGCCAAGTGTTTTCGCGCGAGGTCCTGCTGGATCGCGTGTGGGGTCGCGACGCCTATGTTTCAGCTCGGACGGTAGACGTCCACGTGCGGTGGCTTCGGACCCATGTCGAAGAAGATCCCAACTCACCCGTGCGGCTTCTGACCGTTCGGGGAGTGGGCTACAAGTTCCTCGGCTGAAACAGAGTCTCTCCGAACTCGGCCAACCTTTCGGAGGACGAGGTACCCCGCGATGCCGGCGACCAAAGATCCTACGAGAATCGCGGATTTCGCGATCACGAGCGAATCTGGTTGAGGCAAGGCTAGTTCGCCAATGAAGAGCGACATCGTGAAACCGATTCCGCCGAGGAGTCCGACGCCAAAGACGTGCCTCCATCCGACACCAGTGGGCAGTTCCGCCAACTTCATTTTCACGGCAATCCAGGAAGCGCCAATAATCCCGAGGGGCTTTCCGACCAAGAGTCCCACGACAACACCCAGCCCAATTGGGCTGCCGGCCGCTCCGCGAAGGCCCTCCGCCAACGGAACGCCTGCATTCGCAAAAGCAAAGAGCGGCACGATTCCGTACGTCACCCAGGGATGCAGCGTGTGCTCAACCCTTTCCAGCGGCATTTGCGCTTCTTCGCTTGCGTGTTCGATGTCTTGAATCAGCGTTTGACGGGCCTCAGAAACAAGAACATGATCTTGGCCCTCGTTCTCCGCCTCAAAGCCGTCAAGCGCGCGGCGACATCGATCGACATATTCCCGCCCATTGATTCGTACGCGTGCCGGAATCGTTGCCGCAAGAAGCACGCCCGCGATGGTCGCGTGGACTCCTGACTTCAAGAATAACACCCACAAAACGATGCCAAGAAGGATGTAAGGCGTAAGGTTCCGAACGCGAAGGCCGTTCATGAGGAACAGGAGCGCGCACACGACTACCCCACCCAGCAGGCTGGCCAAGTGCAGATTGGACGTGTAAAACAACGCGATGACCAGCACCGCCCCGAGGTCGTCGACGATTGCCAAGGCCGCCAAGAAAACCTTTAAAGACAGAGGAACGCGGGGGCCAAGAAGGGCAAGAACACCGAGCGCAAACGCAATGTCGGTCGCCATCGGGATGCCCCAGCCTCTCGCCCCTTCGCCTCCCCAGTTGAAGATCAGATATCCGACCGCGGGAGCAACCATTCCCCCGATCGCCGCGGCGATGGGCAAGGTCGCCTTTCGAACGCTGGACAGCTCGCCCAGGAGAATCTCCCGCTTAATTTCGAGCCCCACGAGAAGAAAGAAGAGAGCCATCATCCCGTCGTTGATCCAATGATGGGCCGTCATCTGAATAGGTCCGATCGGCACTTCCACCTTCCACAAGGCAAAGTAACTGGCGGCCCATGGAGAGTTCGCCCAAACAAGCGCCAATACGGCTGCGCCCATGAGGAGCAGGCCGCTTGAGGCTTCGGTCTGGATGAACTGAACGATCGGGCGCAATAGCCGCCGTCGAACTCGGCGAACGGGCATGAAGCATTTTAGCCTGCGGAGTCCAATGGGGGAACGGGGGAACGGGGAACGAGGAACTGGAGAACGGTTGAGAGGGCGAACGGTCGCCAGTTCGCAAGTTCAACCGTTCCTTCGTTCCACCCTTCGTCTGTTCCCCCGTTAACCTACGACGCCAACAAAACCCGCTCCGCGAGGATGAGGGCTACGAAGTCATCGACTTCCTCGGGTGGCACCTGCATGGAGGCGGGGAGGAGCCTTCGCCATCCCCGGCGCGGATTGTGTTCCCAATAGCGCTCACGGGCCTGGAGGGACGTGTCCTTTTCGTCGACGAGTAACAAGGCGGCGCTGGGCAGATCCGCGTGAATTTCCTGAACAAGCGGACGCGAACCGGTTCCCTTGCCGATCACGAGCACTTCTTTAGCCCTTAACCGTTCTCGAATTGTTTCCACAACGTCTCCACGCTGAACGACCGCCCGCCACAAAACAGTCAATCTCCCGTCTTCTTCCCGCGTCACCAGGGCCATGCCGCACTTCTCGGTGCCGGGATCGATCGCGAGGACAGTTCGAACCATGATTTCATCTAAGACGGAAATCAAGGGCCAACGGCCCCGCCGCTCGCGTGTCGTTCTTGGCGAGAGCTTGGAGGCGCACCGTTCTCCCGGAGGCTTGGATCGAGGAGATGAGCGAGAAAATCACGTCGGGTGAGATGCTTCCATACGCGTCGTCTTTGCCCCCGATCGGGATCATTTTGCGATCTTCGGCCTTGGTGCGAACCTGGTCGCGAAGGAGATCGCCGATCGCCTCGAAAAGGCGGCCGACGGGCAAACTTGAGTCCACACGAGTCTCGCCAAGGAGTTCGCCCTCTTTGAACACGATCGGGTTTGGTAAAGCGACAATCTCAAGGGGGACAAACTGATTCGCGAACGTGTTAAGCGGGACCCGGGCAACGAGAACACGCTCATCTCCCTTGCCAACAAGATCTCGAAGAACCCGGGCCTTGATTTGCGGAACCGGAATTCGAGCTCCATTTGCCGCGACTTCAAAAATGTCCGCCGGCAAGCCGTCTGGATTGGCAGCGGCCCCTTCCTCGGCCGCTTTATCCCTGGCAATTCGAAGGATGTTTTCGATCGCGCGCTCCGCTTCGGATTGGCTCAACTGGCGACCAACGGGCAGACGAGCGACCTCCTCTCCGAGTCGGAAGATGAGGCGCTCAAACAGCCATTTTTGCGCCAACTGTTGGACATCCAGCTTTGCGCTGATGAGGGTTTGCTCGGCGAGAGCCAACTCGCGGTTGATCCGGTTGACTTCCAAGTTCAAATCATCGACCGCTTTGGTTTTTGCGTCCTCCGCCAGTTTGAGCTCTATCTTTTTTTGCTCCAGCTCACGCCCCATTGTCGTGAGGTCTCCTTGCCCCTTATCAATCTTCTGCTCCAAAGCTCCGATATCCGCAATGAGGTCCGAAACCTCAAGTTCAGCCTCCTCCTTCAACTTCTTTTGCGCCTGAAAGCTTTGCACGAGGCCCTTCAGGCTAGTTCTCGCGCCGGCTAGGTCACCTTTAACGCTTTCAAGCGTCGCTTGCCGACTCTTAACCTCTCCGCTTAGCCCGGATACACGCTTCTCCAGACTTCCGACTTTGCCAACCGCGGCCCTGGCGCGTTCCGCCGCATCCTTTGCCTGGCCCTCGTACTTTCCAGATAGTGCCAGTGCGCTATTCAGTCGTTTCTCTTGATCCTGCAGGCGAATGTCGAGGGCACTCGTTTTCTTCAATGCTTCGTCATATTTAGAGATGGCTCTGTCTCGCGCCTCAACGGCGGCGCGGGCGTCACGGACGGCGCCGTAGCCTCTCGCAATCCACTGCCGGGCCTCCGCGCTGATCGCCATGATCGCCAAAATCGCGATGAAAGGCGTCAGCATTCCCGCTGCGAAGACGATAATCTCGGCGGTCTTGCGTGGCCTGAGTGAGCCCAACTTCAGGCGTTTTTTGCCGAGATTGCGCCCGAGGCGATCGGCATAAAGCGCGATGACTCCGCCGAGGACAACAACCAACAACAAAACCCAAGAACTCGTGAGATCCATCTCTTTTAAACGTTCTTCCTATGTATCGTGACGATGGCCACGATGAAGCCGATCCAAATCGGCGTAAAACTCGCTACCCACGGTGGAATCTTTCCCCCGAGAGCAAACTGCGCCATGAAGTTCGCCGTCGTCATATACGCAAAAATGATGATAACTGATAGCCAAAAGCCCGCTGCAGCGCCAGTACGATGATTTCTAATCCCTAATGGCGCGCCAACTAGCCCAAAAATGAACGCGGATAACGGAAGCGCGATCTTGTTCCAGTATCCATACTCCAGATTTCGAATTTGCGAGACGGGAAAAGTTGTGCTCATTTTGGCGAGCCGGACCCGCTCCTTCATTTGGCTCATGCTGAAGCTGTCAAGGTCTTTCACTCGGCTGGCCGCGATGTCCTCGATTTTCGGCGGTTTGGCAATCTGCGAAGGGTAGATATTGTCGACGATGACGGGAAACTTCAGGTCGTAATCGAAGAGTTTCGCCTCGCCTTCGACACTCCAATCTTCGGCGCTCGTGAATCGGAGCTTCGCCGCATGGAGAGACCAACTCGGATTCCCGTTCTTAAGATAAGTATGGACCCAGACCTCGCTCAAAGTGCGCTCTTGGAGGTTAAAATCAAGCGCGCTGATCATAGCGGCCGGTTTGCCGTCCTTGGGGTCGTTGATGACGTGGAATACGGGTTCGCCCCGCATGTTGATCTTCTTCTCGATGTCGCCTTTCATCGCGAAAGCCTGATAGGCAGCCCAAGGGACGACCGTCTCGTTGACCCAAAAAGCGAACGAAGCCACAACGAGCCCGAATAGCCCCACGGGAACCATGATGCGCCCAACGCTTGACCCCGCGGCCCGAAGCGCAACAATCTCGCTGTCGCTGCTGAGTCGCCCGAAGGCAAGGAGGGTTGCGAGCAACACCGCCATCGAGAAGGTTTTCACCATGACCCCAGGGAGAAACAGGGCGGTGAGCTTTACGATGGTCAGGACGGGAATGCCCTGAACAATGTAGTCGGTCATCTTGAATAAATAGGTGCCCGCCATGATGAGCACGGTGAAGATGGCAACGCCAAACCCCCACGGACCGAGGAGTTCTCCGAGAACGAGGCGATCAATCCGTTTCAGAGGAGTCCTCCGGGACGCTCACGATTCGTCCTCTTTCTGAGGCTCGTCGATCTCTTCCTTGGCCCCACCCTCCAAGTCCTCGCTGTCTTCTCGTTTCCACGAGTCCGTGCCGAACTGCTGGCCGAGGTAATGCTTGCGAACGTGCGGATCGGCGGCGATGTCGGTGCCCTTTCCCGAGGAGATGATTTGGCCGTCGATGAGGATGTAGTTCCGATCCGTAATGCGCAACGTCGCGGCGACGTTGTGGTCCGTGATGAGGATGCCAATCCCTTGCCGTTTCAGCCTGAAAATGATCTCTTGAATCTCTTCGATCGTAACCGGATCAATCCCGGTAAAGGGCTCGTCGAGAAGGATGAACTTTGGCTCCGTGGCCAACGCGCGGGCGATTTCTACGCGTCGCCTCTCGCCGCCCGAGAGCACGTTCCCCATCGCGTTGAGCAGGCGTGTGATGTGCAGCTCTTCGGCAAGCTGGCTGATCTTCGCGTCTTGCTCTTTTCGGTTCTTTCCCGCCAATTCCAGCACGAGGCGGATGTTGTCGCGGACGGTTAACTTGCGAAAGACGCTCGGCTCCTGCGGCAGGTAGCCGACGCCCGCTCTGGCCCTTCGATACATCGGCCAACGCGTGACGTTCTCATCGTCAAAGTTGACTTGCCCACCGCTGGGCCGGACGAGGCCCGTCACCATGTAGAACGTTGTGGTCTTTCCCGCGCCGTTAGGTCCGAGCAAACCCACGATTTCGCCTTGCTCGATTTCAAACGAAACCCCGCGAACGACGGGCCGCCCCTTGTATTTTTTGACCAGATCACGGCCCGTTATTTTCAACGCTTCCCGCCGCCCTTCCGCTTGTCGCTGATTGTGGTGGTACCCGGGTCGCCATCCATGTCGATGGATTCGATTTCGCCGGTCGCAGAGAACGTGATCAGCACCTTGCTCACGCCGCTGATTTGGCCGCCAAGCGAAGGATCGTCGCCGGTGATCTTTACATTGCCGGTGAAGGTCACGGTGTGGGCGGCGTCGTTAAAGACCATTCGGTCTGCCCAGCCGTTGACGTCGTACTTTTGGGGCTTTCCGTCGTCGCCCCGGCGCGTTCCGTTGAGCTTCATGACGACCGGACCGGCGAGGGTCGCGAGCTGCACCACATTGCCCTTCGAGCCCGGTTTGCTCAGGTTTATTACTCCAGAGGATCCGCTGGCGGTCATGCTTTGATTCGATCCTGGATCATTGCTCGCAAGGTTGACTCCGCCTCGGACGTCGATCGTGCTCTTCGTATCAGAATAATCAGCCGAGCCCGCCTTGATGTTTGCGGTTTGCATCGTTTTGGACGCCGCATTCGAGGAAGGACGGGTAAAGGTGGCTTCGATCGTGCCGCCCATCGTTGCGGACTGCAGATCAAAGGTTCCATTCGAGGTGGTAAAGATGAAGTCGAGGTCGCCCACTTCGATTTCCATGCCTTCTTGCTTCCACGAACCCAGGATGCGCTTGCCTGGATTCGCACGAACGATGTAGCGGCCCTTGTTGCCGGGCTGCTTCTCGTAGCGCATCTTCGACCACCCGCGCACCCAGGTGCCGCCGGTTTTATCGCGAATTTCTGGCCCCTGGACGGGAGCAAGATTTTCATATGCCCAATGGTTTTCGGGAACGTCTGGGAAAACATCCTGAGCGATGGCCATTCCCGCAAAACTGGATGCGATGAGCCCAAATCCCAACCATTGCAATCGTATTCGAAGTGCTTTCATTTTGATTTCTCAAACATATCTGGAGTCGCGATAAGGGTCAAATCGGCATTCGCCATAACGTGCTGAAGCCCTCGCATCGCGTAATCCTTGTATTCGGCGGTGATGCCTTTTTTGGCCTCGTAAATTCCTTTCACTCCATCGAAGACGACCTCACCGCAAAAAAGGGACGCCTGATGGGTGACGGACTTCAACTCAACCCCGCCAACCAGCTTTAGCTTACTGGTGCCCTTATCCGCGACTGCTTCGTGCGCGACGAAGGTCGCGGCGACGGCACCCTTGTTATACATCGTCCCGCGGACGTTCTTCATCTGGCCGCCGAACTGCTGATCGCTGGTGTATTCGAGGGTCGCCGAGCCCCATGAAATGCTCCATTCCTTGGTGTGCTTGCCATCATCGCTCATGCGATCAAGACTACCGCCCGCCGACTTGATGCGCCGAGTTTCGACGCCGGCCTTCGCTTTGGCTTCCTCTTCTGCCTTGATGGCGGCTTCGGGCAAGGGGATATTGCCCGACTTGCAGCCGGTTAAAACAACGACGAAAAACAGGGTTACGAGACGGGCAGCGTGGATGAGCCCCTCCTCGCGAATCGGCCCAGGTGTTCGCCCGCCAGTTGTCCGCATGCCGCGGCGATGTCGTGGCCGCGTTCGATCCTCTCAGTCACGTTCACACCGCGCCGTTTAAGCTCGGTTTTGAAGGCTTTCACTCGATCACGCGAAGGTCTTTCAAATCCTTGCTCGGTCGAGACATAGTTAAAAGGAATCACATTCACCACGTTCGGCACCCCTTGGATAAGACGAGCGAGGTCGGCTGCTTGGGACGGAGTATCGGTCAAATTTCCGATAAGGAGGTACTCGATCGTGATTTTGCGCCCCGTTGTTCTTGCATACTCCTTCATCGCGCCGATCACTTCGCGGACGGGCCATTTCTTATTGACCGGCATCAAGCCGCTTCGAATCGCATCGTCGGGAGAATGCAAACTCAGCGCCATGTTGATGGGCAGCCCTTCCTTCGCGAGTTCCCGTATTTGCGGAGCCAAACCGACCGTGGAAACGGTGATGTGGCGGTAGCTGAGACCGACCTCGTCGTGAAAGAGCCTGAGCGCCTTCAACACGTTCGGCAGGTTCAAAAGCGGCTCACCCATTCCCATGAAAACAATATGAGAAATCCTGCGCGGGCTAATGCGTTGGAGCATCAAATACTGAGCGACGATCTCTCCCGCTTCCAGATTCCTATCAAATCCTCCTAAGCCCGTAGCGCAGAAGGTGCAGCCCATCGGGCAACCGACTTGAGAACTCAGGCAGCAGCTCACGCGATCCGCATACGGCAAAAGGACGCACTCATAGACTTGATGGTCGCCATTGTGAACGAGCAACTTGTCTACTTCATCGCTCGACGTGAGGTGGCGCTCGATCGAAAGAGGCTGAACGGTGAACCCCTGCGCAAGTTCGTCGCGGAGGGATTGCGGCAGGTTGGTCATCTCATCGAAAGATCCCGCTGCTTTGGCGTAAATCCACGCGGCGATCTGTCGAGCGCGCATCTTGGCATCCGCGCGAGGCGCAAGCGCTTCCGCGATCTCCTCACGCGTCATCCCAACGAGGCTAACCACGCTGGAGAGTGTACTAGGTGGGTGTGGTCCACCCATTGCACACGCCGTTTCGGGTACATCCGAGGAATGCTTCGGAAGTCGTTTCTTTTCTTGGCGTTGGCTGGCCTCGCCGCCGCTTCACAGGCCGATCTCATCAAGCGGGCTCAGTACCCCTCAATCTCGCCGGATGGGTCGACCGTCGTCTTCTCATGGCAGGGTGACCTGTGGCGCGTTGCCGCTGGCGGAGGCCGTGCCGAGAGGCTTACGGTTCATCCCGCGAACGACACATCCCCGCGCTGGACGCGCGACGGCAAGCGAATCGTTTTTAGCTCAAATCGTTTCGGCAGCCTCGACCTTTTCACGATCGCACCAGACGGGAACGACCTTCAACGCCTGACTTTCGACAGCGCCGCCGAGTATCCCAATGCGGTTTCTCGCGACGGTAAGTACGTTTATGGCTACACGAGTGCCTTCGGCCGGCTCGATCTCTTCCGAGTCCCGGTTTCTGGCGGCGACATGGCACGCATGAGTGACCATCCGTTTGAGGCGGAGTTTTACGCGAGTTTTTCACCCGATGGAAAGCAGGTTTATTACAACCGAGGATCCTATGGTCCGCGTTCGTGGCTGAAGCCAGGGGTGACTGGAACCGCGGTCGGCGACCTCTGGGTTGCGGACAACACGATTCCGTTGTCGAATCACAAGAACCTGACCAAGAGCGACGCTGCAGAACTGTTCCCAATGGTGGCAGGGGATGGTTCGGTGACGTACATGTCGAATCGCAGCGGCTGGCCAAACCTTTGGCGAGGGCTGGGTTCAGGCGCAAAGCAGCTCACCAAGCACATGGATGGAACCCTGAGAAATCCAAGCATGAGCGCCGATGGCAAACGCCTCATGTACGAGTTCGAATCCGAAATCTACGTGATGGATATCGGAGCGGGCGATCCGCGCAAGGTCGAAATCGACGTTCCTGGAGACCAGAGGACGAACCCGAACGCGGAGCTGACCTTGACCACGGGGCTGAGCGATTACGCGGTCGCGCCCGATGGCAAGCGAACCGTCATCTGCGTTCGCGGGGAGCTGTTCCTGATCCCCGAGAAAGGTGGCACGACTCGCCGGCTCACCACAAATGTAGGTGTGGACGACACCCCCCGATGGCTGGACGCGAAGACGATCATCTACGCTTCTGCGAACAAGGATTCGCAGCGAGAACTGCGAACAGTCAACCTGGAAGGGGAATCCAAGCCATTCTTGACTGACGATCAGGATTTACTTCACCCGTCTGTTTCGCCCGACGGAAAATGGGTCGCCTTTCACCGCGGCATAACGGAGATTTGCATCGTTCCCGCCGCCGGGGGCACTCCGAAAGTGATCTCGAAAGGCAACTTTGTGGATTCCCTTCGCGGCCAGACCACCGCGTTTAGCTGGGCTCCCGACAGCAAATGGCTGGCGATCGATAAGCCGACCGACCGAGGCTCGAACATCGTGGTCCAAGCAATCGATGGCACGAAGGAAATCGTCGTCGCGCGCATCGCCCGAGGGCTATCGGAGCCTGTCCAGTTCCTCCCCAACGGAAAGGGTATCTACTTTACGGCTCAGGAATTCACTGATTCCGATCTCTTTGTTGTTGATCTTGTTCCTTTGGACACCACCTTTTCCGAAGACGATCTCGACAAAATTGATGCGCCGAAGAGCGATAAGACTCCGGTGGTTGTGGAGGTCTACGAACCCTGGATCGAACGGAGGATGCGCCGGCTGACAACAGAAGGCGCGTCGTCGGTCTTGGCCTTGCCCGATTCTAAATCGATCTACGCGAACATTGCGGGGCAGCTGAGCACGGTCAACGTGACAACAGGAGCGGCGAGCCCCGTTGCAGCGGTAACCGGTCCAGGAGGCGGATTGAGCCTTGGCCAAGGCGGCAAACTCTACATGGCGCTTACCGGTAATCGTCTCGTAGGGTTGGCGCCCGGTGCGCCCGCCCCCGCGCCAATCTCGTACTCAGCCCAGATGAGTGTGAACCTGCGAGATGAAGAAATGGCCCTTTTTAACGAAATTTGGTGGGCCATGGATCGGATGTACTACGACGACAAGTTCCACGGAAAGGACTGGAGGGCGCTCCGGGCGAAGTTCGCCAAGATCGTGCCATTCGCGTTCGACCGGACGGATTTTTACAACATGATGGGCGAAATGATGGAGGAGCTGGACTCCTCGCATCTGGGGGCAACTGCTCCCCAGACTCCGCCGTTTGGAGACGACAGCACTGGCTTCCTCGGGGTTGAGTTCGATCCCGCCGCCGTGGATGCCCGAGGGGTTTACAACGTGATTCGAGTGCTAGAAGCATCCGCAGCGAGTTTGCCGCAGTCGCGTTTGATGGTTGGTGATCGCCTAGTTTCCATAGATGGAGTCGCTCCCGGACCAAAGACTCCGATTGCGACCCTCTTAAACAAGAAGGCCGGGAAGAAGGTGAAGTTAGGGATCGAGCGTGGCGGAAAGGCGCTTGAAATCTTGATTAAGCCAGACGCACCGGCGGCGGCGGGAACTCTGGATTACGAAAGCTGGGTTTCTTGGCAGCGCTCGCTCGTCGACAAGCTGAGCGGCGGGAAGATCGCTTACTTCCATATTCGCGGAATGGATGATCCTTCATATGATCGCTTCTTGCGTGAGATCCGATCTTACGGGCCCGGAAAGACTGGGGCGATTATTGACGTTCGGTATAACGGTGGTGGTTCTACTGCGCACAAAGTGTTGGGCGTTTTGATCAAACAGAATTGGTTGACACGCACTACTCGCGGCCCAGAGGGTATTCGAATCAGTGAGAACATCTTCCGAGGCGATTCTTTAGAGTTGCCCAGCGCGCTGATGATGAACTCGGCATCCTACTCCAACGCAGAGATTATGGGCGAAGGTTTCCGCAGGCTAGGTCGCGGCCCAATCATCGGCGAACGAACCCCAGGATACGTGATTGGCACCGGCGCGTACGGACTTTGGGATGGCGGCCAGATTCGAATGCCCGCCATCGGCAGCTATACCATCGATGGCGAGAATCTTGAGAACAACGGACGTAAACCAGACTTCACGGTTCCATTCGATCCGAACGCATGGGCGAAGGGAAGAGATCCGCAAACCGAGAAATGCGTGGAAGAGTTGCTGAAGAAGATTGGGCGCTAGGGGAGGGGTATTGGGTATTGGGTATTGGGTATTGGGTATTGGATATTGCGGTGTTAAGGTGTTAAGGTGTTCCCCTCAAAAGCTCAATGCCCAATACCCAATACCCACATAGTGTCGCAGGTACCGAAGCGAGGGTAGCCAAGACCCAACCCTCACCCCGGCGCACGAACCATCGCCGACCCTCTCCCTTGGGAAGTTAGAGGGTAATGCCCAAACCTTTATCACATAAATCTCAAGTGCCTAATACCTAATACCTAATACCTAATACCTAATACCTTAACACCCTAACACTCCAACACCCTAACGCCCTAACACCCTGCCACTCCAAACCCCTAGCCCCCCGGCAGATACTCTTTAGGTATGGGCCCGGCGGTGGTTTCACTCGTCCAGGCGATACTGATGATCTTCCAGACGCCATCCACCTTGATAAACTGAATGGAGTTAACTCCCCGTTCGGTGGGTTTTACTTCGTCGGGTTTGATGCGGTATTCGTACGTGGACCAATCCTCCGTAGGACATCGTTTTGCGAGCGATCTCCTTCTCGAAAAATCCACTCTCTTCAAGTCTCGGTCCGGAGCGGGTGACGTAGTCTTCTGGAGTCAGAGTGGCAAGCGTGTCTTTGTCTTGGCGCTTCACCGCGACTCGCATCCGCGCGTCGGGGGCGAACATTCCTTTGAAGGCATCCCAGTCGCGTTTCTGTCCCGCGGGGCCCGAGATGACCGAATAGAGTTTGGCGACGGCGGCATCAATATCGGCAGCGTCGCGGGCGAGGGACATGACGATCGTTGGAATGAGAGCGAACATGATGCCATTATG
>JBKJJL010000104.1:0-6964 GCA_046597875.1 Fimbriimonadaceae bacterium | reverse complement strand
GCCTTGCTGGCTAGGAGAGCCGAGAGTAGATCGCTGCGAGTCCACTTCGAAGGTACTTCTTGTGCAAACCGACAATCCAGATCGCCAAAGTGATCCAAGTTTCGGATGAGCTTCATTCGGCCCTTAACCGTCGACAAAAGAGTTAGATAGCGATGCCGCTTTCCAGGAGTTACGAAGCTCTGGGCGAACCCTTTCTCGTGTTCATTCATGTTCCTCAGTATGAGCCAGGATCGAGTACGAGAAAGGACAAACTTTGGAGTGGCACGGTCGTCCCCCCCCCGTGTCCTCCGGAGTCCCGGCCCGAGACGGACCGGGGACGCTTGGGCGAGACGCCCAAGCCACTACGCGATCGCGCGGTGCAGGAATTCATTCATCGGCCAGGCCGGCGGTTAAGAGTCTGAAAACTCATCGTCGTCGCTCGGTTCTGCTTCTGCCCCTGAACCGGGCACCAAAGGATGCCCGCGGAAGGTATCCGGCCACTGATTGTCCCCCTTTCCCTCGCTGAACAACCATGTCTTGTTGAATGCGATCTTCTCATCGCCGGAGTCCTTTGCCTGCTGCATTCCCGCCAAGTAAATCGAGTTCTTACCGAACTTCTGATTGACGATATCCACCGCGCTGTTGAGTTTTCCGCGCTCGGCGGCACCCCCGAAGAGGCTCGGCGTAACCCCATCGGCAGGCATGATATCGGTGAACGTAATGCCAACATTACGCGGCTTTACGAAATCCCGCGTCTCCCAAAGCTTAAAGAACTCCTCGTTCATCGTGATCGTGTCGCTCGTCCCGTCGAGCCTGGTGTGGGCCTTCCAGCCCTTCTCGAAGCCAGTCACGTAAACGGACATCGCGCACGCGCACAAGTTCTTCGAGCGCAAGCGCGCCGACGCCTTCTGGATCAGCCGCAACAGCACATCGCGGCAACCTTGATCCGTGCGCATATCGGGCGCGAGAACGTGCGAGTGGCCCAAGGTTTTGCCCTCTTCGATATCCTGATCCATCTCATACCCGCGGAGCAGGTACCACCAGCGCTCACCCTGCACCGAGCCAAACGCACGACGCATCCCGGCTTGGTCTAGCGCATACATTTGCTCGACATTGAACACCCCCGACGCATTCAAGCGAGCCTGCATCCGCTTGTTGATTCCGGTGAAATCGGTTAGTTTCAGGTGCAGAATCCGGGAGGGGAGATCATCTCGTTGAAGAATCACGAGCCCATCCGGCTTTTGCATCTCGGTCGCGAGTTTGGCCAGAAACGAGTTCGGTGCCACCCCTACCGAGCATGTCAAACACTCTCCCGCTCCGTCGTACATCGCCTTCTTCATGCGTAAAGCGATCTGCCGAGCTTCGGCGGGTTGCCGCTCCTTGCCGATCAGCTTGAAACGCATTTCGTCGATGCTGCACACCCGATCGATCGGCAGCACCGTCTCCGCCACTTCTTGGACCACGCGGTGATAATGGACATACAAAGGCGGTCGCGCGGGCACCACGATCAGCTCCGGGCACATGATTTTCGCCTGGCCCACGTTGGTTCCGGTCTTGATCCCGAATCGCTTCGCCTCATAGCTTGCCGCGATCGCGCACGTGCTGTCCGATTCCATCGGCGCAACGATAATCGGCTTTCCGCGGAGGGAGGCATCCTCCTGCTGCTCACACGAAGCAAAATAGCTGTTCAGATCAAGGAACAGCACACGCAAAGGACGCTCATCAGGTCGAACCAGTGGTAGAGTTCCGTCTACCATGGCCAAATTATAGCGCAACGCTTGCCCGCAAGAGGGCAAAATAACGTGAAGAGGGGGCAGCGAGTTCTCGCTGCCCCCTCTGATGTTCGAACCCTTACTGGCCTTACGGCAGGGTGTGGGCGCCACCTGTGGAGCACGTGGGATTTGCATCCACGGCTGCAATGGTGTACGTACCGCCGGCAGGGCAGGCTGGCCAGGACTTCATGTATGTGGGCATGAGGTTAGCCTGGACTGGAGTAGCGGTTGATGCTTGGTTCGTCTCCATTGCCCACTGCTCTTTCGCAGCTTCGATCTGGCGAAGGTTTGCGATACAGGTGCGGGTACGGCTGGTGTTACGAGCCTGGATGAAGTTCGGCACTGCGATTGCGAGCAGGATGCCGATGATCAACACAACGATCATGATTTCGACGAGCGTGAAGCCCTTACTTTTGCGAATTCGGTTCATATGACTCTTTCGTCCTCCGACGGGTTTTGCAAGTTTTCGGCAACTTGCAGATAGCGAGTTCCACTTCCCCTTGGCCTCTCTTCCAGGTATTTCAACCGGGATTCGATTTCCTCTGGTATCGCTTCTCGTTCTGCTCAAAGCCGTTAAGTAAGATTGTCGGCAGAATGCAGACGCGAACTCTAGTCTAAAAGCGAAAAATCTCCTGAACTGGCAGGAGCGGGAATCCGAGGGGCGGGACATCGCTCATGAAAACTCCCCACCGGATCGTAGGCGCGGGTTCCGCGCTCCGGGTAGTGAAAATCCTACTACCCGAGGGCATTTAACAAGCGCTCTGCTCCCTGCACGAGCACGTCTACCGCGGGCCAGCCGGTTTCTGCTTCGATCCGCTCGCAAGCCCTTTTGCCCTCGTCGGCGCCTACGAGCATGGAGTTCACCGCTACGCCGACGGTTTTTGGCCGCGGGAAACTTCCGCACGCTTCGGCGAGATCTTCGTACAGTTTCGCGTACGCCAGAAGCGGTGGTATGACGATGTCCGTATAGCGGCGAAGGGTCGAGGTGCCCGCCTTGGTGCAAAGAATCAGATGCGTCGGACACGAACCTCGCAGAAGGGGTAGATTTGCGCTGGAGCCGGGATGAACGAGCGCGCCTTGGCCCTCAATGATGATCATCCCCTGCGGGTTGGTCAGTCGTTCGTAGGCGCGGAGCATCTCTCGCTCGATCGCGCCGCTGGCGTAGTCCACGCGGACCGCGTCAAGGGGAACGCCGCTGCCCGTGATCACGATGCCGATTTGGCCGGTCGCCACGAACTCGCACGGGATGCCCATTTCCAAAGCCACTTTCTGCATCTCCAGACCCGCGGTCATCTTGCCAACCGCCATATCGGTGCCGATCATGAGGACCCGTTTGCAGGGGAGTTTCGCCGCCGCTCCGGTGCCGGTCCCGAGTCCGCTCGGCTCTACGCGCACATCCCAGGCCCGATCTCCGTAGCGAGGAACAAGAAGGTCGTGGAGCCCATTGACAATCAACAGCCCCGCGCCCGCCGCTTCGTCCAGGGCGGGAAACCACTCGTTCGGAATGAGCCCGCCCAAGGGTGCGATGCCAAGGATAAGGGTGTCAGGTTGAAAATCAAGCGCCTCCGCCACACTACCGACGACGGGAATATCCAAGGCGTCGGGGCGCACATAGCTCGCCTCCTTCGTGATCGCATCCCCTACTCGCTTGCCTGCATGGTTGGAATCAATCACGCAGACGATTTCGGACCGCGAGTATCGCATCATCGCGTATCCCATTTTGCCCAAGTCCTCGCCAAGGGCACCTTCCATGAAAAGCGCGAGACGATGGCCTGAAGTGATCACGGGGAGATTATACGGGCAGGAATGTCACCCCGGTATCCTTTAACCCATCCCATGAGCCCTCGCGCGTTTCGGCTATACGACACCCTCACCCGGCAGGTTAAAGACCTGACTCCCGACGTCGCCGGGCATCTCAAGTTTTATTCATGCGGCCCGACCGTTTACAGCTACGCGCATATTGGGAACTTCCGAAGCTTTCTCACGGGAGACCTCGTTGTCCGTACTGCGAAGGCCCTCGGATGGACCGTTACTTGGGTGAGCAACATCACCGACGTCGGCCACCTTACGGAAGACGACGTCGCGGATGCGACCGGCGAAGACAAGATGGAGAAGGCCCTTCGAAGCAAAGAGGGGGAGCACTTCAACAACGCTTGGGAACTTGCCGAGTATTACACGAAGTCATTCGAAGACGATTGGACTCGCCTGAACCTCGTTGTTCCCAACGTCCGCCCCAAGGCGACTCAGCACGTCCGCGAGCAGATCGTCCTCATCGAGGAGCTCATCAAGCGCGGAAACGCCTATGAGACCCCCGGTGCGGTGTACTTCAGCGTGCCGAGCTTCCCTGGCTATGGGAAGCTGAGCGGGAACACGCAGGAGCAGTTGCAGCAAGCCGTTCGCGACGTCGTGCTGGACGACAACAAGCGCCAGCAAGCTGACTTTGCGCTATGGAAGAAAGACGATAAGCACCTGATGCAATGGCTCTCACCGTGGGGTTGGGGATTCCCAGGCTGGCATATCGAGTGCTCCGCGATGGCTCGCGCCTATTTGGGAGACACCGTCGACCTTCACAGCGGCGGCGAGGACAACATTTTCCCGCACCACGAGTGCGAGATCGCCCAGACCGAAGCGGTGACGGGCAAGCCGTTTGCTCGCCATTGGCTGCACACGCGGTTCCTGCTCGTCGAGGGTCAGAAAATGTCCAAGAGCACTGGAAACTTCTACACGGTGCGAGACTTGATTTACGGCAAAGGTGCCGATCCGTTGGCGTTGCGGTACGCGCTCATTTCTCAGAACTACGGAACTCCGCACAATTTTACGATGGACCTGCTTCGCGATGCGATGCAGAAGATTGACCGGTATCGGCAGTGCGACGAAAAGGCGCGCAGGTTCCTTGCCGACCCCGCTACCGAGGTCCAAGGCGAAGAAACGTTCGTTGCTTCGCTCGAATCGCTCCATGAGGAAACCCTCGACGGGATGTGCGATAACTTGAACACGTCGGTAGCCCTCGCGAAGGCTCTTGAGGGAACTCGTGTGATCCTGCGTGAAAACGCCCTCTCAAAGCCGATGGCGGAGGCAGCCGTTCAGTTCCTCGATCGGATCAACGCTCTGCTGGGAATCGTCCGGCACGACCAAGAGATCACCGCTCCAGTTCAGAGCGCGAAGGTGGATTCCGCTTGGGTAGAAGAAAAAATCACCGCCAGAGCCGCCGCAAAAGCGGCAAAAGATTTCACCACTGCCGACGCAATCAGAGCGGAACTAGATTCGGCTGGAATTGAAGTTCGAGACACGCCCGACGGCACGACGTGGAAAGAGAAGGGGCCGACGCTGTAGGGAAGTGGATGCGTGGGATATGGGATGCATAGGATGCGGGCCCTAGACATTATCAGGGGCCCGCATCCCACATCCAATCCATCCCACCCATCCGCATTTCACGGATTGACTTTTACGTTCACAGATGTCGAATACGGCTTCTTGTTGCCGTATGCGTCCAGGATCGTTAGGGTCACCTTGAACGCTCCGTCTTTCCGGAACTTGTACTTCACGGCGCTGCCCTCAGCGTCGTAAAGGCCGTCGCCATTAAAGTCCCATTCGTATCTAAGCGGAGTTGACCCGGCAAATCCGTAAGCTTGGAACTCGCGCTCGTCTCCCAACGCCAAGTTGAGGTCGGATTTGAAGTTCATTTCACCCGTGATGGGAGTGGCATCGTTGATAACCCGAATGTCGCCAACCCAGAAAGTTGAGAGGGCATCGCCCGAAATCGCAATCGATTGGATCATTTTGTTGGTGCGCTCAAAGCCGCTGATGCCATTCAGAGGAAGTGAGAAACTGCGCCAAGCCTCTGCGCCAGTTGCCCGAACGCTCATATAGGCCTCGCTTTTGAGACCGTCGCTGGTCGTAACCACCAATCGAACGGTGCGAAGGATAGCGTCCGTCGTCAGCGTTGTGGTTGCTGCGCCGCCTTGGCCGCCTCCTGGGCGTCCGCCGCCGCCGCCGCCGCCGCCGTCAAAACCGCTCGCGCCGCCACCGCCTCCGGCACCGCCAATGCCCGGAGCGCCGCCTGAAGTTCCGCCTCCGGTCGCAGAAGCAAACTTGGGCTTCTCGCCGGACGAGCGAATGGCAAATCGAAGGAGATTGTTCTTGTCGGAATAAGCACTCGACAGGTCAACCGGAGCGGTCATGTTGATCATGCCGCCTTGGAAGTAGTTTCGAGTGGTCACGCAAAGGGAATAGACACCTTCGAACTTCTGTTCGTCGGACTCGCTGATCGTGCCGCTTCCCCAACCCTTCAGTGAGATTCCCTGCTCGGCAATCTTACGATTCGGTTGGTAAAGGCTTTGGGCAGTAGCCGATCCGGCAATAACGGTGGCAAGGGCAAACCATGCGAGCTTTCTCATATCGTGTTTCTCCAATTCTAACGGACGCTTAAGGCTGGATCTGGATACGCCGGATCCCGGTTGCGCGCCCTGTATCTCTTTGGACGTCTATAACCACCCCAGAGATTACACCAGGATTGTCCGCAACTTCAAATCTTGTGGGCATTCCTGTCCGAAAACGGTGAAGAATGACCTCTTTTTGCATTCCGAGCACACTTTGGATGGGCCCGCACATGCCGACGTCGGTGATATAGGCCGTTCCGCCGGGCAGAACGGTTTCATCCGCAGTCTGCACATGGGTGTGAGTTCCGACGACGGCGGTGGCCCTTCCGTTGAGGTGCCAGCCCATCGCGATTTTCTCGCTCGTCGCCTCGGCGTGGAAGTCGAGAAAGACGTGGGGGGTATCCAGTTGGTCGAGGATAGCGTCGATTCCGCGAAACGGATCGTCGTAGCCATCCAAGAAGACTCGCCCGCAAAGGTTGATCACGGCGAGCGTGATTCCTTGCTTCTCGACCGTTACCACCCCACGCCCAGGAGCTTCGGGAGGCAAGTTGGCGGGCCGGACGATGGCCCGATCGCGATCGAGATACTCGTAGATTTCCTTTTTGTTAAAGGCGTGATTGCCGAGGGTGATCGCATCCGCCCCGGCCGCAAAGAGTTCCTCGGCGATGGCGGGCGTGATTCCAACTCCAGCGGCGCTGTTCTCGCCGTTGATGATGACGAACAGCGGCTGGTGCTCGCGATAAAGGCGCGGCAAATAAGCGCCCACCGCCTCGCGGCCGGGGCGCCCAACGACGTCGCCTAAGAACAGGATTGAGTACACGGGGAGTGTTGGGG
>JBKJJL010000073.1:0-3989 GCA_046597875.1 Fimbriimonadaceae bacterium | reverse complement strand
GCCCGCGCGGGAGTTGATTGACGAAGCTTTCGACCGGTTGTCCCAACAGGCTGGCTTCGTCGATCGCCCTCAACAACGCCACTTGGCTCTGCTTCTCGGCGATTGCATCGAATCCGGACAGCGAAGCGCCTTTGAGGCTCCTACCGGACTTGGAAAGTCCCTCGCGACGCTCGTACCCGCGATCGCTCATGCGATCGAAGGCGGGAAACGGACGATCGTCGCGACTTACACGAACCTCCTCGCCGAGCAATACTGGCGTAGCGATCTGCCCCTTGCGCGATCCCTCTTTGAGGAGCCCGAGCGTGCCAAGGTTCAGTTCCTCATTGGCCGCCAGCGCTATGGCTGCAAAGCCGCGATTGCAGATCAAGCAAACGGCGAGCTGAACGACTTCGTGAGGCATGCTCGACTGGGCGTCGAAACTGAGTTTCGCAACTTGGTTCGCAAGGCCCCACGCGAGCTTGCTCAAGCGTGGCAAGCGATTGCAGTGCCGCCGGTGTGCCCCGCGAGGCTGTGTTCCCACTACAACGAATGTTGGTATTACGGCGCCCGAAGGGCGGCGGAGAAGGCGCAAGTCGTCATCACCAACCACAGCGTCGTCCTTCAGGATGCCCTGCTCAGGCAAGCGAGCAGCGGCGATTTGAGCCTCCTCGGCGACTACGATTATCTCATCATTGATGAGGCGCACGACTTCCCTCAGGCCGCGATCAATGGCCTCGAGTTCGAACTGAGCGCCTCGAAAACTCAGCAAATGGTGGGAGTTTCGCGCCGCCTGCACTCGGCCCTCCAAACGGCCTCCTTTGAAGCCGGCGAGCCGCACCTTTGGGCGCAGTTGTGCGACGACTTCACCGAACAAGTCATGCGCCGAGCAGCCGAACTGGGACGAGAACATGGCGAAGGCATCCTGATCGCGACGCCCCTCGAAGTGGCTCAGCACCCCCAGGTCATGCAACGCACCCAAAGCGGAGCGGTTCCCGCCGCCAAGGCACTCGCCGATTCGCTCGCCTCGGATGTCTCCACCTTCGTGAGAAAGGCGGAGAGCATGCTGAAGGGATGGGTCGAGGACGGCTCCGCGAAGGGCGAGGATCAAGACACCGTCCGGAACTATCTGATGTACCTGCGCGAGTTTGCGGATGGCTGCTCGGGACTGTTCCGGGAATCCGAAACTGAGCTCGTGAGCGTGACCTACGCGTCGGGCGGAACCGATTGGCGAGGCCAGGAACGCGAGCCGATTTTGCGTCGCGATCTCGTCGGTTTGGCCGAGCCTTTACAGGGCCTTTTGTGGGACATCAAGCCCTACGCATGCCTCTCGGCGACGCTGGCGGTGGACGGGACCTTCGAGTTCTTTCGAAGGGTGAGCGGCGTCGAACCCGACTTTGAGGAGATTCTTCCATCACCGTTCGATTTCCGTACCAACGCTGCCGTATACGTGCCCACCCTCGGAAAGGTGATGGATCCGGCAATGGCGCGAGCCAACGCGAACGAGGACGCGTACCACCGGTCCGTCGCCGCCGAAGTCGCTCAGATATTGGAGGCGGTAGACGGGCGATGCCTCGTGCTGTTCCACAGCCGGAAGGAGATGGACGCCGTTCACCAACTGATGCCCAAACGCGAGGATCGAGCGATTTACATCCAGCGCACGCAAGGGGTCGCGGCTACCGGCGAAAAGTTCTTGAAGGATATTCATTCCTCCCTCTTCGCGGTGCGTTCCTTTTGGACGGGATTCGACGCGCCGGGAGAAACGCTTTCGTGCGTGGTCTTGGTTCGCGTTCCGTTTGAAGTTCCCGTTGATCCGCCCGCGGTGGCGCGGATGGCGTGGCTGCAGAGTCTGGGACTCGATCCGTTCGTCTCGCATACGTTGCCTCAGGCGAAAATGATGATGCGGCAGGGCGCCGGACGCCTGATTCGTCGCTCCGAAGACAAGGGAATTATCGTTTTGCTCGATCCGCGCCTGCGAACGAAGGGCTACGGCGAGCAGTTTTTCGAGAATCTGCCTCCTGGAATCCGGACCTTTGACGACATTTACGACGCGGCTGCCCATGTGGGCATCTAGGACTTGCCACAGTTTGAGGTCCCAAATCGTATACAATTAGCGTAGCTATGATCACTCTCACCCCGCGAGCCCTCACTGAACTCAAGCAACTGATGGACAGCGAGTCGAAATCCGACTCGGCGTTGCGCGTCTGGGTAGCCGGTGGTGGATGTTCCGGACTCTCCTATGGCATGGCGTTGGATGAAGAGCCGCCTGCGGATGGCGATCAAGTTTTCCTTCAGGACGACGTCAAGATTATTGTGGATGGCATTAGCTTGAACTATATGACGGGCGCGAGCGTTGATTTTGTCGACGATCAGTTCGGCGGCGGATTCAAGATTGAGAACCCGAATGCGACGAGCTCATGCGGTTGCGGATCTTCGTTCAAGACCGAGGATGGCGTCGAAGCCCCGGCCGGAAGCGGCGGCGGTTGCGGTTCTTGTGCCAGTCGCTGATTTCGCTCCTGAGAGCTACAATCAGACGTGGGCAAACTTCACGTTCTTGAACACCCCTTAGCGTGGGATTTCATGTCGCAACTGCGCGATAGAGACACGCCTCCAGAGCGGTTTCGTGATCTGAGCCGTACCCTTACGACGCTGCTTGTGGTCGAATCCACGCGGGGGCTGGAAACGAGAGACTCTCACGTGGAAACGCCCTTGGAGCGCACTCCGACAAAGAGGCTTCATCAAGGTCTCGCGGCGGTTCCTGTTCTCCGCGCTGGACTTGGGATGTTGGAGCCGGTTGTTCAGCTTTTTTCCGATGTCAAGGTCGGCTACATCGGGCTTGAGCGCGACCATGCGACCGCGATCGCCCACAGCTACTATTGCAAGCTCCCCGACATGAGCGGGCGCTATGTTCTGTGTTTGGATCCGATGCTCGCAACGGGCGGGTCTGCCTCTCAGGCGATTTCGTTGATCAAAGCAAATGGGGGGACAACGGTGAAAATGGTGTGCGTCGTCGCGGCGCCGCAAGGAGTTGCCAAGGTTCAACACGATCACCCGGACGTCGACATTTTCACCGCTGCTTACGACCGCGATCTGGACCACCGGAAGTACATTGTCCCCGGGTTGGGAGACTTCGGCGATCGTCTTTACGGAACCTTCTGATGCTGAAGGGTAAGGTTCATTTGAGCACGCTCTGTTTGGTGACGCTGGGGTTGACGGACCTGTTCTTCACAATCGCACTCCTAGGGCGTGGGTACGGAGAAGGGAATCCCATCTTCCGGGCGTTGCTCCGTAACTTTGGGCCCGTCGGGTTCGTGGCGGGCAAAGTTTTGCTGTTGGCGGGCCCGGTACTGCTGCTAGAATTCGTGCGCACTAGGCACCCGAAAAGTGCAGAACAAGGCACTTGGATCGCGTTCATCGCCTACTTCGCAATGCTGGCCCTGCAGTTTTCAAGGCTTGCCAAGTAGTCTCCGTCCCCTGCTTGGGTGATTCGTGCTAATCGGTGGATTTTACGGAACTGCATTTCGATGCACACTCCGGGAACCTAACGACCTGAGTTCCGGGTACGGTTAGCGGGGAATTTTTATGAGGGCACTCTTTCTTGCATTGTGCCTGCCCGGCCTTGTGTCGGCGCAGGAAACGAAGCCGGCTGAACCAGTGGTTCCGCCGCATGCTTCGCTTATCGCCAACTTGCCATCCCGCAATATCGGACCGACCACGATGGGCGGACGGATTGTCGGGATCGCCGTCTACCAAAAAGAACCGCGTATTTTCTACATCGGAACCGCCTCGGGCGGAATCTGGAAAACTGAAAACGGCGGTCTCACGACTACACTGGTCTTTTCGAAGGAATCGACACCCAACCTGGGGGCCCTGGCGGTCTCACAAAAGGACCCGAACGTGGTCTATGCGGCGACCGGAGAGGGCACGAGCCGGAACTCAGTTGGCTGGGGCGATGGCATTTACAAAACCACCGACGGTGGCAAAACTTGGGCAAATGTCGGCGTTCGCGAATG
>JBKJJL010000012.1:0-4004 GCA_046597875.1 Fimbriimonadaceae bacterium | reverse complement strand
CGCTGAAGAAGCGCCGGCCGCCGAGGAAACCCCCTCAGAGTCAGGAGAATAAACGATGCCTACCGCAGTTGAATCCATTGTCGATCAGATTTCCAGCATGACCGCCCTCGAGCTCAGTGAGCTCAAGAAGGCGCTCGAAGACAAGTTCGGCGTTACCGCCGCCGCTCCCATGATGGGCATGCCCATGATGATGGGCGCCGCCGATGCCGCCCCGGTCGAAGAGAAGACCGAGTTCGACGTCATCCTCCTTGCCGCAGGCGAGAAGAAGCTTGAGGTTATCAAGGTCGTTCGAGAAATCACCGCCCTTGGTCTGAAAGAAGCCAAGGATCTCGTCGACGGCGCTCCGCAGCCGATCAAGCAGGCCGTGTCGAAAGACGAAGCCGACAAGATCAAGGCCGCGGTTGAAGCTGCCGGCGGAAAGATCGAAGTTAAGTAAGGTTCAAGCCATCGGGAGCCAATCCATCTGGATTGGCTCCTTTTTGTTGCTAAACTATGGGCATGGTCTGGATGACCCTGCTTCTCTGCCAGGTAAGCCTCGTGCCGGAGCCGAACCGGCGGGTGGACTTTTGCCCCGAGGTTTCTCGGATGGTGAACCTGCAAGATTCGCTTTCACTCGCGCTTGGAGTCAAGGTTGAGTTCACGACAAGCACGCGAGATGATGTTCTGGCGATTCATGCCCCGAACGCTGGAAGCCGGTTGGGTTCGGGAGAACGGGCTAATTCGCCTCGTGCGGACTCCGGAGATGGAAAAGGCGACCCTCGAACGCGAGCGCAAGACCCGCGCGACTCTACTTGATAAGTGGAAAAAGGAGAGCGCCGCCGAGGCGGCGAAGGTTCCGGCTTTCACCGAATTGCAGGCTCAGATGATTGTCTCTCAGGCGGTTGAGCTCACCAAGTCCGGCGACATCGAGAACTACGACTTATTGGAGAAGCTTGTCCGTCGGACACCGGCTGGTCGCTTCGCCGAGAGAGTTGTTCGGGCGCTTCCCACTGATGAACTCTCGCTGGTAGGTTCCGAAGAGCGGATGGTCTTCCGCGCACGGCCCACGCGGCGACAACGAAAGCTCACCCTGCCTACTGAAGTTCTAAGCACGTACCTCGCTGAGCAGAGCATTTACACGAAGGTGCCGAAGCCTCCTATCGTGACCGCGTTCGAGAATCACCTGAAGATTCGAGAAGTTGGTCAAGTTGCCGATGTCATGGCGGTTGTTCAGAACTCAGAGAGCCATTATGCGATTACCGTCTGGCTCATTGGCTCTGATCGAAAAGAGATCACTCGACTTCATGCGCAGATTCCGACTTGGATGGAGGTTGTGCCCGCCAGCGGTAAACCGAACAGGCCCGTTGAGTACTCGTCGCTTTCCACCGAGTACCGCGATTTGTGGCGGAAAATGCGCACGAACGAACCCGCGAATCCCTCGCCAGCGATGATGGCTTTTGCGAAGGATCCAGTTGCGCATGATCCGTTGTCGCTCGGACTCACAGAATCGGTTCGCGCGTTGAGCGAGGCCGAGAATCGGCCCGTCGTTCTCAGAGCTTGGGATATTCTTGGTATCCAGACCTTGGGCGTTTCACGTCGCACGGGTTCGGGTGTCGAAGGATTTCGAACCACCCTCACTCGCGAAAGGGCGCAGATTATGGAGATGGATGGCTGGATCGTCATCCGATCCCCGATGCCTGTCACTCACCAACGTCGGCAGTTTGATCGTTCTGCCCTCAAGAACTGGTTGGAAATCAGCGCCGCGAAAAGGCTGGCAGACTTCGTGGATACGGCGTTTCTCACTCACCGCAGCCCTGGGGAGCTCTATTTGTTGCCGGTTTACTGGCTGGGGCTGGCTAGTCCAGTGGCCCATCATGACCAGTTGGGTCGCTTTGGTGGCAGCTGGATTCGGGCTTACGGAGCGCTGAGTCCCGCGGAAAGGCACGCGCTTGCCCAAGGGAAATCGCTGCAATGGAATCGCCTCACTCCGGACGTGCAGCGACACCTACGCTCGGTCCTTTATGGCCTTGAAACCAAAGTTAGCGCAAATGGCACCTCAACCCCCGAAACAATCGACCTGGAACCGACGACGCTCTTCCCGCTGGATGTCCCCTCCGGAGCCATGTTGAGCGCAACGGTGAGTAAAGCGCCCATCTTGCTCGGGCTGCAAAAGGTTCCAAACCCATTCGGACGAGGGACTGCGCGAAGAGGGATTGCGAGTTTGGGATATCAAGTCGCCCGTGGCCCTGACGAGCTGATGCAGCAGTTTCGTGCTGTGCAAGATCGCTTTAAGATTGTCACCTATGTTGAGGTCAGCATGAAGATGACGTGGGCGGAAGGTCTTACGAGTGAACAAGTGCTTCCTGGATACGAGGCCCCTTCAGCCGAAATATATGAACTAAGCAATCTGCCTGAGCCGTGGAAATCGAAAGTTGCCGAGGCCGCCGAATACTACCGGTCCCATCCCGAAGCGAATGCGCCGCATCCCACAAGCGACAAACTTCCCGAGTGATTATCTCCGGAGGGCATCGGCGGTCATCCAGCCACAGACCGCGCCGACATACGCTAAGTTCCCCCCCCAAAGGAGCACTTGGAAGGGGTTCAATACCGGCGACATCAGAGCGGCGAGGGTTGCCAGCAAGACCGCCCCAACCGTGGCGCAGACCAATCGGGTTACGCTGACATTCGTGGTTCGCTGCGCCATGGCAAGGGTTGCATAGAGGGCGACCGCGGCCCAGAAAGATACGACCGCGACACTGGCCAAGGCAACGGTTGGAGACAAACGCCCGGAGGCCGAAAACGAAACGGAACTGAATCGATCGATCACGCCTCCGACGCTGAACGCCGCGCCGATCGCGACTCCGATTAGGAACAACATGACGACGGTACCCAGGGTCAGGGTGTCGATAAGCCCGACTTTGGGAAGCATGGGCCGCTCGTTCGCGAGGGCCATGTAGCAGGAACCAAAACCGGCGACCAAAAAAGCGGTACCGAGAGCGGCGACCGGGCCCTGCCCACCCCGCGCGGCGGCGGCCCCAGGAGCGGCTTTCGCCAAAAGCTCTTCGTAGCGCTTCTGATACAGGACGTTTCGGGGGTCCATCTGAACCGCATGGGCATACATATTCGCGGCGTAGTTGATCTCTCCCCTCGCCCTGGCGATATCGCCCAGGATGGCATAGGGAGCGCCTTCCCGAGGATTGCTTTCAAGTACGGCTTGGGCTAACGCTTCTGCTTCCAGGAACTTCCCACGGCTGAAGAGAGCGGCGAGACGCGTCAGGTCCGAGGCGACGCTGACTCGCACCTTGGAACTGCCCATCGGCGCGGTGGCGGCCGTTGCCTGTACGCGCGCTGAGGCCCTTGCTTGGCGCTCATCCGCGAAAACAAGCGCGACATCGTACTCGCGCCGCCGATCGGGATCGCTCAAAACGGCGTAGGCTTCGGCTAAGGCGGAGAATTTCGCGGCGGCCCCGGGTGCGGTGGACCGATCAGGATGATGCAGCAAGGCGAGCTTGCGGTACGCCGTGCGAATCGCGGCCGCGTCGGCTTTGCGGGGAATATCAAGCGTTTCGTAATGAGTTCGCAAGCTGTTTAGTAAACACCAAAAGGACAGCTCAAGTTTCGGCAGAAATGCGAGGTTTTTCAACCTTGAGGGCTAACGACGAAGCCGCGAGGCTCACAACACCCGCCACCAAGTAGGGCAAAGCGCGCCAAACCCCAAACAGATATCCCCCCAAAGATGGGCCGCCGAGGAAGCCGATATTTCGAGCAGATTGCAGCAATCCGAACATTTCTCCCTGGCGTTCGGGCGGGGTTGCTTCGGAACACAGCAAGTTCATCGCGGGATCGGCGATTCCTCGACCTATAGCGTAAAGGCTGCTGACCAGGACGAGAACGGCAATGTTCGGTGAGAAGGGTGTGAGGGCGAGCCCAATCCCCTGGAGCACATACCCGTAACGCAACGTGGCCTCGCGGCCAAAGCGCCCCACGACGCGTTCGAAGAAGATGCTTTGCAAAATGAAGCCCAG
>JBKJJL010000194.1:0-28547 GCA_046597875.1 Fimbriimonadaceae bacterium | reverse complement strand
GGATTGGAAACGGAAGCGGGTAGACGGATACCGCAGCGCGATTCAAAAAATCCAGGAACGCGGAATTTCCGTGAACGGGTGCTTTATCCATGGTTTTGATCATGATGCCCCCAACGTTTTCGAAGCCACCCGAGATTTTGTAAAAGATTCCGGGCTAAGCGAAGTTCAAGTAACGATCCTGACCCCGTTTCCTGGCACTGCTCTCTTTCAGCGACTTAGTCGGGAGGGGCGTTTGCTGGAGCCAACACCTTGGGATAAGTGCACGCTATTTGATGTTACGTTTCGTCCTAATAGCATGACCCCGACGGAGCTCGAAAATGGATTCCACTGGCTAGTAAGCGAACTGTATAGCCCAAAGGAGACGCTGAGAAGAAGGAACATTATGCGGCACGACTATCGGCAAAGGCGAAGACATGAAACAAGCATTTAGGCAGCTGTGGCGCGTTTTGACATTTCGAACCACGGCCGAGGACGTCGCGAGTTGGAGTTACCGGGAACTTGGACTCGGGTTGATCTGCACTTGGCTGGTCGGTATAGGGCGGTGGTGGGATGATCCGCGGGACCTCATGCTCCCCGTGAGGCTAGGCTTGGGCTCCATCGCATATGTGTTGGTTTTCGCGGGTGTGATGTGGCTCTTGCTCCGTCCAATCGTGGACAATCCGCCTACAATTCTGCAAGTGCTCACCTTTGTTTGCTTTGTCTCTCCGCCCGCAGCGCTTTATGCCTTACCTGTCGAGCGCTGGACCGGAATGGAAACCGCTATCCAGTTGAATTTGATTTTCCTTTTCATAGTAGCGGTCTATCGCGTGAGTTTGCTTATCCGGTTTTACGTTGTAGCAATTAAGATGAGCGTTGGTAAGGCCTTACTTACAACTTTCCTTCCGATTTCGATCGCCATCTTTTCCATCGCAACGATGAACATGCTATCAAAGATTATTCAGTTTATGGGCGGAGTTCGCGAGGAGGCCACGCGCAGACATTCAATGGAGCAGTTTACGGTAACAATTGCTGCTGTTTCAGTTATCGCTGCCCCTTTCCTGATCCTTTGCTACCTGTGTATTCTTTGCGCGGAAAACCTACGTAGGCAGGATAGGTGACAGAGAGGATGAAGCAAGCTATAAACCAACTTTGGCGCGTTTTGACGTTTCGGACCACGGCCGAAGACGTCGCGAGTTGGGGCTATTGGGAGCTTGGGCTCGGGTTGGTCTGCACCCTGCTTGTCGGGATTGGTCGATGGTGGGATGATCCCCGCGACCTTCCTTTCGTTGCGAAATCGGGCCTTGGTTCGGTGGCTTATGTGCTCGTGTTTGCGGGTGTACTGTGGCTCACTATCCGCCCCATCGTCGACAACCCACCCACCATTCGCCAACTGCTCACGTTCGTTTGCTTTGTCTCGCCGCCAGCCGCTCTTTACGCCATTCCAGTCGAGCGCTGGACGGGCATGGACGTCGCCCGAACCATGAACATGTGGTTCTTGCTCCTCGTCGCCGTTTATCGGCTTTCCCTGCTCCTTCGGTTTTGCCGGAAAGCCCTGATGCTGACTGTTCCGCAGACGGTTCTTGCGACCTTCTTGCCCGTTTCCATCGGTATTTTTTGGATATCAGCGATGAACCTCACCAGCGTCGTTATCGATTTCATGGGCGGCGCCTCGCGAGAAGAGCTACCCAATCGTAGAGCAGAAATGGAGTTCGCGGTCCACTTCTTCAGCTGCTTTTCGTGGGTCGTAACCCCCGTTCTCGCGGGTTGTTACCTCATCATGGTAATCACTCGACTGCTTGAGAGACGTAAGGGCAATCGGCTATAAACCACAACCCGGGAACCGCATTTCAGTTCTGGCTTTGATGGCAATCCGGCATGCTTTCATCAAACCGTTACCCGGCATCCACACTTCAGGTCCAGCGTCACGGGCGTCGGCAACTCCTTTTGGCCTGTCCCCTCAAAGTGAACGACCCGTTGGCGGATCGGATCGAAAACGACGACGTCTAGCACACCCTGACTTAGATAGAGCTCCGGCCCATCTATGAGATCCTTCGACTCGTATCCCTTGCTGATGACTTCGACCACCGCCTTCGGGACGAGGGTTACAAACCCGTCCATTTCGTCGGACATGCGGCAAAAGATCGAGATGTCGGGTCGCTTCACAGAACCATCTTTGAAATGGATATACACATCCATCGCCGAGAAGCATTGGCAATCGGACTCGTGACCAGCGATTCGCGTGACCGATTGGTCAATTCGTTTCACGTGCATCTGATGACTCAGACCGGGCCAGAACTCCCACGACTTGCGCCCTCCGACGATCTCCAAACGTATTCCCGCCTCGTCCGCTTGCATCAGCCGATCCCATAGCGGGTCCGGTTGCTCCGGAGGCTCAGGTGCGGCGCTCATGCTCTTAGTTTAGCTACTTCGAGGTGGCTCCGCGCAAGATTCCGGCTCATTGCTCCCGAACGTAGAACGTCATCAACGAACCACCGTTGGGAGCGTTCGCGAAATCTGGACCGAAGGTGAGCCGCTTGTTCGCAAAGGCGATTCGCGGCGGGAGGAGTTCGTACTTCTTGTCAGGGCGCAAGAACGTGAGTGTAGTTACGGCACCGCCGTCGCTGTTGATCGCACCCCAGATAGGCGAGGTCTTCGAGAAGCTCAACCAAAAGCGCTGCAGGTCGTCAAGGGTGAAGCCCGCGCCGAGCGGCTCGCCTCGCTTCAACGCGAGCCAACTCGCGGATTCCGAATCGGGCTCGTTCACCACGAGTAAGTAGAGTTGGCGGCTATCTTGCGACCACGCCATCGACGTTCTGGAGGTTCGAATGTGGTCCACGCGAGGGATGTGCCCGGCCTCGTCGAGTCCGCATGGCACGGGTTGTTTCACAGCAGGATCGCCGGGCGTTGGCGCCGGCTGTATCTTCATCGTCTTGCCGTTCTTGATAAGGCACTGCAAGCCAGAAGCGCCGAAATCGAACCGCGTGTCATTCCTTTTCAGCGCTTCGCTGTGAATGATCTCAAACTTCCCTCCCTTCACCCCGAAGCACCATCGCGGGCGGCCCACGTTGTAGTGCATGGTGCCTCCGATGAAGACCGGCCCCACGTGCTTGCCAAAGCCATGCGGCGGATTGTGCTTCTTGTCGTATCCGAAGAACGGCCCGTTCCACGCCGCGAGGACTCGGCCCTTACCTTGCTCATTCAGGTGCTTCGTCACCTGCCCGACGCCTCGGGTGAAGTAGTCGGCTTCGTTGTCGAAAGGCTTCCCGTCGTCCTGGTCTTGGTCGTAGAGCTCAAACCGAAGTCGGGGATTCACGGCGAAGTCGAACCTGAACAGTTCCAGGGTGGATCCATCTGCCGCCATATGGAACCATCGGGTCATGCCCTTTGCGAGTGGGTCGGGTTTAGCGCCGGGCCACGGCCAGGTCGCCGCGGCGTGAGGGACGACCTGGGGAGGGTGGATTTTAGGAGGCTTCGTACAACCCATCATCGCAATCGGGAGCGATATCCAAACTGCGTTGATGGCATTCATCCGAACAAGGGACTGTATTAATACTTCCGATTCGGCAGTTCGGCGGCGGCGACGCTGGCGTCGAAGATTTGGTCGACCATAACCGTTCGCTTTGGCAGAGTCTCACCCTTTCTCATCTTCTCGATCGCGTCGAAAAGAGGCGGGCCCAGAAGCGGATTGCACTCGACGGTCGCGTTTAGTTTGCCCGCGATCATGGCTTCAAAGGCATCGTGAACGCCGTCGATCGAGATGATAATGATGTCCACACCCGGCTTCTTCCCCGCCGCTTCGATGGCCTGGATCGCCCCGATCGCCATGTCGTCGTTATGGGCGTAAAGGGCGTTGATATTCGCGCCTTCAGGTCCCTTCAGCAAGGCTTCCATGACTTCTTTTCCGTTCGCTCGCTTGAAATCGCCCGTCTGGGAGAATACGATTTTCATGTCGGGATACTTTTGGATATAGTCTCCAAAGCCCTTTTTGCGGTCATTCGCGGGGGCGCTTCCGGGCGTTCCCGTGAGTTCGGCGATAACGGCTTTGCCGTTCATTTTCTTGGCCAGCCACTCGGCCGCCATTTCGCCTTCCTTAATGAAGTCAGAGCCAATGAACGTTACGTACAGGTCTTCTGGCACATCGGGTCGACGGTCCGAAACGAAGACGGGAATACCCGCGTCCTTGGCTTCCTTCATGACGGCTTCCCAACCGGCCTCGACTACCGGAGAAAATGCGATTACATCAACCTTTTGAGCGATAAAGCTGCGGATCGCCTTGAGCTGATTCTCTTGCTTTTGCTGCGCGTCCGAGAACTTCAAATCGATCCCGCGCTTCGCGGCTTCTTCTTGGATCGATTTTGTATTCGCGGTGCGCCAACCACTTTCCGCGCCGATCTGCGAGAACCCGACGACGAGTTTCTTCGCCCCCGAGGGGGCGGCAATCGCACCAGTATCACCGCCCGAATCCGTCGAGCCTCCGCTACAACCCGCAAGCAAAGCGGTCCCTAACGCCAGAAAAAGCCAATTTCGCTTCATATCGTCTCAATCTTAGCACCCCAGGGCGGATATGCTTGTTCACGGTTTGTCTTACACTTTTTCTCAAGCAGTCGTACGGCCCCCGGGGAAGTCATTTTCGCTCGGACTGACCGAGGCCAATCTCGGCCCGCCGGACCTAAATCTCGCGCTTCAACAGCACGAGGCGTACTGCGACGCCCTGGTCGAGTGCGGACTCGCCATAACCCGCCTTGAGCCTGACGACGCGTTTCCGGATTCGACTTTCGTCGAAGACGTCGCCGTGATTTTTCCGGAAGGTGCCGTTCTATGCCGGCCGGGAGCGCCATCCCGGCGCGGTGAAACGATCGCAATCGAGGGCTCCTTGGCAGTTTCCCATCGGATCAGCGAGCCCGGCACCCTTGATGGCGGTGACGTTTGCGTCGCCGAGCGCGAGGTTTTCATTGGCCTGTCCGAGCGCACAAATCGTAGCGGAGCGGAACAACTGGCGGAAATTGTGAAGGCTTGGGGATATTGGCCCCTGTTCATTGACCTCGCTGATACCGTTCCGGAGCGACTTCGCCAGTGGATTACTCCGTCCGAGCCTCTGCTGCATTTGAAGAGTGGGATGTCCTACCTAGGTGACGGACTTACAGCTCTCGAAAAGGTACTTGCGGGTTGCAGTCAGATCCAAGGTGCACGCGATGCCCCCCATCCTGATCGAAATCTTCTGATTGTCGAGCCAGATGAAACGTACGCTGCCAACTGCGTCCGCGTCAACGATTTCATTCTCATTGCCAAAGGCTATCCAAAGTTCAGGGCTGCGCTTGAATCGAAAATCGAAAATCGAAAATCGAAAATCATCCAACTCGACATGTCGGAGTTCCGCAAGATGGACGGCGGCCTTAGTTGCCTCTCACTAAGATGGTAGATTCAACGCGGATGCCAACTGAGCAGTTTGATTACCTCGCGGTCGGAAGCGGGCTTGCGGGCCTTACTTTTGCCCTCCATGCCGCCGAATTTGGCTCGGTGTGCGTTCTCACCAAGGCCGAGGTCGCGGAAGCCAACACAAGCTACGCGCAAGGCGGCATCGCGGCGGCGGTGGGAGAGGCAGACTCATGGAAGCTCCACGAGGAAGACACGCTCATCGCGGGCGCGGGCCTGTGCGATCCTGCCGCAGTTCGATTTTTGGTGCAGCAAGCTCCCGAGGCAATCGAGTGGCTGGGCTCTTTGGGGGCCAAGTTTGATTTGGAAGCCGATGGCGACTTTGCCCTGGGCCGAGAAGGGGGGCACTCCCGTCACCGGATCCTCCACCATGCCGACAAAACCGGCTGGGAGATTGAGCGTGCGGTTGTTGCGGCAGTGCGGAAAAACCGCAAGATCAAGGTCATCGAGCACGCTTTTGCCACCCATCTGCTTACCGACGAGTCGGGGGTGTCCGGCGTTGCGGCCGAACTAGAGGGCCTTGGTCAACGGGAGTACCGCGCGAAAGCGGTCATGCTCGCCACGGGCGGATGCGGGCAAATGTATCAACACACCACCAACCCGCGGGTCGCAACTGGCGACGGCATCGGCCTCGCGATCGACCTCGGCGCAACAGTGAACGACATGGAGTTCATGCAGTTTCACCCCACGACGTTCTATCACACGCAGATGCGCAGTTTCCTCATTACCGAAGCGGTTCGAGGCGCAGGCGGAACTCTGCGCAATCACCTGGGGCGCCGTTTCATGTTCGACTATGACCCCCGTTTGGAGCTCGCCCCACGCGATGTCGTCGCCCGTTCGATGGAATCGGAAATGCACAAGTTGAATACGTGGTGCTTGTACTTAGACATGGCTCACTTGCCGGCTGAGCTGATCGAGCATGAGTTCCCGACGATTTGCGCGAAACTCCAAGAAGTCGGCGTCGACCCCCGAAAAGAGTGGATTCCCGTCGTCCCTGCGCAACACTATTCGTGCGGAGGGGTCCAAACCGATCTCGCCGGAAAGACCAGCGTTCCAGGACTTTACGCGGCCGGGGAAGTCGCGAGCACCGGCGTCCACGGCGCTAACCGGCTGGCCAGCAACAGCTTGCTGGAAGCGCTCGTTTTCGCCAAAGCCGCGGCGGCATCTCTAAAATCGCAGGGCACCGACCATGCTATCGAAAATCAAAAAACGAAAATCAAAAATCAAAAGTGTGTTCCGGAAGCCGAAGCGGTTCGCATCAGGCGCGCTTTGCGCCACACGATGACCAAGAACGCGGGAATCGTGCGCTCAAACGAGGGCCTTTCAGAAGCGGCCTTGGCCCTGGATGACCTTCTCGCAGATTACGACAAGCAAGCAGAGGCCCCGTTCTCCGCCTACAGTTTGGAGACCCGTAATCTGCTCCTCGCCGCGCAAAGCGTCGTGTCGGGCGCAAGGGCGAGAAAGGTCAACGTGGGCCTGCACTTCAATCGTGATCAGGAGGGAGTTTAGGTGTCGCGGTTCGCGGTGATCGGGGATCCGGTTTCGCACTCACTTTCGCCAAAAATGCATAAGGCGGCTTACGAGGCGCTTGGATTGGAGCACTCCTATGAAGCGATTCGAGTTCCCCTGGATCACTTGGACTCCGAGGTAGATCGCCTGAGAAGCGAAGGGTTTGCCGGAGTCAACGTGACGGTTCCTCTGAAGGAAGCGGCTTTTTTCTGGTGCAACCCAGATAGTTTTGCGGCGCGCGCCCAGGCGATAAACACGATCAACCTTTCGACAATGGAAGGGATTAACACCGACGGCCCGGGCATGCTCACGATTGTGGATTCCCACCCACGAAACGTTCTCCTGCTAGGCGCGGGAGGCTCTTCCCGCGCGATTGCCCTCGCTCTGACGGAGGCCGGTCATGCCGTGACCATTTGGAATCGCACGCCAGGCAAGGCAGTTGCGCTGGCCGAAAAGTGCGGCTGCGAAGCTGACGAAGCGCCGATCATCCAAGGATTTGACGTCGTCATCAACGCTACCAGCGCTAGCATGAAGGGCGAACTGCCGGAATTGTTGAAGGCTTCCGGAACCCCCTCCCCCTCTTCCGCACAATGCATCAGAACGAGTGGAGGGGAACCGGTAGCCATCGACCTGTACTACTCCCACGAAACCACCATCTTCATGGACTATTTCGCCCGAATCGGCTGGCGCACGATGGACGGGCGCGAGCTGCTCGTTGCCCAAGGCGCGCTCGCATTTGAATACTGGCTCGGAATCCCCGCGCCTGTCGCGGTAATGCGAGCCGCGGTTGGGCTATAACTCGTAGAGCATTATGCCGACCGGTGAACTTGACAAAATTGCCCAGCCCACGGGGGCCAATATCGCAGCCGCGGCGGAGGCGATTCTCCAGGGTGACTTGGTGTGCATGCCGACGGAAACCGTGTACGGCATCGCCGCCGATGCAACAAATCCAGAGGCTGTCGCCAAGATATTCAGCGCAAAGGAACGTCCCTCCGACAATCCCTTGATCATCCACATTTCCGACTTTGTGCAGCTTGAAGATGTCGTTCGCGAATGGCCGAATGCCGCGGAAATCCTCGCCAACCGATTCTGGCCCGGCCCGCTCACCTTGGTCCTAAAAAAGTCAGAAATGATCCCCGATGAAGTCACGGGAGGGCTGGACACGGTGGCGGTTCGGATGCCTGATCATCCCGTTGCCTTGGAACTCATCGAAGCGTGCGGAGTGCCCCTCGCCGCCCCAAGTGCGAACCGGTTTATGCACCTCTCGCCCACCCGCGCGGATCATGTCGATCCTTCGATCGCCGCGCGTGTGACGATGATTTTAGACGGCGGCCCATGCCGGGTCGGCCTGGAATCAACGGTCGTCGACGTTTCGTCCCACCCACCCCGTATTCTGCGGCCTGGCGGAATCTCGCGAGGCGATATTCAGGCTGCATTGGGAAGGCCCTTAGGTCAGATTCCCCCGAATAGTTTGCGTAAATCCCCCGGTTTATATGCGCGCCATTACGCGCCCCGAGCAACAGTTGAGCTTGTTGATACGGTTTCCGATAACGATCCGGGACTCGTGTTCGGAAATGCGCGATCAGATAAGCAGATTCGAATGCCTGAGAATCCCAGTGCCTATGCCGCCGCACTTTACGCCGCAATGCACCGCCTCGATGAAACCGGGGTCGATCGAATCCTCATCCAGTGTCCGCCCGATGAACCGGCGTGGGAAGCCGTCCACGATCGCCTCAAGCGCGCCGCCGGATAGCGCCCGAAAACCTTCGCGTTTCGAAGCTCTTGCCGACCGCCTCGCTCGCTTCTTCGAAGCTGACAAAATCCCCCGAAGCCACGAACTGCACGCCCAGATTCCCCAACAAAGTCGCCTCCTCCGGTCCCGCGACAACGGGCATCTTCGTCCAATCAGCAAGCGCTTGGCAGAATGCCTCACTCCTCGACCCTCCGCCCGTAATCCGAATCTCGCCAAAGGTGCGATTCGTAAGTTCAGACAGAACATCCAACTGCTGAGCCGTTGTCTGGACGAGGCTTCCCAGCGCAAGGGCGGCCCAGCCTTCCGAATTCTCCGGCGGAATTCCTCTGGCAAGAGCTTCGCACATCGAAGGTGGATTGAAGAACTCCTGACTCGTGAGGTCGACAAACCTCCCCTCAAGTGGGCCAAGCCGCTGCGCGAGCCATTCCGGCACCGATTCCGCAATCCCCAACTCCTCGTGAACTCGATTGATCACGTAAAACCCCGGGATATTGGTGAGGTACCGCACCCGCCCGTCAACGGCTCGCTCGTTCGTAAATGCTTGCCCGCTCAAAAGAGGCGTGTCCAGCATCGTCCCGAGAAGCGACCATGTCCCGACGTTGAGAAAGGCTTGGTCGGGCCGGAGAGGGCCAATCCCGAACACCGCCGAAGCCGTATCGTGAGAGCCGACTGAAACCAGTGAAACCGAACCTCGACGAGCCACGACTTTGCCGGGCCAAGAAATGGGAAGGGTTGGCATGGGCCAATCAATCAGCTCAAAGGCTTCGCGGTTCCACTCATTGTCCAGCCCCATTAGCTGGGTTGTGCCCGCCATCGTGTATTCGCAATGCAGGACGCCGGTCAGCAAATAGCCCATCAGGTCGGGCATGAGGAGCCATGTCGCCCCCTTGAGCGAGGGATCGTCCTGGCCACGGCAAGCAAGCTGGTAAATCGTGTTAAAGGGTTGATGCTGGATTCCCGTAAGTTCGTAAAGCCGATATCGATGCGCCGCCATGCGGTCAAACATGACCTGGTGCGAGTGGTCGCGATAAGCGACTGGATTTTGAATCTTCTCTTGGAGAAACCCGTGGTCGACGCCCCAGGAATCAATGCCTACGGTCGCGGTCTCAAACTCACGTTCTGCGTAATCCCAAGCTCGCTTGCAAAGCGCGAGGAGCGCCTCGAGATCCCAATAAACGTGACCATCGCGCTCAATCGGCTTGTTGGGAACTTGCTCGATGACCTCGTACTCGATGCGCCCGTCCACGAGCCGCCCCGCCGCGAACCGGGCGGACGACGCCCCCAAATCAATCGCCACCGCCCCGCGTTCCATGAGCTTAGTATGCCCCAGTGAGCCTAACTACTCTTACCATGCGTAGAAAGCCAAGCCATCGGGCAGAGCCGCATCGCAGTACTCAATGTGAAGTACGCGCCGATGACGTGGGGTTTGCGCCGCCGAAGACGCGTGCAAGAGCAATGGCTTCATGAGAACTACTCCGCCCGCACGTAAAACGCACGCTGCTTGATCTTCCAAGTTGTGACTGGCAATGTCCTCTTGGGTGAGCAGACCCCGCAAATGCGATCCTGGCAATACTCGAAGAGGGCCGTTTTCGAGGTCGCAGTCGTCCAAACTGAGACGAACCGCGAGCATCCTCTCCAATAGCCACGCCGGAGCCAGTGCATGCGGGACCCCATTCTTCTGGCTCCAACCAATAAATCCATCCGATTCCATTTTCGTTGCGAACGGCACCGCCCGATCTTGGTGAAAACCAAGATTCCAGTTTGCGGAAGGGTTCTTGTCGAAGAGAATGGCGCGAACGGGAACTGCATTTGAAGAGAGAACGGCTTCCACCAGAGAGCGAATTTGCTTGGATCGGGCCACTTCCTGAACCCATGGCCATGATAAGGCTTCTCGATCCCCCGCCGTCCCCTCCTTTAAGGAAGAAATCCCCCGTTCCAGGAGGATGCCAGTTTCCTGAGCTGCGAAAACGCTCTCAATCACAACAAAGCCCTCGCGCTCCAAGGCTAGGGGCAGGTCGTCAAGGCATGAGATTGGGGCCGTTTGCATCAGGCTATTGAAGCACTTTTTTAGCCACGAACCGGGCAAAAGCGGGGCTCTCCAGACGGGTTAGAGAGTTTTCCCAGTAAGTGGGAGCGTTCTCCCAGTAAGTGGGAGAGCTCTCCCAACAAGTGAGAAAGCTCTCCTAGTGACCAGGATAGTTCTCCCAACGAGCGGGAGAGCTCTACCTATTACCGGGAGAGTTCTCCTCACGAGTGGGAGACCTCTTCCAACAAGTGGGAGAGCTCTACCTATTACCGGGAGAGTTCTCCTGACGAGTGGCAGAAGTCGAGCTCAAGTCGAAAGCAAAAGCGGGTCGCGATGTCGACTCGTGTTGCAACGAATCAGATTCCCCCTTTGCGACCTTTGCGACCGTTGCGTGATGTTTCTGAAGAGGAGTTGACCTCACACAAAGGTCGCAACGGTTCGCAACGTCTTAGCCAAGCACGAAAATTGCCATCGTCAGGATGATCGCGTTGTGAAATCCGTGCATGAACACGGAAGACACGAGCGAGCCCGTCTGGTAGTTCGTGATGCTCGCGACGACGCCGAGCGTCGCCAGGGCTGGCCAAGCGGGTATTCCCGTCGGATGGATCGCGGCAAAGCAAAGACCCGCCGCGATCCATCCCACCCAACGCCTCTCAAAGAGGGTCCCCATGGCAGGGGCGAGCATGCCTCGAAAGAGCGTTTCCTCGACGATGGGCGCGACGACGCTCGCCGCGAAAAAGGTCGCGGCCAGCATCCAGGGGTCGTTCATCCGGCTGAGGTCGCTTGTGATCGGGTGCTCCGCGGGCGGAAGCCAGCGAAAGAGGAAGCCGCTGATCACCGAAACCAGGAGGAGCAGGGGCGCGTTGGCGAGCGCCGCCGCCAATCCCGACAAGGCGTCTTTTCCCACCTGATCTCGACGCCAACCAAGCTCGGCCCACGTGATTCTTCGCCCAAACAGGGGGACCCGCACAAGGGCGAGAGCGCAGGCGAGAAGAAGCACGGTCGCGAGCGCAGTTTGGCCGGCGCGGTTCATCTTGCCCGCCAAGGGGACAATGAGAAATGCTGGCAAGGTCATGCTCAGGACGAGAATCACCGCGACCTTCCCGGCGAGACGGTCGGCATGAGCCGGCGAAACGGCGTTGGCCGGGAATCCTTTTGGCGGGAGCTTTCCTGCCGCCTTGGCCACGATAAAGGCGAGAAGAAGGATGACTCCTGCAATCCCCGCGATGCGCAAGACGCCCAAGACAATGACCGGCGTGAACACCTCCCTATCCGTGAATACTCGGCGGGCGGGCTCTTCGACTCCTGTTTTGCGAAGGGCCGCCCGCCACGCTAATCGGGAGGGGAATCCGCCTGGCAGCTTGGCGACGAGGCTGTCGGCACGACTCGGTGTTAGGGTCTTTGAGCCATAGATCGCGGCAAACGCGCGTCGGTCGATTCCCTTCCCCTTGAGAATCAGCTTTATGTCCTCCTGAGCGATATCATGGCCCCGGAGATCTCGCAGAATAACCCAAAGAAGGGCGGCGCTGGGATCCGACTTGCGGAGGGGGGCCAGCGTGGAGATACTGGAATCGAATGGTTTGAATGCGTCAGGCTGCCTCATTCGGCGCATCGCTTCCTCGTAAAGGTAAGTCGTCTTTATGCTCGTACGCACCTCTTTTACGGCCGATTCGGCCTTACTGCCATCGCGCGTAAGGTAGCCAGCGAGTTGGATTCCGATAAAGAGAACGAGGACGGTAAAGAACATCGCCCAACCGAATCCGGGGCGATGTTTGTCCGCGATTTCGGGCTCTGGCAGTTCGAAATCGAGATTACTCATAGGGCATGCAGGGGGACATCGGGCCAAGCCAGTTCAATGCCCTGGTCAATAAGGAGACGCTGAAAGTCCGCGGTTAGCTCGGGGCTTTCGTGCACTTGGGCAGGTTCTACCCCTTGTCGAATGCAAAACCCCGCCAAAAGCCCCGCCGACTCCCCGATGTTCCATTCAACGGGATGGAGCCGGTAGCAGCCGTTCGTGATATGGGTTGTCCCAATGTTTTTGCACGCAGGGAGGAGGTTTTTCATTCGGATTGGTACAAGGCTTCCGAGAGAAACTTGGAAAGGAAGCGTGCTCGTGTCGATCGTATTCGCGCCGCTTGTGCTGGGGTGCAGGTCGATCCGATACGCCCCGACTCCGACGGAGTCTTCGATCGGCATCACGCGATCCCTTCCGGGATTTGTGTAGGCCGCAACGTCTTGTTCAAGAATCGTGTGCCTCGCCCGAATGCGGCGAGATTCGCGGATGTAGGGGTATTTGGCGAAGGCCGTCCCAAAGATTGACGCGGCAGGCACGCACTCAGGATATCCAACGCCTCCATCGTGCCTCGGCGCCTCGGTTCTGAGCCAGTGAAGGAGGCTCAGAGATAGCTGGATAGAATCTTTGAGACGAGCCTCGCTGATCGGGCCGCTTGCGCCTGGGAATTTTGACCGAGAACCCGGCGGATCAACATCAATGATCGACGCTTCGAAGTAGTCGTTTTGCGGCCAGTTCACGAGGGTCACTGGGGCTCGATCCCGCTCCCAGATCGCCGGATTCACTATCTGCCGATACGGGAAGAGGGCATACCAATCCCCATCCTCGCGAAAAAGAGGCAGGTTCCGAGGTTCGCCGGTGTGCGCGTGAAGGACATCGAAACCAAGTAGCGGTCCCGGCCAGAAAGGCGGTCGGCACGAGCGCCATTTGGCGTACTGCTCCGGCTCTGGCATCTCCGCCGAGCCACCAGCATGGAAGGCCATTGCGAAGCACCACGTAAGCCCCTGCACATTGTGCGGCTCAGGCTCCCCGGCTAATGCGTTCGGCTCGCCCGTATCGCGTCTGGACTCGGCACCGGACACATACTCGGTACCGGTCAAGGGCAACAGGTCGCCCAACTCGGTGGCATCGAGTACGTAGGCGGCAGTGAAAGTTTCCTCCGTGTCGTCCTCAAGATTCCACAGAGTAACGGATTCGACGCGATCCATTGACACCGTCGCCGCGACCGGTTTTCGGTGAAGGAGGACGGTAACGAAGGGGCTGGCTACCATTTCGCGGAGAACTTCCCACGCGACCGCAGGTTCGCAACAGAGCCGGCTAACCCAACCTCCCCCCGGGTTTAGGTATGGGTCTTCTTTCGCAGCCTGCGTTATTGACCTAAGGCGATATTCTTCCCGGACTTGGTTCCGAAACACGCGATAGCGGCCGGTGCAGCCAAACTCCTCGATCCACGGATGCTCGTCCGGAGGAACCCCTTGCGACGTGAACTGGCCACCGATCCAGTCCGTTTCTTCGGTTAGAATGACGCTCAGCCCGAGCGAAGCCGCCCCCATCGCGGCCGCGCAACCGCCAGTTCCGCCCCCGATAATCAAGACGTCGCAGTGGCGGCTCAAATGAACTCCAAGGCTGGACTGTCTGGTATCCACTCGTGGTGAAGCAGTCTCTCGCGAAATCCATTCAGTCCGAGAAGGTGATCTGGACCAAGCCCGTAATCCATGGTCTTGGTCAAGTACTTTTCTGCGAGTTCAATGTCGAAGTTAGCGTCCAGAGCGGCCGTGGGGAGAAAAGATCGTAGGTTTTCCTGGCCCCATTTGGCCGAGGCTCGCAACTTATCGGCTAGCTCTGGGCAAAGGTCTGGCCTGCCCAGCCAAACAGCCCAGACAAACGGGAGTCCCGTGAGGTCATACCACGCAGTCCCCAGGTCAAGGACATAGGGTTCGGCGTAATCGCTCCGCATCCCTGCATCTCCAATGAGAATCCTGGCCTGGCCAGCATCGCTGATTTCGGGCCTCACGTTGAGGGTGTCCAAGATGATCAACGCGAGCGCATTACTCGTCATCGAACTCGGATCAAGGGTCAGAGTTTCAATCTGGAGCACGGGCACAGAACTGAACAACCGGACACTTTCAACTGCTCCCTGCGAGGAAATGGATACGCCCTTCACGACGCGGCACGAACGTCGGAACGCTTCGATAGACGAGACTAAAATGGCGTCCACTTGTCCCGAATCAAGAAGCTCTGGCAAACGCGAAGGAACGTCAAAAATGACCTCAACCGGAGAGTCCTCACCGAGCGTTTGGAACTGCCAGACAAGCGGCTTGGCATTGAGATAGGGAACACAACCCACCTTGAATGGCATCGGCTAATTATGGGACATGGGCACCGCCGTCACGCGCAGGTCATCGCCGCATTTCGTGACCTTCCGGATCACGAAACGTGGCGCTTGATCCAGATTCATCACCGAAAAACCTTCAACCCAAGCGGACCCCGAGCCTAAAACCTTTCCGGATACAAAAAGCTCAATCCGATCCGCATACGGGAGGAACGCTCCGATCGTCTTTGCGCCGCCCTCGACCAAGATGCCCAGAATACCGAGTCCGTACAAGGCTTGCAGAAGCGCCACCGCTGCAAATCGCCCGTCAACCAGCGGTTGTTCCAGACGGATTCCCTTCCCCGACATACCGTACGGAACGACGTGCACGGTCGGTGCCGCACCTTCAAAAACCTTCGCGGATTCAGGCACTTCACCGCGCGGATCCAAAACAATTCGCGTGACCTGCGGAGCACCTCGAAAGCGCGCCGTCAGTTGCGGGTCATCCGCCAAAATGGTACCGGGGCCCACGAGAACAGCCCCCGTCTCCGCGCGCAGCTTATGCGCCTCGCGCCGCGCTTCCGGTCCAGTGATCCACTTGCTTTCCCCAGACGGCAAGGCAATCCGTCCATCCAGACTCATCGCCGCTTTCACGCAAACATAAGGGTATTCGCGGCGCACCGCGGTCAGAAATACCGCGTTCGCGGCTTCCGCTTCGTCAGCCAGAACTCCTGATTCAACTGTGACGCCCGCGGCAGCCAAGACCTCATGCCCTCCCGCTGCTCGCGGGTTTGGATCCCGAACCGCATAGACGACCCGTTTGACCCCTGCTTCGATCAGGGCCAGCGAGCACGGCCCGGTGCGCCCTTGATGGTTGCAGGGCTCCAAAGTCACGAACGCCGTCCCTCCCCGCGCTTGTTCACCTGCTTGGCGTAGCGCGACAACCTCCGCATGACCTTCTCCCGCGCGTCGGTGGTAGCCCTCGCCCACGATCTTGTCACCTAGGGTGATGACGCACCCAACATGAGGATTCGGGGCCGGATAACCCTTTCGAGACAGGGCAATCGCGCGGAACATGAAATCCTGATCGGTCGCCACTACGACTCGTCCTTAGGATCCTCAGGGCGACCGTGGTCCTGCATTGTGCCCTCGACTAAGTCCTTCAGGTTCGTCAAACTCGCGTCCCGGAATTCTTCGCGCTGACGAACCATAAGCCGCCATGCGAGAATGACAATCGCCAAGAAAACAATCAAAAGAACGATCGCATAGCTCGTCATGAGCGCGGCAAATCGTAGCCGATCCACTTCGGGTGCCCGCGCCCCTGGCTTTCGCACCATGATAATCGGTGCCGCCATCAGCATGAAAATGCCGAAAACCAGCAGGGAGGTCGTCCAAAACTTTAGCGCACGCATAGCTCCCTCAATGTTTGCATCGCGGCCTTCTGATCCTTGCTGGAAGCTAAGTAGTTCCCAACCACGGCGACATTCGCGCCCGCTGTGTAGGCTTGACCGATCGTGTCTTCGTCGATCCCTCCATCCACTTCAATCGGCACGTCCGTTAGGGTTCGCAACGCGGTGACCTTTTGCAAGCAGGAGCAAATAAGCTTCTGACCGCCCCAGCCCGGATTCACCGTCATCACGAGGATGAGGTCGACTTCTCCTAAAACTGGCTTCACCAACTCGATGGGAGAGCCGGGGTTGATGGCAATCCCCGCCTCGATTCCGCGATCTCGAAGTTCATAGATCAAGCGGTGGGCGTGAACGGTCGCTTCTGCGTGAAAGATGATCCGCTTGCAGCCCGCTTTTTCGAATGCAGCGAAGTGGCGCTCCGGGGTATGCGTCATCAGATGGGCTTCAAAGGGAATCTCAACGCATGGGCGAAGGTCTGCAACCAGTTTGGCGCCAAAGGTGATCGGAGGCACGAACTGACCGTCCATCACGTCGAAATGAATCCAATCGGCACCGGCAGCAGCAAAGCCGACGACCGCCTCCTGGAATCGCGAAAAGTCACTCGAAAGAATGGAGGGCGCGATCTGGATCAATTCGGGTTTTCCTCGTAGTCCTCGGCTTCGACGTCTTTCGTCGTTACCAACTCCCCATCATAGTAGATCACAAACTTCGCCTTCTTGCCGAAGCCTTCGGCGATAATCTCAACCAGCTCGTCGGGCTCATGCTCGGTCTCGTGAACGGTTTTGGTTCCTCGGGCGTCCGTCAAATCCACTCTCAACAAGATATTCGTCGTCAGATCGCTGAGCGGAATCCGTAGGGTGTACTGGTACTTGATCTTATCGGTTGGATCGGCATCCTTACCTTCCTTTCCGCTGCTGATCTGAACTCTCAGGCTGGACAGACGTTGCACCTTGCGTTTGGCTTCGGGGTTCTGAGACACGATGAACCCTTCCTGTATCTTATCGCTCGGTACCCGTTCAACGGCGTCGTCGATCTTCAAATCCACGCTGGAAAGCATCGTCTTGGCCGCGTCGACCGTCATATTCCGCACGTCCGGGACCTCGACAAACTTGCTGCCAACGCTGATTGTAACGTTGATTGTCGAGCCCTCCTTCATCTTCTCGCCGGGGTTCGGCGAAGAATCTAAAACCTGATCCTTGGGGACTTGTTCACTCGGTTGCCTTCGCGCGATTCTCAGCTTCAAGCCAATCGATTCTAAGCGCGACATCGCTTCGGCTACCGAGAGCCGCTTTACATCCGGCACCGTCACCTGGCGAGGCTTATTGACATTGAATACGATCCACCAGAAAACGACAGCGGCGAGAAGCGTGGTGAAGAACGTAATCATGATCTTCGCCCACACCGGCACGTCTGCCGAGGGTTCTTCCTCGTAGGGATCCTCGTTTGAATAGTCTTCGCGGGCTTTGGTCTCGCGGATCGCGGACATCTTTGGTGCGACGGGCTGGGGGGGGGCGGCTCGCGATTCTTCCCTTATTGGCCACGCCAAGGTCCGCCCAAAGCGGAGGGCGTCCTGCAATATCCGGAGGTCGCTCACCATGTCTCCCGCATCGCGATAGCGCTCTGCAGGGTCCTTTGCCATCGCCTTCTTGACGATTTCTGCGAGCACGACAGGGACTGAAGGATTCATCATCCGCACGTTTGGGGTCGCATCGGTAGCGTGCTTGAGCGCCATTGCGACCGGCGCATCCGCGTGAAAGGGATACCGGCCGCTGAGCATTTCGTACACGAGCACGCCGATCGCGTAGACATCCGAATGTGGCGTCGGATACCCGCCCTGGGCTATCTCAGGCGCAAGGTAGGGGGCCAGTAACGGCAGCATACTGCCCCCGGCAGAGGAGGATGACGCAAATGCTTGCCAAATCGCGAACATCTGCACCTTGAGCTCGCCCTCAGCGCCGACCGTCACGTTGTGCGAACCGATATCCCCGTGAACCAAGCCGGCCGAGTGCAACGACTGCACGGCTTCCGATATCGAAATCGCCATCTGAACGGCAACGGGAACTGACAAAGACCCAAGCTTCCTGAGACGCTCGACCAAGTTCGTGCCCTTGGACAGCTCAGTAACTAGGAACGGCGCGTCGCTCACGTCCAGGCCGTACAAGCGCTCCAAGCCGAAATGGTTAAGCGTCGTCGCGGAGTGAACGACGGCGGAGAGTTTGGCGACGAACTCCGGTTCGCTTGAAAAAGGAGGGCGAAGCATACGAATGCAGACATCTCGCCCTTGAAGCTGATCCCGCGCGGCAAAGGCATGAAAAAGCGGCCCCGCTCCGAGGTCGACCGTGAGCTCGTACCGATTGCCAAGAACCTCGCCGGTCAATTCTCCTCCCGGTCAGGCGCGAACGAAAGAACGACTGCGCCCACAAGAACAAGCGCCGCGAGGATCCTTATCGAAGGTTGGTCCATTTGAAAGGCAAATGCAGCATGATTGCCGTTCGACGCGGCAAGCTGTGACGCGAGATATCCCCCGCCCAACAGGACGAGCGCGATAGAAGCGACAAGGGTTCGCAAGCTATTCATATGGAACGCAAAATCGCCGCGACCTCGGTCTCGGCGACTCCGGTGACTAGTTTACATCGGCCAAGGTCGGTAAGCAGACTAAAGGCCAATCCTTCGCCTTCGGCCTTCTTGTCGAGCCTCATCGCCGCGATCATTCGCTCGCCGCCCAAGTTCGGAAAAGTAGTCGGCAAGCCGTCTTCTTTTAGCCATGCTGCGATGCGGTCGCCAACTCCCTTTTTCGTCGTGCCCAACGCCTCGCCGAGCTTGGCTTCGGCAACCATTCCGATCGCGATCGCCTCCCCGTGGAGCACTTTCGCGTATCCGGTTTCACGTTCGATTGCGTGGCCGATCGTGTGGCCGAAGTTCAGAACTGCTCGGCGGCCGAGTCGGTCGTACTCATCCTCCTGGACCACCCCTGCCTTGAGCGTAATGCAGCGAGCGATGATGTCTTCGATATCGGCAGAGTCGGGGCTGAGTGCCGTTCGCGCAAGGCGATCGCATAGGCCGGGCTCCAGAATGAACCCGTATTTCCAAACTTCCGCCATGCCATTCTTGAACTGCCGATCGGGAAGGGTCTGCAGCGCATCAATCGGAACCCGCACCGCGGTCGGAGGCCAAAACGCGCCGACAAGATTCTTCCCCTCGGGTAAATCTATCCCCACTTTTCCGCCGACCGAAGAATCAACCATGGCCAGCAGCGATGTGGGGACTTGGACGTACGGAATGCCTCGCATATACGTAGCTGCGACGAATCCCACCAAGTCACCGACGACCCCTCCTCCGACTGCCAGAAGGCCCCCGTTTCGCTTGATGTTGTCGGCGGCCAGAGACCTCAGCAGCTTGCCATAAGGTTCCAGCGCTTTACTGGATTCACCAGGGGCAATATGGACGGCATCCTTGAGCAGGTGGGGCCACGCGGCGGCGACGTTCCGATCGGTGATGACTTGGCCCTCATCTGGCTTGATCGCGGCCGCCATCGTGGTGAAAGTGATCGGATAAGACCCTTGCGAATGCCGGACGATCATGCCTTGACCCCCAAGGCCGCTAGGATTCGATCTGCCGAGTCATTGGCGTCGAGATGTTCGAGGGTAACAGTGAGGTCAGCTTGTCGATAGAGCGGCAGGCGTGCCTCCAAAATCGCGGCCACCTTCGACTCCATGTCCTCACCTTGAAGGAGCGGGCGTCGCTTTTTACTTGCATGCAGTCGCGCAATGAGGATATCAAACGGGACGTCCATGAAAATGGTCGTCCCCAAGCGCCGCATCTCATCCCAGTTTTGCGGACGAACAACGATGCCGCCTCCAGTCGAGATCACACTTCGGCCCGGCGAGAGTTCCCGCAGAAGGGTCGTTTCGTGATCACGAAACGTGGATTCTCCGAGGAGTTGGAAGAGTTGCGGGATTGGACGACCGAGCTTACGAATGAGCATGCGATCCGTATCCAGGTGCTCGCGGCCCGCCCGCTCTGCTACGATGCCTCCGGCCGTGGACTTGCCAACCCCCATCATTCCGACTAGAATCCAGGCGCGTTGACTCATCATAAAGAAAGACGACGGCGGCGAGAGAATGCTCTCGCCGCCGCCTTCAAGTGAACGATTTCGCTTCGGACTACGGTCCGATGCCTCCGTCTTCCTCATCAATGATCGTGGGCGTTACGAAGATCAACAGTTCGCTGTAGTTCTTTTCCCGGTTGCTGGAGCGGAAGAACTGGCCGATGATCGGAATGTCTCCGAGCACGGGGAACTTCGTACCGCTACCGGTGTCGGACTTATTCGTGAATCCGGCCAAGGCGATCGTATCGCCGCTCTTAACGCGGGCTACGACGGCGATGAACTGGAAGGACGTATCCGGGAACTCGTTGCCGTCCGCGTCTCGGCGGAACTGGCCTAGCTGCTGAATCGACGGAGTCAGGAACATCGTCACCGTGCCATCGTTATTGATACGGGGGCGAAGTGAGAGGGATGTTCCAACCGTGATGTTGATCGGGTTCGTCTGTCGGATAACCTGACCATTACCGATGCTGGCGACAACCGTCTGGAAGATGGTCGTCGTAATGCCTTGCGACACCGTTGCGGGCTGATTATTCAGCGTCCGCAGAATCGGCGAAGCGACAACGCGTCCATATCCATCTTGGAGGAAGGTTCGCAACCGGGTTGCAAAGTTTCCTGTCTGATAGCTCAGGAAGATCGGGTCGCTCGTTCGTGCGAACGTGCCAGGCGTGTTGCCTGCAAAAAGGGTTCCCCGGCTGTACAACCAATCGAAACCGATGGACTTGGACAAGCTGCTCGAGGTCGTAATGAACTCGACTTTAACCGTAACCTGCTTCGGCGCGATATCAAACTCTTGAATGTAGCGCAGAAGGTTCGTGTAGTCTGCTTCGGTTGCTCGAATGATAATCGAGTTGTCGTTAGGATCAAACGTAATGTAATCGATGTCGGCAGGAATCAGGCCCCCTGGGCTCAGAGTTCCACCCTGGGCACCACCCTGACCACCGCCACCTTGACCGCCACCGCCAAACTGACCGCCTCCGCCGCCGCCGCCAAGACCACCTTGGCCGCCACCGCCGCCGCCGAGACCGCCGCCAAATTGTCCAGCTGCAGATTCACCCGGCATCGTCACATCATTGGCACCCTCACCGCGGTTAACCACCGGGTTGTTCGCCAGAGCCGTATTCATGGGCCGGTATTGACCCACGCCATTGTCGGTTCCCTGAAGAAAGACTGAAGGGCTGTTCGACATCATCGTACGATGCGGATTTGTGAGTTCCTTGAATCGATTGATTTCGATGAATCCGCGCTGCGAATCAAGAACGGCACCCCAGGCAATCTGCGCGTATACATCTTGTGCATCCGCATGCTGCATCTTGATCTTATAAATCGACTTCTTTTCAGGAGTCGGTTTGATATTGGGAGGTGCAGCCACAACCGCTTCAACCGGCTTCGTTCGGCTGATAATATAGACGCCGTTGTCATCCTTTCGGAAGTAGGCGCCCGCCGCTTGGCAGACGTACTTTAGCGCATCCTCTGCCGTTACTCGCGGCAAATTCAACGTGATCTTAGGGAACGGTTCATCGCTCGCCTCAAAGATGATCGCCAATCCTGTTTGGCGCATGAGCACCTGGATCGCCGATTTCACATCCGCGTCTTTCAAGTTCAGATCTACTCGAATCTCTTCCGGCGCGTTCTGTGCGAACGCAACCGGAGAGACCGAAAGACCTGCAGTAGCGAGCGCGAGCGCGAGCGCCGTTCTAGCCATTTTCATCCGCATTATCAACTCCATAACCCTCAGTTCTTCCTTGCAATATTCGTATCCGACGGAACTAGCCAGTTCCCCGACCGCCGCCGCCGCCGCCACGGCTTCCGCCGCCGCCGCCAAAGCCGCCACCGCCGCCGCTGCCGCCAAAGCCGCCGCCGCCGCCGCTGCCACCAAAGCCGCCACCGCCGCCTTGACCACCGAAGCCGCCGCCGCTTTGACCGCCGCCGCCGCCGAAGCCACCGCCGCCAAAGCCACCTTGGCCTCCGCCACTACTACCGCCACCTTGCAGCGTCGAAATCTCAGGGCCTGAACCGAAGCCCATCTCGCCTTTTAGAAGGAGGTAGATGAACTGCGGATCGGCGCTGTTGATTTTGATTCGGTAGAAATTCTTTTGCGTTCCCGTGGTCGGAAGGGACTCGGTCGTCTGGGGAGTGGAACCACCGCCAGTGTCGATTTCCTTCTTGATGATCGTGTAAATCGGGCCTTCAAGCCGATACGTCGCATCAACCTGACTGAGCAAGTTCCGAAGTGCCGTCTCAAAGGGGACGTTCTTCAGACTCGCCGTCACGGTTCCCTGGACGTCGGGAGCGATCGAGTAGGAGACGCCAACATTCTTGAACAGAATGCGCAGTGCGTCTCGCACGGGTGCATCTTGCAGCTCAATCGAAGGGATTATTTGCTCCCTCGGGTCGTTCTGCGCGCTCGCAGTTGGAGCCGCGCCCACTAGGGCGAGGCCAACGAGCGCTGACATGATAATCTTTGTTTGGGTTTTCATGGTATTCGGATCCTCTGAAATCTTTAGAAGTTCTACTCGTTACTACGTTACTCTGATTGTATCCGTTTACTCGGGTCGTCCGGCGGCACCGCCGCCTTCCATCCCGCCGCCACGGGTGTTTCCGCCACCAGTTGCGGGGGCAGCACCACCGGAGCCGGAACCCATCGTCGCTGCATCCTCAAGCCGCACCACTACGTACTTCGGCCGCGTGTTGCTCCCTTCTCTCCGCAATATTGCTTTTTCTTCGTCGATAGATTGAACGACCCAGTTGGTTCCTTCAATCGTTTGTCCAGGTCGAATGGTCTGCAAACCGCGCCCATCGCCCATGTCGATCAAGGCCGTGATCGTTTCTCCAATCAGCACACCCGCTAAACGCCTGGGCGGCTGTGGCTCCATTACAAACGTCTCTTGGCCGGGTTCCGCCCTCTCAATCGCGACGAACGGGTACCAGCCTTGCCCCTCGACCAAGCTCGCTACCGCTTGAGATCGGTCAAAAGCGGTTTCTTCGCTCCGCAGAGAAAATGGATTCCCTCGAACGGCGACTGCTTGCGCTTTACCGGCTTCAATCAGTACAGTCGGGTCAGCCGGATCAACCTTGATTCCAGCCTGTGCGACCGGCTTGAACGGCGTCAAAGTAGGCGCTGTTCCAGCCTGAGCCGAACCCATGCTTGCTACGGGATCAGGCCCGCAACCCGCCAACACGACGCTTGCCGCAAAAATACCAAAAGTCAGTTTCAAAGACAGAGTTCTCATGATTAGTCTCCGCGACCTCCACCACCGCCGCCACGGCCACCACCGCCGCCGCCCGCGCCAGGACCACCACCAGCAGCCCCTCCCGCGGGTGCCCCGGCTTGCGGAACGACCGGGAATATCTTGTCACCGCGAATGTAGCCGACCATTGAAACACTGTAGGTACCGGTCAAAATCTCACCCGTACCCTGGAGGGTTAGACCACTCGCGACGGCCAGATAGTTCGGCATTGAGCTCCAAGCCGTAACATTCTGCTTAATTTGCGAATAAGTTCCTTGCACGGTAATGACACCGAGATCAAAGATCACGACCGGAAACGGGATCGCGGGATAGTTGTAGTATCCGGCAACAATCCGAGTCGCATCCTGATCAGGCGGAGGAACGATTGGGCCATTCATGACCCGAACCCCACCGTGCCTCACCTGGGTATTGACCGCCGTTTGGACCGCGTTCCGGTACTTCTGCGAATCGACAACCAATTGCCACGCGTGTCGATTCATATCGATTCCGAGGGGCAAACTTGACGGAGGCGTTCGAGATGCAACGATGACCTGCCATTCGTCGGCCTTAGCCTGAACGATGTCTTTAGCATCCTGCAGCCTTTTCTTGGCTTTACCAAGTTTGGCCGCCTCTGCTTCAAATTTCTCAGCCGCGGCTTGCCGATTCTTGGCGTCTTCCATGTTGGGAATGTACTCGCGCGCACCGAATCCTACAAAAATCAGGAATAGCGCAAGGCCAATGCAGAAAACTGGTACAGCTCCCATTTTCATTATTCTTCGTCCTCTTGGCCCTTACTTGGGTTCTTTCGATTGTTAACAGGAGGCCCCGCCGCCTTCGTCGGAGTCGTTGGGTTGCCTGGAGCGGGAGTACCCGGTGTCGTTACCGCTGGCGCACCTCCCCACAAGGCAGCTGCGCCGGCCAACGTACCACGTGGATCAGGCGTTTGGATATTCTTTCCTGCGATTACAACCGCAACCGTCACCGTTGATTGGTTCGGCATCGCGCCTCGAACCATCGGTGTGCCGTGGGTTCCAAAGCCGCCCGCATTCTGGAATCCCGTGAGCTGGGCCTCCGCGATTAGCAAATCCAGACGATCCATGGGATTATCGGGAATCCGTGAGTCGGTGGGTTTGATCTGACGGGCAATTTGCGCTTCGGGAACGAGATTCGGGACCAACGGATCGTTAAGCTGGAATCCAGACCTCGAAACCGCGGTCGCCCCAGGAATCTTGAGGAGCGCAACCATTAAATCGGAGTATTCCTGGAAGGTCTTCAGATACCCGGTCATCACGATCGTAACGGATTCCGCCCCATTTGGCACCGCATTGAGCGAGCTGATTCGATAGAAAGCGGGAATATACTGCTTGACCTCGTCGTACAGATCCGGATAGACCTTGCTGTGGCTGTTCATGGCCTCGGCAAGATTCATATTCAAAATGAGGCCGCGGGCTTGGTTCATCACCTCGTCCGCTTGGCCAGAAATGGCAAAAGCACGATCCGCATCAGGCTTAGCAGCAACGATGCGGTCCTGCTGAACCTGAACTGCATCTCGCGAGGAGCGAATCATGAAAAGCATGGCGAGGACACCGACAATAGCCAGGAGTGCAGACCCAATGACTGCAAACCGCCCTTGCTTTTCCTTCGACACATAAGTCGGTAGAAGATTGAGTTTCATCCGTGTTCTCTAATCGAAAAGAATGTGTAGGCCGTTTCCTACAGCGACGGCGAACTCGGCACGATGGGCCTCGATAAACGAGGCATCGGCTTTCTTCGCATTGACATTGAGACGCCGTAAGGGGTCGTAAGTGTCACAGGGCACGGCGAGGGAGTTCGAAAGAAACTCAGCCAAACCCCTGAGTTGAGCGCCGCCCCCGCACAAAGCGAGTCGATTTACGTCGCCGCCTTTATTTTTGAAATAGTCTATGGAACGCCGAATCTCGGCAACGAACTCGTCAAGTTCGTTCGCCATCGCCGAGTTCACGCGATTCGTTTCCGAGTCCACTGAAACTGCTGGCATCGGGCTTAGTTCTTCACCGACGACGATATCCTCACCTGGCAGTACTCCCTCGACAATGGGCGCAGCGGGCTCATCAGAGAACGGATTGTAGGGAGTGAATCCTCCCGGTGTCCCTTCCGCCTCCGGCTCGGCAAATGGGTTAGCGCTAAAAGATTGGGTCATGCTCGAAGCCGCGGCGGCCATCGCAGCTACATCGGCTCGGGTTGATTTCAGCGTCTCCGCCTCTTCTTGGCCGATACCGAGTTGGTCTGCAATCGAACGGGTGAAGTTGTCTCCCCCCACCGGAACCTGTCGGGGCATCAAAAGCTTGCCGCCTTTGTAGATATTGATCGAAGTCGTCTTGTGGCCGATATCAACCACACAAATCGTTTGATCTCCGTACAAATCGTCGTAGCTGCTGGTCAGCGAGCGGGCAATCCCCAGCGGCTCTACGTCAATCGCGTGAGTGCCTTTGCCTGCTTTCTTGACGCACGCCATGAGCGTGTCGATCGCGGACTGCGGCGCAATCGCCATCACAACGTCCATATTCGCGGAGGTGGGATCATTGTCTTCCAGCGCGCGAAAATCGCTGACAACGGTGCTCTCGGCGAAGGGGATATTTCGGTTGATCTCCCACTGCATGTGCTCTTTGAGTTCCGTGGAGTTCATGCGAGGAACTTCGAGGGTGCGAACCAGAACCGAAGCCTGGCCGGCTATCGAGACGACCGCGCTTGGCGATGACACTCCCGACTCGGAAATAAGCTGCTTTAACGCGGCCCCTACCGCATCGGCGTTATAAACGCCTGTGTGATCCACGGCACCTTCCGGCGTGGCAATCATGCCAATTGCCGTGACAACCGCTTCCTTACCCCCATTTTTGATCTCGGCTAACTTAATGGACCGACTTCCAATGTCGATGCCGAGAACGCTATTCAGCTTTTTTGCCATAAACGATATTCCTGTTTCCCTGGCCCTGAGCTTGCTATCATATCACCTCAGACCGGTCCCCGTCAATGGCGACCGCACCCTGCACTCGAAAACTAGAGACGAAGAGAGAGGGCGGAATCGTTCGCAGGGCTTCGTATTCTAACCCAGAAAGTTTACCGTGTCGGGGGAGTCCGTGGTCTAAATTCTCGGGAGTTTGAGGGAGAAAAGTGAGGAAGTGCTCCGTTTTTGAAGTCCGATTCTCGATTTTAGAGCGTACGGAACTCAGGAGCGCCAGAACCTCCCCGCAACTTCCACCCCCTCTGCCCCGTACAATCGCACAAGCAATGGACAGCTTCAAACAAAACTACCGCGGAATCGCTTTCGGCGTGCTTTTTGGACTCGCCCTCACGGCGGGGGCCTGGTTGATCCTGCGATTTGTGCCCGCCCTGCTGTGGGCGACTGTCCTCGCCGTCTTAATGAAACCGAGACATGATCGGTTCGCCAAGCGTTTTTCGCCAAACATCGCGGCGACTTTTTCCACTTTGACCACCATCGCCCTCGTCGGAGTCCCGCTTGTACTTGTTGGAACTGTTCTCAGCGTCCAACTCGCGGCGACCGCTCAGCAGATCTCTGCTTCTGGGCCTGGAGGCGCAAATGGCTTGAACCTGGAATCGGTCGTTTCGCAGATTGATGTCGCGGTCCATCCGTGGGCCGAACGAGTCGGAGCGGGCGACTTTAAGCTCCAGGATTGGCTGACCGAGAACAAAGCGCAGCTCGTGAAGAGCGCAACCGGATTCGCAGGGATGGCGGCGAGGGCGACGGGCGAAACGCTTTTCACCCTCGTCGTTGCTTTTCTCACCCTCTTCTTCATTCTCCGAGACGGCGACCGACTGAAAGAACCCGCCCTAGAACTGATTCCACTCCCGCGAGACAAGGCCGAGGACGTGCTCTCGAAGATGAGCAAAACCATCCATGCCGTCTTTATTGGCGTGGTCCTGGTGGCGGTTATTCAAGGCATTATCAGCGGCGTTGCGTACGTAGCATGCGGAGTGCCTTCGCCGTTGGTTTGGTTCGTCGCCACGACCGTTTTATGTGCGATTCCCTTGCTCGGCGCGCCGCTCGTTTACGTTCCGATGGCGCTGCTCTTGTTTTCGCAAGGCAAAAATGGACAGGCGATCGCGCTCCTCATTGTCGGATTCGGAATCGTTTCGCAAGTGGACAATTTCCTTCGGCCATTCGTGATCGGCGCGCGCGTGAATCTGCATCCGATGGCGATCTTCTTCAGTCTGCTCGGCGGGGTTTTCGCCCTCGGGCCGGTCGGAATCATGGCCGGGCCCGTCTTGCTGACCGTGCTTTTGGCTTTGCAAGACGTGATTCGGGAGAGGAATCGGGAGCCCGTTATGGCCCCGGCGGTGGATTCTTGACGAATGGGTTCGGCTTCATTTCAATTTTCTTGATTGACTGAAGGTAATCCAACATCTTCTTCGCGTCTTTTCCCGCTAGCTGGGCGTGGAAATGGAGGGAAAAGCCGTGCGGGCCACGCGCATCGATCAGGTTCGGTTGAAGCGTCAAGAAGGACTTCACGGCCTCGAACTGCCCCATCATCGTCGCGCAGAAAATGTCGATCCGGGCACCCTTGGACAGGAGGAACTCAACGATATCCCTTCGCGCCATGTGGGACGCTCCGCCAAGCGCGCTCTCCCAGTCCCCATCCCCCCAATCCATCATCGCATTGATGAGCCCGGGTTCCTTTTCGAGCAATTTCTTGGTCATATCAAGGTCGGAATGCGCGTAAATGATGAAGTCCTGGACCATCGTGCGATGGATTTGCATCTTCTTCCAAGACGGCTTGAAGTCCGGCGCCGGGTAATCGCGCTCGAAAGGGCGCTCTACTGGCACCTTTGGAGCCTGGGGTGGCTTGTCCTGTTGCGCCCAAGCCGGTGTGGTGACCGCGCCAAGCGCCGCAGAAGCGGCCAAAACATGAAACGAACGTCGAGAGATTGGTTCAGACATTAGTGGTTCCTGAAAAAGATTGTAACAGGGTTGTAGGAATTGAATTCGTTGTAAGATAAAGGTT
>JBKJJL010000175.1:0-9777 GCA_046597875.1 Fimbriimonadaceae bacterium | reverse complement strand
AGACTTCGCGGCGGGCATGATTAAGTTCGAAAATGGCGCCGTCGTGACGCTGGAAAGCTCGTTCATGGCGAACATGGAAGGCGATCCATTCGAATCGCAGCTCTTTGGCACCAAGGCCGGAGCGATTGTGAATGTCCTCGCCCATGATAAGCCAGTCCAGATATTCAAGGAACTCGACCGCCAGTACTTCTCGCTCACGCCAGAGAATATCCCCCACGTTGAGAACTCCTATATTGAAGAGATCAAGGCGTTCGTGAATGCCGTTCAGAACGGCAAGCCATCGCCGGTTCCAGGAGAAAATGGACTCACGTTGAATGCGATATTTGATGCGCTTTACAAGAGTTCCGAGACTGGCCGTGAGGAACCGGTCGACGTTTCGCTCGACTGATGCGCTGGATTGACGGACGCTTAGAAGATCCGATTGCCGCGCTCGGCGTGCATCGGGTCGGCATTTCGCGCGACGTCGTCGATGTCGTTTCGAAAATCCTGGAGGACGTGAGAACTCGTGGCGATGCCGCCCTTCTCGCGAACGCGCAGCAGTTTGATTCTCCCGCTCTGACTTCCTTGCTTGTTTCGGATGAAGAGCTTTCGGGTGCCGAGACGTTGTTAGAAGAGGAAGATCGCGAGGCGATTCGGGTCTCCATTGACCGCGTGATGCGCTTCCACGAGGCGCAGGTTTACTATCTCACCGAGATGATGGAACGCCACGAGGAGGGCGAATCCCGCTTCGAAGGCGTACTTGCGGCGTCGTATTCCTGGTCGGAAGAGTCCGATTTTGGGGGTTCGCTCGGGCAGCGCTTGCTTCCGATTGGCTCGGCTGGAATCTACGTACCCGGCGGCCAGGCGACGTATCCGAGTTCGGTGATCATGAACGTTGGCCCCGCCAACGTCGCGATGGTCCCTGAAGTAACGATTACGACTCCCTGCCGTTCGGACGGTTTGCTGAGCCCCGCCGTACTTTACGCGGCTCAGCTCATGCAGGTGACGCGAGTCGCCAAGGTCGGCGGTGCCGCGGCGATCGGAGCGCTTGCCTTTGGGACGGAATCGGTGCCCCGCGTGGATGTTATCGCTGGCCCAGGAAATCGCTACGTGAACGAGGCCAAGCGCCAAGTGTGGGGCATGGTCGGCCTCGATGGCTACGCGGGGCCCAGCGAAGTGTGCGTCCTCGCCGACGCCTCAACAAACGCCATCTTCGCCGCTGCGGATCTGATCACGCAAGTCGAACACGCGGAAGACAATGCCGGTTTCCTCGTGTGTACCGACGAGGCGAAAGCACGGGAAATCCTTGTCGAAGTGGACAAACAGATCGCAGAGGCGCCCCGAGGACAGGTGATTCGGCAGGCTCTGGAACGCTTCGGGATGTGCTTCATCGCCGAGGATGAGGATCAAGCCGTCGAGATCGTCAACGCAATCGCGCCGGAGCATTTGTCGCTCGCAGTAGCCGACCCCGACGGATGGCTTCCCACGATAGAAAACGCGGGATGCGTGCTGATGGGCGAGTGGACCCCCGAAAGCGCGGGGGACTATGTTGCGGGGCCTTCGCATACTTTGCCGACATCGGGAGCCGCCCGGTTTGGTTCGCCGGTGAATGTGATGAACTTCCTCAAGTTCCAAAGCTTGATTCGGTATACAAGAGAGGACTTGGAGGACGCGAGGCCGACGATAGAGCGTTTCGGCGCGATGGAAGGTTTACCCGCGCATGGACGAGGCGCTGGGATAAGGTTCGAGTAGATTCCGGGCCTCCCTCTCCATATCCGATGGTTCGTGCGGAGATGGGGAGGGATCAGAGGGTGGGGTTCCGGGCTGTTTAAGACACCCATTTTTGCCCGAAATTGGGAGCTTCCGGAAACCCACTCCTTGGCACGATCCATAAAAGCAGGGGAGGGGGATTGCGGTGGTCAGTGTGGGGTTTGCCTCTCAATGAAAATGAAGACGTGATCTGTAATCTTCGTCGATGATATGCATGACACACCCGTTCCGAACTCCTCCGCGTTGATGTAGATGGCTTGAGTCTCGCGCTCAAGTGAAGTCGTACCCTTGGCGAAGTGGATTACTTGGAAGGCTGATTCAGTCTGGCGGAAAAACCAACCTAACTCGATAAAGCCACGCCAATAGATGGGATCAATCTCCTGGGTCCATCCGCTCTTTTCCAGTTCAAGGGCTGCCTCAGCAGCGAGGTCTCCGAATGGGCGGTTGCTCTCATAGTAGCGGAAGGTTATGAGGGGGCCGGTGGTTTTGTATTCTCCCGACAGAATTTCTCGAAACTTAGCGCCATCCAAGAACCGAAACGGCGGACGCGTAATCCACCACGCTGTGCCGAAGAGGCTGAGTGCCAGTCCGCATCCTAGTCCGACAAGTTTGGTACGGCGTGTCATGAGCTTAGCTTAGTCAGCCGTCTTCAATATCCTCGCCGCTTTCGGCGCTCACTGTAAATCCTCTCGTTGATTCCGCCTTCCTCAAGTAACCTCTCGCCGAGTTCAGCTTTCAGGCGATCCAGGAGGAAACACGTCTGACTGATCAGGCAAATCATCGTGTTTGCAGCAGTTTCACCGCTTTTGTCCTCGATATACGTCTTATAGGTCTCATAGGACTTATTCGTCCTATAAACGAGCTTCCGTATATACGCCGCCTTCTCGTGCTCCTTTCCCCATTGAGGTAATCCGTGTTGCCGCAGGAAGTCTTCATAGTCAAGAAGCAACTCTTCCAGCCTCCCCCGAGCGACACCGACGAGTTTAAGCTCTGAAGCACGGGAGGTTCCACTCATCGAACTGCCTTCGGCGATGTTTTGTTTTCCGCTGCGAGCGGCTTGGACCATTTGGTCTACAAGGCGATTACTTGGCTTGAAAAAGCGCGTGCAAAAAACGACGGTAGCGTCGTAGATAATCTCTGCGTTTTGGTAGGCTTTCAGGCTGCGGTAGCCTCCGTGAGCAGGTAGTAATGGCTCGTTTTCTGCCATTTCGAGAGCATACTCAAAAAATATAGGACGGATTGGACGGACAGGACATATAAGTCCTATAGGACCTATACGACCCATTTCCTAGACCGCTCACTCCGTCGCGAACGCCCTTAACTCGTCGGGAGATAAAATCAGCACGTTCGGCTTCGCCGAACTCAAAAACTGCTCAAACGACGCCTTCGAGGCTTCCCCCGTCTCCACGAACTCGTCGTAAACCGAGCGCAAAACATCCATCACCGTCGGCTGCCGCGGGTAGGCACTAATCCACAAACCCGGAGAAGGATCCTTACTCTTGTAAGACACCGCCGCGACGTAGTACTCCGTCAACGCGCTCTCGGGTTGGCGCGACCATTCGCCCTCCTTCACCTTCATGCCCGCCGCGCCTAACATTTCTTGCACCGCAGACAGCTTCAACTCGCTGAACGCCGAAACGATCACCCCCGTTTCCGGATCGACCGCGCTGATGTTCACGGTTCCGCCCGATTCGGACACGAAAACCTCGTCCGTTTGGGCATAACGGCGCACCGCTTCGGGAAAATCCTCGGCCGCCACGCGCAACACCATACGAAGGAGGTTACCGCAAGTACAATCTGCGGCATGGCAGAGCACGCGAAATATGTGTTGGTTGGCGGCGGAGTGGCGTCGGTTTGCGCCGCGCAGGCGATTCGGGAGCGAGACTCGGAAGGTCGAATTCTCATGGTGCGCGAGGAAGTTCACGTCCCCTACGATCGGCCTCCGCTTTCGAAGGGCGTTTTAAAAAGCGCCGATATGGGATTGGACGACGCTTCCAGCAAGTACGAAGTCTTTTACGAAGAGAATAGGATTGAGCGAATGCTCGGAGTTCGGGCGACCGGCCTGGATCGCGCGACGAAAACCCTCACTCTCAGCAACGGCGAAACCGTCACCTACGAGAAACTGCTCCTCGCGACCGGCTCCTACGCGGTTCGACCAGATGTTCCAGGCGCGGAAACCGCCCATGTTCTCAGAACCATCGACGACGCAGTACGCCTTCGCGAAGCCATCGCGGGTGCGTCAAAAGTCATCGTTGTCGGCTCGGGGTACATCGGGATTGAAGTCGCCTCGGTCTGCATTCATTTGGGCAAGGAAGTCCAGATGATCAGCCGCGATCAGTGGCCGTGGCAATCCTTTGCGAGCGAATCGACCGGTCACTTCGTAGCCGAAGCTCTGCGAGGTAGCGGCGTGGACATCGTTTTCAACACCGAAATCGGGAAGATCGACGCGAAGGGAGTGGAAACCGATTACGGCCGCCTCTTCCGCGGCGACGTCGTTGTGCTTGGCACCGGCGTGCTGCCTCGCGTGGAGCTGGCGGAAGGGGCTGGCCTGAAAGTTGACCCTGATCACGGCATTCTCGTGAACGATCAACTTGCCACCGACGACCCCGACATCTATGCCGCGGGCGACTGCGCCTACTTCGAAGACCGCCCTGATGGGCTCAGCGGCGAGCATCACTTGAACGCAAAGTGGCAAGGAGCCTGCGCAGGCGGCAACATGGCGGGCGCGAAGGATGTTTACGACCGGGTCCCCTACTTCTGGTGCAATTTCCTCGATCTGTCGATGATTCTGAGGGGTCACCCAGAGCGTTCACGAATGGTGAGAGTGGTAGGAGATCGCGCGGCGGGTGAGTTTACTGAGCTCTACGAGAACGTCGAGGGAGAGCTCGTGATGGGCATCGCGTTTAGCCACGATGAGCCCAGCCTGGATGCGATTTCCGATAAGTTGGAGGCCGCGATCGGGAAGTCGATTAACGACTACAGTTAAGCAGAGAAATTCGAAAAAGAAAGTGGCTGAGCCAACTTTCCGCAGAGTTTGTCATACAATGTAAACGTGATGGCAAAGTTGGGCGCATCAACTTTCAGTGCAGTTATCGTGCTCGTAGGAGGCAATGCACTTGCCGCCCTTAACGGGACTTTGACGGCGCCTCCGCACTGGAGCGGAATGAACTGCAGACTCTCTGGCACCGCGATTACCCGGCCCAGTACAAATGAGATACTTGGCTACCAGATCATCGCCAACGGCACGACGATCCGAGATGTTCTGTTCGAAGACGGTGTTCGCCAGCACCTGACGGTGTCAGCGCGCATCGACAGCACCCATTTTTCGCCCAACTCCACGGTAGGGGTCGAAGTCAGGTTTCTCGGCAACGACGAGGCATGGTACTCGCACTCTTTGAGCGTTCCGGTCAAAAATCGGATCATCGGATTCGACCGCGCGGACTTCGCCGCCACGCAAGGAGGGGATGGTGCGCCCATCGTCGCTTCGATTCTTGGTGGTACCGGCGGTTATGATTCGTACGCGACTCAAACCGCAGGCTGGACTCGCGAAGACATTCTGAGCCGATTGAACAATGCCGGCGTCGTGTATGTTTGCTCTCACGGCACGTTGACCGAAGACTACAAGGCGAATCTGCTCTTTATGCTAGATTCGACTTACCATTGGCTCTGCCAAGATCATTCTTCCACCCACCCGCCGATCGACGCTCACTGCCGCGACGAGGACGAGCCGAACACGATTTTGCCAAAGCGGCCCACCAAGTGGATCTATCCCGGGCCGGAGTGGAGACCCACAAACTATCAAAGTGCTCGAGAGACCGCAAATGGAACTGGCAATCCGCCTTATAACTCAACCGGTAATCCGCCTACGTTCTTGCTGATGCTGGACACGTGCTACAACGCGTCCAATAACAACTTCATTCGCATCATGTGGCCTTATCTGGACGCTTACAACGAATGGTTGGTGAACCGGGCGTATACCGGCTGGTCCGGCTGGTCCAGGATTAATCAGACGACGGCCCACGCCACAGAATGCTTTTCGCTGCTTGCATCGGGTTATACGATCGGCAAGATGCGAGACGATATGGTTCAGGACAACGTGGATAGAGTTCAGAATGATGCTGCCTTTTCATATGAAATCGCTTATAGTGGATACTTTGATGAGGACAACGAATGGCAAGAGAATTGGCAGCCGGTCCTGGAAGTTACTGACTGGCCCATTTGGGGTGATCACTTTACACGCGTGCATGGAGTTTACACCGGAACTCACAGTACGGCAACCAATTTTTGGTATTTGTAGGATAGAATGATATGAACCGTAACGTTCGAATGAGTCTTTCCACGGCCAGTCTGGTAGGGGTTCTTTATTGCCCTGTTTCAGTATCTGGTGCAGAGGAAACTTTTGCTCAAAGATCTCGCCGCATTGCCGACATTTGCGGGGTGGTTTCGTCTGTCGAAGACTGGAAAGTAGAGACAAGGCCTCCTAGTGCGCCGCCAACTCGGGTTACTAGACTTGTGGGGCCGGAAGAAACAACGGTTGCTTTTTCGAGCCAAGGCAGTTTTCTTTCTGTTAGGATTGATAAACGAGACAACACGCGTCGCCGTAAGCGCGATGTTCCCCGGGTTGCTGCTTTTTCAAGTGAAGCGGAAATTGTGAACCGGGCAAAGTCTGTGATTGATCGCCTCGACGAAGCCAAGCGCACATGGACCTTGGATCGCGTTACTGGGACGCCCAGGCAGGAAGGACAAGATCCGGGAGACATTCATGGCAAAGCTAGTGCGAGGTTTGTTGTTTATCATCAAGGGTACAAGGTTATCACTCAAGCCGCCGTTGTCAATTTCGACGGGGAAACTGGCGACGTCCTGTATGTTGCCACTATCCCATCAATGCCCATTGATCCTCCCGTCATTCGCAAGACCAAACAAGAGGCGGGGGCCATCATTATCGGCCTCGTGGAGTCTGGTCAACTCGATGTGGGGAACTCGGCGGCAAAAGACTATTATCTCGATCTGCTTAGGAAGAAGACTTGGGCTGGACTTCGACTTCAGTATTATGCCGATGGTAAACACCACTCCCCCCCGCGAACCAGGCTTTGCTATGACTATGCCGGCAATTCCATGCACGTAGTCATCGACGCAGAAACCGGAGCCGTTCTGACCTCGGGCATGTCCAAAGCGGCGGGTGTGTCGAAAGCCAGTTTAAGAAACTATGAGCATCCGCTGGCTGGCGAAAACCCGTCGCAACAAAGGATAATGCCGTCCCAGTCAGAAAAGGAAAGTTCGCCAATTCGTCCAAAAGCAATCTGGACCAAAGAGCCAACGGGGCCTGCGAATTCGGTGGCTGTTAGCGCGGCAATCGGCGCAACACTCTTCCTCTTCGGGGGGGTGTGGTGGTGGGCGAGAAGGCACTGATATTCTAAAGGGATCGCCGCTTTCGTGTGCAGCGATCCCCGATTAACCTACTTGTTCAAGCGATACGTGCTCCACATGGACGTCATGCAGCTGCTCTGACCCGCGCTGGATGTTTTCATGCAGCTAACGTCTGTGTAGTCCATGACGTTTCGGGTCGGATCCATACCCGCTTGACGGCACGTGTTTCGACCCAGTTTAGGCGAATACTCGATTTGTCAATCTCGAACTTTGCCGAAAAGTGTCAGTTCAGCTCCCCCGTAACAAAAGCCTGAGCGGCGGCGGATTCGAAGGTGAAGCGCGGAATCGGTTTCGGCCCGAAGTTCATTTCGATCAGCGGCCGGATGACTTGCTCCGTCATAACCCGGTCGGCGAGGTCCTTCCGGATCGCCTCCAACTGCAGAAGCAGCACCTGCAAATGGACCTTCCCCATCGCCAGCGAGCCCACTCGGCGGCCTTCGTCGGTCGTTAAGGTTTGCCCTAGAATCGACCGCGCGATCTCGCGATTGTGAAAGTCGAGCGCGTCCATAAAGCCGGTTGAAGACTCCTTCGTCCCTCCGAGCGTGGTCAGTTCGATTTCGTCCGGATAGAGGAGCGATGTCAGCTTATGCAGATTGTCAAGCGAGCCCAAGAGCTCGCTCTGTTCATCGGCAGGGAGGCCGCGTGCGTATTTGGCAAGAACGGTCGGCATCGCGAAGCGTTCCAGATGCAGTTTCCACGCCGCGAGCAGGGTTTGTTTCGCCAGCCAATGCTTGTAGGCGGCGTCCAGATCGCTCGTTCCTTTGGCGGAGCCATAACCGGCGCGATGCTCAAAGATAACGAACTTCTCCCGAGGCAAACTCAACGGCGTCTCGCCGGGCAGGCGCAACGTCAAACCCTGGATGCGCGCATAAGCGTCCACTTCCAATCCGAAGTACGCGGGATTCTTGGGTCGAACGGACCGCAACCAGATTCGCCCCGCGGCGGCTTCGTACACTGATTCTTGGATGGACCAGCCCTTCGCGAAAGCGTCCATGGCACCGGTGAGAATGGTCAAAGGCGAGCCTTCCATTCGGGAGAACGCTTCCTCCAGGAAGCGCACGTGGGCTTGTGATTCGGCAGATCCGCTGGCCGGTTCGATTTTCCAAGGAGCGGCAAGGACTCCGAGTTTCTTGACGGTCAGGGCGGTTTGCACCATCGAGTCCGCTTGCATTTGGTCATACGTCGCGTAGGGCAAACCGGCGGGAGGTAATCCCGGCTCGGCCAGCGCGCGGCGTTCGTAGCGAGTGATTTGAGGCGCAAGTTCGCGCCGTTTTCGTTTTCGGTTGAAGAGTTTCATTAGGGTTCGTCGGGGGGGAAATAGGTCATATAGGTCTCATAGGTCCTATAAGTCCTATGGGGATTCTTTAGAATTTCCTTTCTGAGCCTGCAGTCAAGGCAATGGGCCGGCCGCCTCGGAGACCGTGGGCGGCGAGGGCGAGGGCGGTTACCAAGTCGTCGTGAAGTCCTTGCGGCGCACCGAGCAGGCGATTTCCAGATTCGGACATCTTGGCCTGGTAGTGCTGAAGCTCTCGCATAAGGCCGGGGTGGGCGGGCATGAGCAGGCGCTGGTGCTCGAACATGACTACGAGGCGATCGATCATCTCGTTCTTGTTCAGGTTCGTGAACTTGATCGGGACGATGCGATTCTTGACCACTTCTTGAAGCGTTTCGACGACGGAGTCGCCCATACCGGTGGCATCCGCGACGATCATGCTCTTCGGATAGCGATCCACCACATCGGCGATTCGTTTGGCGATCTCTTTCCAGGCACCTTCTTGAAATCCGTGAAGTTCCAGCATCGAGGCTCCCTGCTGGCTACCCTTGAGCACCGCGACCGCGGTCGCGTCTTGAATTCTTCCGAAATCGACGCCGATGACCGCATACCCGTCGTAGTGCGGAGGCTCGACCACGACACAACTCTCGATCGCTTCGGTTCGAAAAACTTGGCCGATCGAGTCGCGAAACTCGGCTTCGTATTCGATCGCATAGGCGCGTTCGGGAATCAAATCTCGCTGCACGGCGAGGAAATCCTGAGAGACGTAGGGCGACTCGGAAGAAGGCGCAGTTCGGCTCCAGACCCCGTGTTCGCCCAGCAGGCCAAATCCGAAGAACTTCCAAAAGTGGTTCCTCCCGTTCGGCGTGCTGATGAGCGTCATTCGCCCGTTCGTGGTGGCGAGCATCGGCATCGCGACTTCGGTGATCAGGCTTTCGGGGACGAAGGCGGCTTCATCAACGACGAGGTGGGTGGCTTCATTTCCCCGCAAAGCGCGGGCAAGATGGCCCGAACGGGCGGTAACGCGATGGGGGCCGTAGGTGAGGCGCGGGTAGGGGCTCTTGCGAAATGTCTGGTCGGTGGCCTCCATAAGCTCCAACAATCCCCGGACGCGATCCATGAGGAGGTTCGCCTGATCTTGGGTTGGCGCGAGGATGACGTGCCGAGTCGGGCTAGGCTGATGCAGCGCGGCAAGAATCTCCACCGCGCACGCGTCGGTCTTGCCCCATCGCCTCCCGCAGGCGAGCACTTTGAACCGGGAATCGTTGGTGAGGAACTCCCGCTGGCCCGGATGAGGCTGCCAAATGGGCGATAGGCGTTCGAGAAAT
>JBKJJL010000117.1:0-3106 GCA_046597875.1 Fimbriimonadaceae bacterium | reverse complement strand
TAGCGAACGCTGGCGACCTTGCTGAGGATGGTGATCCCCTTCTCGCGCTCAAGGTCGTTACTGTCCATGACGCGATCCATCATGTGCTGATTTTCGCGGAAGGTGCCCGCCTGGCGGAAGATGGCATCAACGAGGGTCGTTTTGCCGTGATCAACGTGGGCAATGATCCCGACGTTGCGAATATTTGAGGGCATGGCTCTAATTGTACTTGGGGTAGTCAAGGGGTCCGAGGACCTTAACCTACTAATCGCTCGGCGTAACGCTCTCTTAGCAAGTCTGCGAACGTCATGGCGGCGCCGGGGACGAACAGGAAAAACAACTCCGGTTCGATCATTTCGAGCTCCATCAGGTGCGGCTGCCCGCCGATGTCGACGAGGTCGATTCGCGCGTAAACCGGGACCTCGGGAGCGAGTGAAACCGCCAGATCTGCTACCTCGATCTGGGCATCCGTGGGCTCGACGACCGTGTACTTGCCACCGAACTCCATTTGCACCCTAAAATCCCCCACCGCTGGCACTTTCCGGACTGCGTGCGAGAAGACGCCGTCGAAATAGACCAGCGAAGTCTCGCCCTCGACCGTGATCGCGTCGAGGTACGGCTGCACGAGTACTTCGCCAGCTTTTGCGAACCGATCTAAATAGGCTTGCGCCTGCGGCGCTTCGGTATCGAGGGGGAATACAAGGGCTCCGTACGCTCCCGCTGCGACCGCGGGTTTAACCACGATCGTGCCCCATTCCCGGTCGCGCGCTATGTCGAGTACGCACGCGGGATACAACACAAAAACGGTCGGAACGATCGGGACGCCGCCTTCGCTCAGTTCGCGAAGGTACCGCTTGTTCGCGTTCCAATGGATGATCTTCGCGGAGTTCACGAGGCTCGTCACGCCCGCGATCTGGTCGACCCAGTTGAGAAACTCGCCGAGGCGTAGGTGGTAATCCCAGGTCGAGCGAACCACGACCATGCCCGCCCGGGACCAGTTAAAGTCCGGATCGGCCCAATCGACCAGGCGAACCTCCACGCCAAGCACGCCGAGGGTGTCCACGAGGGTGAAATCCTCCTCGCTGAGTTCGAGCGCATTCTTGGACGTGGCGAGGGCGATCATGAGTGTTACTTACCCGGGGCGGCCATGTAAACATAGTCCGCGAGGCCTTTGCTGACCTGCCGCGGCTCGGTGCCGTCAATCATCACCATCGTGACTCCGCGTTGGCCCGTACGCCGGTGGATTCGGTAGTTGATGCCTTGGCCGTACATCACGTGGCCGGAGCCGGCGACGATGACAAAGACATTCCGAGGGGAGTTGCCCTTCGCCTCCATGTACTTGAGGGAGGTGTCGGCCATTCCTTCATCCCACAAAACCTGAGCCGCGTAGATATTCTCGCCTTGGGTCCCGGTCATCGGATGGCCTCCCATCAGGGCGTCGAAGACTTGCTTGTGGCCTGTGTTCCCCAGGAAGAGTTCGCTTGGCAGAGTCTGCTTTTGCTCGGGAGTCAAACCGCTGTATCCGGCCTTTCCGACCGCTCTCACCCAATCGCGGGGGACGTTTAGGGCAACCATGGGCAGGCGATTGGCTTTCACGACCTCGAAAATGGGCCGATAGAGCGCGTAATCGAAGCCCCATTGCTTCCTCCAGTCGCTTCTTTCGATGAAGGTCGCCTCGTCCCACCAGCCGAGGGTCCAGCCGTTGAGATCGTCCTGAACCGGCCTGGTGAACATCTCGAAGCCGACAATGACATTTCGTCCTTGCTTGACGAGCGCTTCGATGACCGAAGCCTGCATCTGGTGATGATCGAGGTTGTTATGCGACTCTCCGAGGAAGACGAACGGAAGCCCGTGGGCGGCCTTGGCGACGTCGCTAGCGGTCGCGATTCGGCCGCTTCTGGTCTCGATGGTTTGGTTTTGCGAAATCGATACTCGACCTTCTGCGCCCATGGCCAGCAAATAGGGATCCGATTGCAAGAGCGCGAGCGCAAGGGCGAACATGATCCCGATGGTACCATCGGAGACCAATGTGGAGAGCCCTGGTTTTGGTATCGGTGGCCTCGCTGTCGGTAGGGTGTGGGTGCGGGAGTAAGCCGGAGGAGCGGCCTGCGCGTGCGGTCGTCAAGATTAACCCCGACAAGCCAGAGGACACGCTCTTCGAGCAAATGCGGGCGGGGGCTTTTCAGTTCACGGGCGTCATCGAGACCTTGGACGCGGCGGTTGGAAAGCTGAAAGATGTCAAGCCAGGCTCGGATGCGGCGTTGAAGGCGGGTTTGGAAGAGTTGACAGAAGCCATCGACGCGGCGGGGGCGGCGCTTGCGGACTATACCGACGAGCCGGATCGTGCGCGCCTGGCCAAGAAGTTTCCCGAGTACGACGAGCGCCGAATCCGAGCAATTGGCGACGCGAATGATGCGCTGCACAACCTCGACGAAGCGGCAGGAATCGCGACGACTCTGGCATCGGACAAGAATCTCGACGAGCTAAACGATGTCGCAGATCTGCTGGATCTAGCGATCGAGGATATCAAGGACGCAATCGCGTCGCTGGGTGGGAAAGTAGAAACTGGGTAGTCGTTTCGGGCAATCCATCCCCCATCCCAGCCATCCCGCATATGAGTCCGCCTGTTCCGGGAACTGTTGTAAGATAAGTGTGGGGTGAGGGGAACGCGCGTGGAGCCGAAACTGAGTGACTATGAGCCATTTTTCCGCTCAACCCGGCGCGGGTTGAGCGGAAAAATGCTTGCGACGTGCGCGTGGATCGCACTCTTCGGGGTGTGCATCTTGCCGTGCATGGTGCCTTTCGCATGCAGGCGCGAGCCGAGTGCAATCCTGGCACGCATTCCGGTTGGTAGCAAGCTGTCTGAACTGGATAAGTACCTTGAGACGTCTTCCGAGGGCTCGAACGTCCAAGAGTGGAGTAACTCTCGCACTGCGACGAGATCCACGAAATACATGAAGTCTAAGCACGGATTCTCCTATGTCCGAGAGCTAGGCGAGTACGATGTCTGGACAGCATCGAAGTCAGAACGCGATAAATTCACCGGTAACATAACCTTCCATTACTCTAGCTGGTTCATGCACGACGACCTCCTTTCGAACTACGTCGTATCCTTAGTCTACGTTAA
>JBKJJL010000098.1:0-4813 GCA_046597875.1 Fimbriimonadaceae bacterium | reverse complement strand
ACGAGGATGAGTTCCTGATGGGCTTCGTCGGAGACGACGACATGGTTCTCGTCGGTCCACCTTACGTCGTGGGGACGCGCTCCTGGCTGCAGTTTGATCGTTTTGATAACTTCCCTTTTGTTTAGGTCAAGGAGGCTAAGGGAGCTGCTTGGGCCAACGCCGGGCTTGAAGTAGTTGGTCACGACGGCTCGCTTGCCGTCCTTCGAGACGGCTGCTTCGTGCGGCCCGCCGCCGACGGGAATGGTTGCGATTGCCTTCATCACGCCCACGTCGACGAGGGTGATGCTATCGGACTGCTGATTCACCACCACGGCGATGCCTTTGACGGGCGAAGATTGGATGGCAATGGACGCGATTACGGCGAAGATCATGGGGTAGATATTACGCGCTTGGCCTGGGTTGAAGTTTCGAGAAATGTGATTCATATGGAACTCGGATTACACGAACTTCGTGTAACATAGTAGGATGAGGAACGTTACAATCACCCTTCCCGAGGAGGTTCTCAATGCGGTGCGACTGCTCGCAGCGGAACAGCAACTCTCGGTTAACAAGTACTTAGGGAACCTTATTGAAGAAAGTACTCACGTGCGTGACCCAGGCTGGGCAGAGCGCCACGCCGAACTCCACCGACAGATACCAGCTCGAACCAGCGAGGGCAGATGGAATCGGCAAGAACTCAACGAGGAGCGAATAAATCGAGTTCGTTGACACCAACATCCTGGTGTACGAATGGGATCATAAGGACATGGTGAAGCAGGCGTTGGCGCAAGCCTTCATCCTTGATCATCGCTCGAAACTGATCATCTCATCCCAGGTTGCCCAAGAGTTTGCAAAGACCGTTGTGCATCGTAAATTGATGAGCCCTTCGGATGCCGCAAAGGTATTGGAGAGCTACAAGGTTTTTGGCTTCATGCCGGTTCAGATTGCTATTGTCCAGCGTGCGCTGATCACCGCAGAAGATAGGCAGATCAACTTCTGGGACGCCCTTATCGTTGAAGCGGCGGTAGAGGCGCGATGCAAGACTCTCTGGACTGAGGACTTGAATCACGGTCAAACGATCAGCGGCGTGAAGATTCGGAACCCATTTCTATGAGATTTCTCACCGATTCTGAATGCGATGAATGGAAGGACGGACATGGTATCGACATGGAAACCTTTCCTTACCGGTTCGAGGGTCAATATTCCGTCAAAGCAATCCCAATTCTTCTATTTCGCGAGAACTGGCACAATGTACGAACGGCTTAGATCCGGCTACGGTGACTCGCGCGATCTGAATGACGCCCCCCGGTCATGTCTTCCGAGAATACAAGAAGTCCGACTGTATTACGTTCTTGCACCTACCACCATGTTCGGCTGGAATCTCGTTTGCCGCCATCAGTTGCATCGTGTAGAGAGCGTACCTCGTCACCAGTCTAACCTCAAGCGATGTTTTATCACTCCAAAGTACTCTAGCTGCCATATCGATCCATTTGGTAGAGCGCGTCCCTCACTGACTCCCTGACTTCACCGTCCGGATCGTCAGAAAGCTTCTGAATAAGCTCACGATTCTCGACACAGTACGAGAGCAATCGCACGGTATATGCTCTAACACTATCTGACTGGTGTCGCAAAAAAGGGGAAACGCGCCCTTGCACGTCCTCCGAATCAATGTTGGCACCAGGAAAACTCAAGGCGTACAATCCGCTCAAAATCATTGGTTCGTCACATTCTTTCTCAAGGATACGGAGAACTAAGTCGACATCGAACATTCTGACTTCGAAAGCCATCGCCTCTAGGACATCCGCACGGAGGTGGGGATTTTGGATCGAGAAAAGGTAGCGCACCAGCAAAGCGTGAGAATCTGGTCTGTCCATCCGGGCAATAGCCGACAGAAGTGCGCTAAAAAAGTACCGCTTAACTCCCGTGGGAAAGTCTTCAGTTTCGCTTAGCTCTCCTACAATTTCGGAACACAGAGTCCGGGATACTCTGTTCAGCGTGCCGAGACCTCTTTTGCAGGATAAGTCTCCGTACAAACGCGCCGCTCTCACACGGCTCTCAAGGTCTATGCTAGTAGACGCGATCTCGGACAGGAGCGCACCACAGGCAGATGACCTGCTTGGGTGCCTACTTCGAACTTGATCCAAGATTTCTTGCTGGTCCGGGTCTAAGACATATTTCATACGGGCAGACATTGACTTTACCGGTAGCTGTGGGCGCCGCAATGATGGCACTTCGGGCATCACGCTTGTCAGATGGGGGACACCTTGAGTTGCGCATTGTTGATGAGCGTTCCCAATGGCTTCGGCTTGATCCACGTGTGCCGCAATGCAGGCCAAGTCGGGCTGGAGCTTCGCGGAGGCTTGCTCGGGTGAAATCTCCGCGAGTGTAGTCTTGCCCTTCATAGGTCTCTCGAATCAAATAGATGAACGCGGGCCGGAAATCAACCACCGATGTCATGTGTCCAATTCTGACAGAAGGGTTCGGAGAGCTAGAATGGCGTATGGTTCTCCTCTCTGCCCTGTCTTTGATGTGCACAAGCGCTGGCTCCGGGGATAGTGTTGTGATTCCGCAACCAAAAGAGGCCGTGCTCCACCGCTTCAAGCCCCTTGGTTTGGCCGACACCAAAGGGCCGTTTAGGGTGATTGCACCCCGCTCGCTGAGACCTCAAGCTGATGCCCTCCAAACGTGGCTCGGGCCGGTTGAACGGGGTGCGGTGCCGGTCCGATTGAGCTTATCCCGCTCCCTCGCAGCCGATGCCTACACGATCGAAAGCACGGCAAACGACATTCGAATCCAAGGTGGTTCGCCCCAGGCGGTTGCCTGGGGAGGAGTCACTTTGGGCCAAGTCGCACGTTCTGGGGTACGTATCAGGCGCATAGAAGACCGCCCAGTCCAGCCTTTCCGCGGGCTGCTCCTTGATGTCGCGCGTCAATGGCACTCAGTTCAAGGAATTAAGCAGGTTATCATGTTGTGCGCATTGTATAAGATCAACTATTTGCAGTTGCACTTAACCGATGATCAAAGCTTCACATTCCCTTCCAAGAACTTTCCCAAACTCGCTACCGCGGGCCGCTCGTACACGCTCCGGGAGCTAACTGAACTCCAAAACTTCGCCGAGGCCCGCGGCGTCACGATCATTCCGGAAATCGAAATGCCGGGTCACGGGGGCCAGCTGGTCTCCAAAATGCCGGAGCTGTTCCGAGCCCACGAGAAACACCACGCGACCTTGAACTTCGCGAAGCCAGAAGTGCTCACCGCTCTTGAAACCCTCGTCACTGAGGTCATGGATGCCTTCCCCAACTCCCCTTACATACACATTGGGGGCGACGAAGCGGACCTTACCCACGTGCATGAAAATCCCGACTTTCAAGCCGCCTTCAAGCGGGAAAATGTCGAAAATGCCCACGAACTTTACCGAACGTTACTCAACCGAATGAATGGGCACGTCCGCAAGCGCGGGAAGACCATGCTCGTTTGGGAAGGATTCGGCCCTGGTGGAAAAGTGCCGATTGACAAGAGCATCGTGGTCATGAATTTTGAGTCCTCCTACTATCCCCCTGACCGGATGGCGAACGATGGCTACACGATGATCAACGCTTCGTGGCGTCCACTTTATGTGGTGAACGACCGCAACTGGAGCCCGGAAGAAATTTACGGATGGAACGATCATTTCTGGCACCATTTCATCGAAGGAATGCCGTCATTCAAAGGCATTCAAGTTGGCCGTCGCGCAAACATTCTCGGTGCGATCATGTGCGCTTGGGAACAGCCGGAGTCTAAAGAGATAGAGAGCCTTCGTTTGCGGCTACCGGCGATGGCGGAACGGCTCTGGAATCCTGGACTTCGGGGCTCATACGCCGATTTCAGGCGACGACTGGACAGCACGGATGCGCTTCTGACGGAATGGCTGGGGAAACTGAAATGAAGAAAGACAACTATCAGAGCGCGGGCACCCACATCCGCAACATCGGTGATCTGCCGGAGCCGCCGGAGGTCATTGAGGAGCATGGCGCATTTAGAATCGTGCGGCTTGCCCCACCCTACTTTTCAGGTTCAGAAATCTGGGTTGTGAACGAGAAGGGATTTTTCTGGGAGCCAGCCTCTGACGTCGAAGGGGCGCGCAAATACTTGGAAAGCGACGAGGCGAAAGCATACGAATCGGACGCCGAGCCACGGAAGCTCGGAAGTATGGGGAGCTAGCCTCCGGAATCCGACCCGACCCAAGTTACCGCTACTTAGAAAGGCATAATACGTCAATGGTAGTCGCGAACCAAGTGCGAGGGGAGACACTCGACCGGCTGCGCGACTCTTTGAAGTCCCATGATCTCGACCCCGCCGCGCAGGCGCGTGCGGTGCTCGGATACGTCCTCGAATCGGTCGAAGTCACTTCAAAAAGGCCCCAATCGGTCGTGCCGTCGACCTGCCCAAACTGTAATTCGCCGACCTTAAATCCCCGATCGCCCTATTGCAGCGAGTATTGCAAGGACATGGCCGCGTTTGTTCGCCAGTTCAGGAGCGCAGTTGCCGACGGCATGATCTTCGATCCTGAACGCCAATTGGCGCTTGGGCAGAAGTTGTGGCGCATCGCGGGGGGTGGATATCCGTTCCGCCTGACTTTGGCCCTCCCAAGCGCGCTCAAGCAGGTGAACAAGCGAACAGGGGGACTTTGCGAGATTTGCGGCAATCCAGCCGCGACCTATGACCACCTTGGCAGCGGGTGAAACCGGCCGATCAATCTCCGCGCCGTGTGCGCTGAGTGTAGCCAAACGAGGCCGTTTGGAGATCCAGAGTTCATCGCCCGCCCCGAGTTTCGAGAGCTCATGAGGGACCTCGG
>JBKJJL010000181.1:0-13390 GCA_046597875.1 Fimbriimonadaceae bacterium | reverse complement strand
CACAAGGTTTGGCTTCTCGGAGCGAATCTTCTCCAAGCCTTCCTTGCCGTCAAAGGCCGTGACTACCTGATAGCCCTGGCGTTCCAAGTTCACCTGAATAAGGCGCACGATATGTCGCTCGTCGTCACAAACTAGAATCTTCAAGGGGTAGGTCCTCTCTCCATGATGCGCACTCGCCTTAAAGACGCTGCGCGTTATGAAATGCTACCTGATTCTGCGCCTCGTGTCAACGCGGCCTGCTGGTAGCATGGCAAACACGTATGCCACCTACAACAGTTGAGCACTTGACCGCCGAGTTACGCCGCATCGTCTTGCCCATGGGTCTCGTCGTTGACCGGCTTGAGATTCAGGCTCAAGGAGCCAGTTTGGATACATCTCCGTTCAAGCTGGTTCTTTCCGAGCCGGCGATTGCGACGGCTTACGTTGCAGCTTTAGATATCGCCGCGTTTCTCGATTCAAAAGCCCCCGGCGGCCTACGCGATTTCGCGGTGGCGATCCGGGAAGGGAAGCTTTACATCGAGGCGACCGCCAAAGTGATCATTGACGTACGGGCAAACGTGGTTTGCACACTCAGGATTCAGGATAACCGGGCCCTTTACGTAGATTTGGAATCCGTGGATGTGATGGGTTTGGGGGCGAAGGGGATGGTTCAGGGCCAACTGGATCAAATCAACCCGATTCTTGACGTATCGGACTTGCCGGTGAGCATGAGCCTGAACAAGGTAGAGACCGATCACGATCGGATCGTCCTTTACGGGACGATCACGACCCCGTAGCCCGGTAACCGTAGCCGTGGGGTGGTTCGTACCCGCGTTCTTTAGTCTTGGATTCGTCCCATGAGATCAACTGTCACCCTACTCTTCACCTCACGCCACTTGCCGCTGGCATACGTATGGTCAAACCTGGTCACGTAAATCATGTTCTCGCTCGCATCAAACTTTGCGTCATCGAGCGTGTACGCGGATGCCAACTCCCGGAGTTTCCGATCCTTCACATTCAGCAGGTAAAGCTTGTCCAAGCCATCTTTGCCGTTGGTCAGCATATTCGGGCCGCCAATCAGGAGAGCTAGGTTTTCGTTCCGAGACCAAGCCGCCACCGTCCATGTCGCTTTATCCGAAAACTGCTTGCGAAGCTTGTATTCGCCTTTCCCGAACTCATAAAGTCGCAGATCGAACTTTCCCTCCAGCCCTCGTGAATCTGTTAGGGTGTAGCCATCCGGTGCCATAACCGGTTCTCGAAAGAAGGCCAAACCCAAGATCAGCCACCTACCGGAACGCGAAATGCCTCCCCGCACCGCCATGTGGATAGGAAACGCGAGGCGCACGCCATACGCCTCCGCCCACGCGGGACGCTCGAAATCCTTGCTAAGGAGCAACTTGCCAGGAGTCTGGACAGGCCCTAAAAGTACGAGCATTCCCAGAGGGGCTAGCATACGTTCCTATTCTAGCTCGCGAACGGATAGCTGGCGCGCCGGAGCGCGAGGACTTCTTCGTACTCGCGGATCAATGCCTCGATCTCTTCGGAGTTCTCTTGCGCGTAGCGTAGCGCCGCCGCAAGTTCGCCTTCGCTTACGCCCGGAAAGGAGCCGCGAAGACTTTCCACTGAGCCCATCTTTCGGTACTCACGAACAACTTCCCACACGGTAATCTGGCCATTCGCGAGGCGGGCGACGTGCCGATGGGAATCGTCGCGCACGACTGCGGACTCCACCGAAACCGTAGAGCTTCGGTACTGCAACAGTTTCTCGTCAACCACCCACGAAGGCTTATTCAGGAGTTCAGCGCACTGATCAACGGACAGCATATCCTGGTCCACCGCGGCGATGGAGAGCTCCTCATAGAGCCCAGGATATTGATGCCAGAGGGTGTTCAAAAGGGATTCGACCCGTTCCGGGTCGAGCTTGGCCAGCCGCTGCAACTGCAGCACCTGCCAGGGTTCTAGCCTTGCCCACATAAGTTAAGCTTTCCTTGCGAGGGCAACAGTGACCCCGACAAAGCCCGATCATCCTTGACCGCGCCACCTATAGTGTACGGGATGAGAGCCCCGAAAGGTTCGGGAGAATTGCTGGGAAAGTATGGATTGCTTGTAGTATGGATGGTTCGTAGAGCCATTCAAGCAGTCCCTACCGCGCGTCCCAGACTCGGTAAGCAAGCAGATAGAGTGACCGCTGGATCGCCAGGCTCGACTGCTTGGTCACGTCCTTCACGCTCGCTTTTACGATTGAGGCATCGTCTTGAGTGACTCGAAACAGGGGCTCGCGTCGGCCAATGACGACGTCTTCGCCGCGAAGCTGGACGTCAAAGAGATCCGGAACCGAGTCAAAAAAGACGTTTAGCCGCTCTCCCGCTTCGAGTGCCCTTCCCTTGGCGTCGGGGCCACCAAATGTGATCAGCTTGCGGCGATCGAACCATGCTTCCACTTTACCGTTCTCAAGCGTCTTGAGTTCAACTCGATAGGCGGAAGAAGCAATGCTCCGGCGAATCGGAATGTTACGCTCGTTGAGCCGCTCGACCATCGTATCGGCTCGGTCACGGCTTGGTGGGTGGGTTCGGAAAATGCCGAGGTCCATGCGGTCCGTAAAGCGCTGCTCCTTCGCGAGGCGCTCCATAAACGTCAGCATGCCAACCGGGTTGTACTTGCTCTTCAGCATGTATTGAAAGCCAGCATAGTCCGCCGCCTGCTCGGCGCTCACGCTCCAGCCGCTGCCTTTCGCGGTTCCATAGAGAGACGCAAAAGTTCCGAGTCCTTGGCCGGTTTCGCCGCCGGCGAAGATCGCGATCAGAATGAGCGGCAGCGTGATGAGCTGAAGTTTGCTCGCCTCTTTTTGAAGCGTAGCGACATGGCGCAGCGAGGCATGGGCGATTTCGTGAGCCATAACGCCTGCGAGTTCATCATCGCTTTCGGCGAACTTACAGAGGCCTTCATACACGTAAATGAAGCCGCCGGGGAGGGAAAACGCATTGATATCAGGGTCTTCGACCACTTTGAACTGGTACTCGAACGGATTGAGCCGTTTGTCGCCCCAGGTTACGGTCACCGGCGTCACCTTTGCGATCGCGGCGAGTTCGCCCGCAACTCGCTGAACACGAGCGTTGTATTCCTCGTTCTTGCTGATCTTGAACTCTTTTTCAACCTCTTCGGTGTACTTTTTTCCCACCTTGGTATCGCTGTCGAGGTCGGCTTGGTGCTTGGGATCAATCTTCTTTTGCTCGGCTTCTTGCCATGCCCGCGCAACGAAGGCAGGGTCGTGCCCGTTGCAGCAGGAGGGGCTCGTTGCGATAGCCAGACCGAGAGCAAGAGTAGTAAGCATCTTCTTAAATTGACGTCGCGTAGGGCCCGGATTGTCGCCCCCGTGATTGTACGACGTTTCGGGATGGCCCGAGTTACCTTACGGGGCTCCCGTTCGCTCCACTTCGGGGTTTTGAACGTAGTAAATGCGCAATGGCGAACAAAACACGAAATCCACTTGAAGCCTCGGCGAAGAAAGTCTCTAATCCGATCCTGTTGGATCTGACCCGCGACACGACCGTTCTGTACCTCCACGTGAAGATGGCGCACTGGAATCTTCGCGACAAGAATTTCCTTTCCCTGCACGAGTTGCTCGACACGGTGGCGGCGAACGCCCTGGTGATCATCGACGAGATCGCCGAGCGCGCGCGGCAACTCGGCGAGGTTCTTGATTCGAATGCGAGTGCACTTGTTAAAAACAAAGTGGGCACGTTCCCGACCGGAATCCTCTCTTCCGACGAAGCGTGCAAAGCGCTGTCCGCGAGTTTCGCAGCGGTTGTCAAGGAGTTTCACGCGGCGATCGATAAGACGGAAGAAGCGGGAGACGCGGTGACGACAGATTTGCTCACCCAGTCTTCGGGAGTACTGGAGAAGGATTTATGGAAGGTCGAGTCACACCTGTCAAGCTAGAGACGCCCGAGCTCGAAACCGCGATGGATCGCAACAACGAACTGTTGGAGCGGTTACTTGTGCAAGGGAGGGATTGGAAACTTGCGCTTCGAAATGGTTTGGTGGCGGGCGTGGGCGGTGTCCTGGGCGCGACGCTCGTGATTTCGCTCCTCCTCAGTGTGCTGAAACCTTTCAAAAGCGTTGCTCCATGGCTAGATCGGATCACCGAAGCGATTGAGCGCCCTCGCAGGTAAGGGTGCTTAATATCGGCGCATCCCCATAACCCTCTTTCTTCCCAAGGGAGAGGGTCGGGGATGGTTCGTGCCCCGGGGCGAGGGTTGGGTCTTGATCACCTTTGTTTCGGAAGCATGGACACGGCGAGAGCCAGTCCCCCATTGACTCAATGAACTCGTCAGGAGTATTAGGCTCGTCCCCCTCTCCGCGAAACATTTTGTGTCGCGGGGAAGGAGATTCCGGGCCTCCCTCCACCTGCCCGATGGTTCGTGCGGGGAGGGGGAGGGATCAGAGGGAGGGGGTTCTGGGCTCTTCAATTGTGCCTTTTTGCCCGAAGGCCAAAGCTTCCGGAACCTCTTTGCACAACCTGGATATTCGCTACAGGTGAGCCTGTGGCGGGAGGAAGAAACTCAGTCGCGACCTAAGCTTGATTCGCCGGCGCGAGAGAGGCCATGCCTAAGAAGGGTAATGTAAGTGAACAGATCCATGAAATACTCACCCATCTCCAAGTTCAGTCTGTTGGCTGTCGTCGTCATACTGATTTGCGGTTGGCAAAAGAGTAGCCCTAGCCCTTTTACAATAAAATTGTCACCGGCCCAAATCCGCTATCTATATAAATACTACGGCGAAGCCGGGCTGATATACGATGGTGTTCACATTGGTGCCCAGAAGAACGGTGATGTGGTGTTACAAGGATTTCCTTCTGGTTCCAAAATACTGCTTCACGACTCCCCTGCAGTACTAACCAAGGACGGCGAAGTCAAGATGTGGTTGGTTCGGCGTTAATACGTGTAACATGCACACTTTATTGATAATCTTAGGAGTGATTCAGGTTGGAAAGCCGGGGTACTTACCGGTAGAGGACCCTTGGCTCAAAAGTCTGCCCTCGCAGGTCTTCAATACTCCACCAGCTTACTACATGTACGAGCAACTGGTCGATTACGCATTAGATGGTATTCCTGCAGTCGGCGCCAATTCCATTTTGAGGGGTAGCTTGCCCCACGCGCAGGGCCTAACTCTCTTCGATGGACTTCGCAAGAAGTACAAGTCTGAGCGGTCCTGGCGGCGGTTGCGCGAGGCTCTAGGCGCATATTACGGCTCACATAGCAAGTTGGCTTCAAAGAAGTTACTTGAGTCCCTCACCGAAGAATGGTCCGCCACTATGACTCCTGAAGCGGCGCTCCCCATCAGTTACGCCGATCTTATGCTAGTTTATATAACAGGATCAGAAGGTAAGGACAACGAGGCTAAGGGAAGGAAGGTCATCGAGCGCTACGAGAAGTATTTTCCAGAGCGGGGATTAATGGCGTTCTGGCACATCTACACATGGCAGAAAGAGAATGGGCTGGACCGGAGAGCGAAATGTACCGCCCAAGAGGCCACGATGCGCTTTAAGGCCTGCTCGCAGTGGGAAACGTACCGTCGAATCAGAACGAACTGAACGTCTAAGGATTTAAAGCAAGGATATGTCGAAAAGAATCCAGATATGTATGCTGGTCGGTGTTCTGATCCTGGGCGGTTGGCTGTTTGCGCCGCGAGCGCGGCCGACGGTTGATCCTCAGGACGCCTTATACACGCGTCACGAGGTGGTACTCGATGGTAAGCGGAGAACAATTAGCCTTCCAAAGGAGTTTAAGTTGGAAGAAGAAGGGGCATTTAGCGTTGACGCGCACAATTATCTCATTTCGGTGCACATCGTTTGGTCTTCAGGGCATGAGTGGAAGCATTGGCTGAAGTCTGCGTTCTTACGCGTTGAGGACCGGTGGGAGCAAGGAGCACTAACAATTGAGGTGGGAAATTTCGAATCGTACGCAAATGCTGGGATGAGAGACGTGTGGGAGAAGCAGATTCATGTTTTGGTTCAGGGAGAAGATTTGCTGTGCTCTATTGAGGCGATCGACAAAGCGATCGGTGAGCGTTGGCTGGCTCGCGTAGTCGAGGGCCTCAAGCGGTCTTCCTATTAGGTGGCCGAGGGACCCACGGACTGGCCTGTGGCGGAAGGAGAGACGCAGTCGCGAACTGAAAAATGAAGCCTGGTTCCCTCCACGAATTTATAAGGCGGAGGTTCGCCCCACATCCACATCCCCACGCACAACCCGAGGAGAGCGAGCCCCAGCCCTATGAACCACTTCCGCCATTTCGAGGTTGGGACCCTTTCCAGCGCAATCCATAGAGCCACCCCCCCATGAGGTCAAGGGGCGTCGCTTTCCGTACGACCGATATTACTGTCCTAGCATCCACTGGAACAGGAGGGTAGTCACTAGGATCGATGTGCCGCTCGTCCCTATGGGCATCGTCCGCAGCCTTATCTGCGAAAAAAATGTAGTTATCATTGGTGAGGTCAAAAACCAGAAGATTGGGGACATTAAACGATGGGTCGCCCATTTCCAGGGCTCCTGGGCGTAACTCCAACAAGGGGACAGAGGTGTAGTAGGTCAGCTGTGCCGCGGGGCTCCCTGATTTGAATGACGAAATTTGCACGAAGCTGAGGCGAGCTCCCTTCATAGACGCATAGGGCGGTCGTTCTCTCCAATTCCAGACCGCCACGCACGCGACGAGGAGGGCGAGCCCAAACCCAATGAACCGCCACTTTCGCCGCTTCATAGATTCATTATACGGCAGCCGTGTTATGATCGTCTAAAGGTTACGGAATCAATGGGCACAAAATGAAGTTCCATCACATCGTCATAGTTCTGTTCCTCGTCCTGGTCTCGATAGTCTGGTGGAAGATCCCTGGCGAATCCACTTCTTCGCCTGAGGCTAAGGGACAGGTAAGGGCGATTGGGATGGACATCGTAAACGGCTTGCTGAACGAGGCGTTTAAGGATAGGCAGGGAGTCATGCGGCCGGTTTCGAACGAAAATGAGTTGTATGATCGGCTGGCCCCATACGGGATTCGCAAGAAACCGGGCTTTCATGTTGCGTTGAACCCCAAGCTGTTTGGGCGCAAGCTCGCGGACATTGGACAGGACGAGGTTGTCGTCATCATCACTGGGCCCGTGGCTGACAAAGCGTATGCCGCTGGAGTACGGGTTTCGATCACAAACTCTATGAAGTCGACCGTGATGTATTCCGATCCTCTGGCCAGGGAAGATATGCGCCCAGTACGCTAGGAGATTAAGCATGCAAAGATCATTGGAAAAAGCTGTACGCACTTCGAGGCAGTTGTTGTTTGCTGCTGCCTTGGTGGCAGCTTCGGTTCCATCCTACGCTCAGAGAGTGCCGGGAGAGTACCAATTTTTCGATCCGGTTCGGTCACGCCGACCTGAGTTCCGATGGGATATGAGACTTTCAGTCGGTGAGTTCATTGTCGATAACCTCATTGATGACCTCTCATCGATGCTGATCCCTCAAGATGCGGTTCTGAGTACTCTACAGGCAAAGAATGAGGCGGATTGGATACTAAAAGGCAGCGGATCTCTGCCGAATCTACGTTCGCATTCCTGGCAGCGAGAGCGGGACTCAAAACGCCTGCTTCAGCGGGGCCTTCTGCTGTGGGCCTACCAGCAGGACTTCACTACGAAGACGCGATATCCTGGCGCAGTAGAACCTATCCGGCGGATGGCCATAGCCAGCCTCGGCCGATGCCTTCAGTTTGCGTCTCCTCGTTCTGCGCGGGGTGTGAAGACTAGTGCATACGCCAAGTTGGTTTTGATCCTCTGTGAGGGTAATGCTTCCAAGCGCGCTGCCAAACTGATGGCTTTGGGCGCGGCTGTAAAGAATGAGGTTCCTCACCTCGCTCTGCGCTGTGACATGTTGCGCATGGAACTCTACACGGACTTGGGGGAAAAGCAAAAAGCTACGGAGCTAGCCAAGAAAATACTTGTAAGGCACGGCAACTTAAAAAATTGGATGGGCTATAAAAGATCGCGGGACCAAGCCAGGCATCCTTAGACTATATTCTTTGAGTCGAGACTGCGTCTCTCTTTCCCGCCACAGTCCACCCCAGCCCCCATCGTCGACAACTGCACGAACATACTGTGGCGGCGATGGCCCTTCGAATCTCCCTTGCTCCTGTGATCGGACACCCAGAGTCCACCATCACCACCCAAAGCATCAAAGTACAGCAAAGAGAAAATTACGCATGCATGGAGGAACGGGAGAACGGGAGAACGGACGAAGGAAAGAACGAAGATCCCCGGTCTCGCGTTCCCCCGTTCTACCGTTCGTCCTAAAATAGGCAAAATCATTGGTAAGGACCCGGTTCACGCACAAGGCGGCGTCGGCACAGTCGCAGTGCGAATCGGTACGATCACACGTCCGTAGCTGTGGAGGGTTGGTTTGGCTGGATTTGATGTGGTTATCCCCGCGGGGGGCGAGATTGATACCGAGTTCGCGAAAGTGGTGGGCACGAAAAGCAAAGCCCTCATTAAGCTGAATGACAAAACCGTGCTAAGGCACTCGATCGAGGCGCTTCGGGCGTGCTCGCAGATCGGGCGCATCGTCGTGGTTGGCTCACCCGAGGTTTGCGCCCACGACGACGCCAAGCTCGCGGATGCGGTCCTTCCCGAAGCGGGCTCGAGTCCCAAAAACATCGCCGCCGGGGCGCTGCACTTGTCGACCCTAAACTTACCGCCCGATCGGATCGTCATCGTGACCGCAGACTTGCCTTACCTGAAAGCGGAATCGATCGACCGATTCCTCAGCATGTGCGACCACTTCGTCGATTTCAACGTTCCGCTCGTCTCAAAAGACGACTTTGATGAGGCGTTTCCGGGTGCCGAGGCCACGTTTGTGAAGCTGCTCGATGGCGAGTGGACGACGGGTTGCGTGTATTTGATCACCACGCGGGGCCTTAAGGTTGCCCTGGAACATTTGGAAAAGGTCTTTATTCGGCGCAAATCAAAGCTTGGAATGGCGCGGATGCTCGGCGTAAAGTTCGTGTGGGATTACTTCACTAAGAAGCTCACTGTTTCAGATATCGAAGCGAAGGTGACCGATCTGTTGAACGTTCGCGGCAAAGCCGTTCCGGGCGCTCCTCCCGATTTCGCGTACGATATTGACTACATTGAGGACTACAAGTACGTACTTTCGAGCTTAAACATTCGGCAAGTTGGGATGGACGTTCCTAAGCCGTAGGGAGTCGGGATCGACCTTCGACCCCCAAGTTCGGCTAAGATAGAGGCCGAATCATGAAAGTCATCACGATTGGCGGCGGGCCCGCCGCGAGTACCCTTGGCTCCCTTATCAAGCGGTATCGCCCGTCCATCGAAGTCCTCATCTTGGAGCGCGAGAAATTCCCCCGCGACCATATCGGTGAAAGCCAGCTCCCCGTCATTTGCACGATTCTAGACGAGATGGGATGCTGGGACAAGATCGAGGCCGCCAACTTCCCGGTCAAAATCGGCGCGACTTACAAATGGGGCATTACCGACGACCTCTGGGACTTCGAGTTCCTTCCCTATGGCCATTTTGAGGAAGAGCCTCGCCCCGCTAAGTACACGGGACAGCGCGTTAAAACCGCTTTCCAAGTCGATCGCTCCGTTTATGACGACATTCTGCTGAAACACGCGGCCGAGCTAGGGTGCACCGTTCGGGAAGAGACCAAGGTCGTAGAGGTTATGCGAGAAGGCGATCGGGTGACCGGCGTCAAACTCGATAACGGGACGATCGAGACCGCCGATTACTACGTTGACTGCAGCGGCCACGCGGGCATCCTACGTCGCGCGATGGGGGTTGAGATTGATTGCCCCACCAAGCTCCAGAATGTCGCTTTTTACGACTATTTTCAGAATGCGGACTGGCCGGTGCATTTGGGCATCGGCGGCACGCGCATCCAGATCATGTCGGTCGGCTACGGCTGGATCTGGTTCATTCCGATCGGCGAAACTCGCACAAGTTGCGGACTCGTTGTTCCCGTGGAGTACTTCAAGGCATCGGGATTAACTCCCGAGGAGCTGTTCCTGAAAGCGATCACGGAAGAACCGCGAATCGCAGGATTCCTTAAGCCCGCGACAAGGGAGCACAAGTTCACCACAACGAAAGACTGGTCGTTCCTAGCCGATCGCTTGACCGGCGAGAACTGGGCACTGTGCGGGGAGGCGGCGGGATTCGCAGATCCGATTCTCTCGGCGGGATTAACCCTCGCCCACAGCGGCGCGAGGCAGCTGGCCTACATCCTCGTAGACCTGGATCGGGGCACCCACGATGCGGAATGGCTGCGCAACTTTTACGACGAAACCCAGCGCACGCGGATTCGCCAACACATCCGATTTGCCGACTTCTGGTACACGCGGAACAAGCACTTTACGGAGATGAAGGAGAACATCTCCAAAATCGCCGCCGATGCCGGAATGGACCTGGACGCGGATGAGGCCTTCCAATGGATTGGAACCGGCGGATTCGCGAACGACAACTTCCTGATCCCGCAGGTGAGCGAGTACAACATCTCCGCGCTCAAGTGGATTTCTCAGGCGTTTACGGGTAAGCCGGTCCATTGGGAGATTGGGAAAAGTAACGTGTTTCGCCTGGATTTGGATGGTGCGAAACGCGAGAAAATCCCGATCATGCTCGACGGCCGGATTTTGGAGGAGGATTGCTACACCCGAAACGGGAAGATGCTCCCCCTCTTCGGACTCTACGATCTCATGGTGCGGATTCTGAAGGTCGAAACGCGATCGGACAGGATCGACCAAGCACTTACGGGAGCGCTTCAAACTCAGGTCGGGGACCGCATCCTCGTCTTCCACTTGTGCTTGCAGATTCTTGAATCTCTGATCCAAGAAGGGTGGGTCAAGGCGACCTACAAGGAAGGCATTCCACTGCTTCCGTACCAGACGGATAGCGAATCCGAGGGATTCCATACGAACGTGGAGTCGGCAGGGGCGGCTGGCTAAGTTGGCACTCTTTGAAGATTCTGATCTGGAGCGATGATCCGCTCGTCGTCGTCGATGCGAAACGGGCACTAGAAGAAAACGACCACCGGGTCGCCACTTTTCACGACAGAAGTGCCTTCCTGAAAGGCGTCAGTTTGGACCACCCAGACTTGGTGGTTTTGGACGGGACGATGCGAGGCAGCGATGGGCTCCGCGAATTGAGGTCGCTGCGCAGCGACCCAAGGACCGAAAACTTGCCCGTGATACTTCTAACGGAAGTCATGGACGAAGTTGTATATACGTGCTACCAGGTAGGGGCGGACATGGTTCTAACCAAACCTTTCGACCCGCGCGAACTTCTCACATTCCGCCGGCCAGGCTAGTGCCGATGGTAACCCATCGTAGGCGCGTTGTTCGTGTTTTCGAGGGTTGCGTTGGCGCTCATCAAGTTGGCTACCCTTTCCTCGCCTCCTTGGATCGTGCATCATGGAAGCAATGCCCAACCGACTCGCCACCTCCGCTTCGCTTTACCTTCGGCAACACGCCGATAACCCGGTGGATTGGTTCCCTTGGGGTGACGAAGCGTTCGCAAAAGCATTAGGGGAGGGGAAGCCGGTGTTCCTCAGCGTGGGCTATTCCTCGTGCCACTGGTGCCATGTGATGGCGCACGAGTCGTTTGAAGACGACGGCGTCGCGACCATTCTGAACGAGCATTTCGTGAGTATCAAACTCGACCGCGAGGAGCGGCCCGACGTTGACGAGGCCTACATGGCTGCGGTGCAACTCGCGACGAGTCGGGGCGGCTGGCCGATGACGGTCTTCATGACCCCGGAGCGCGAACCGTTCTTCGCGGGGACGTACTTCCCGAGGGAGGATCGGGGGCAATCGCCGGGGTTTGTTTCGATCATCAAAGGAATTTCGGAAGGTTGGAAATCGAATCGGAAAGAGTTCGAAGAGGCGGCTTCAGAGTTTGCCGCCTCAATGCGGGACGTGATTGCACAGGCCCCTCCCGATTCGCAAAGTGGGCTTCATTCAGGCTTGCTCTTGGGCGCGATCGGTGCCCTGCATCACGATTTTGATCCCCGATTCGCAGGGTTTGGCGGTGCGCCAAAGTTTCCGCCCCACACCGCGATCGAGTTCTGTTTGAAATTTGCAGGCTCAGATACGGCAGCGGAGGACCGGGATCTGGCAATGCACATGGCGAACGCAACCCTGATGGCGATGGCGGCGGGCGGGATTCGCGATCACGTCGGGGGTGGTTTTCACCGGTACGCGACGGATCAAACCTGGGGGCTTCCGCACTTTGAGAAGATGCTCGTGGACAACGCCCTGATGCTGTCGAACTACGCACTTGCGGCGCGGGTGACAGGCAACGCGGGTTACAAGCGCGTCGCGGAAGAGATCATCGAATGGTTGGAGCGCGAGATGAAACTGGACGGTTTGTATTGCTCGGCCCTGGACGCGGATACGGAGGGGGAGGAGGGCAAGACCTACACGTGGACTTGGAAGGAAATTCACGCCCTGCTCGGCGAGCGGGCCGTGCCCTTTATGGAGGCGTATGGCTTTGCTCCCAACGGGAACTTCGACGACGAGGCGACGGGGGAACGAACGGGCGGAAACATCCCGATGCTGGAGTTCGCTCAGGCTGTCCAAAATGTTGAGTTTGAGGCGGAACTCAGGATGCTCCTGGCAGCCCGCCTCAAGAGGCCTCAGCCGGCGCGGGATGACAAAGCGATTGTGGGGCACAACGGGCTGCTGATGGCAGCGTTGGCCCAGGCGGGGCGGATGGATTTGGCGGCGTGTTTGGCATCGCGGTTGTCAACATTTTTCGTCTCGAACGCAGATGTGAGCCTTCGGATTCCGAGGTACATCGGATGGACGAAAGAACCCGATTCGTACTCCTTGTCAGGATATGGAGTCGAGCCCATTGAGGGGAACATCCACGCCGAACCCCACGGAGACGGGTTCCTAGAAGACTACGCGGGAGTCGCGTACGGGTTTACGGTTCTGGCAGAACTCGACCCCGAAGGAAGCTGGATGGACGCCGCGCGGGATTTGGCCCAACTGATGTTGCAAAAGTTCTGGAACTCCTCTGCAAGCGCATTTTTCACCACGGGAGAGCATCAGGAGGTCTTGTTCGGTCGCGTGAGACCCATATTCGACCAGCCTGCCCCAAGCGCCACCGCTCTTGCCGCGAGGGCGCTGCTTCGCACCGGCTATTTGAGCGAGGCCCGCCAAGTCCTCGCTGGCGTGGCGGGGTGGATGGAGCGCGCTCCACAGGCCACCGAAGCGCTGCACACTGCATATCTGGAGCTGCACTCGGTCAAGCCCATCAGTTTTCCGCATGACGACGGCGTTCAGATGTGGATAGAGTGGCAACACTACCCACGAGGGGGAACGATGCACTTCTCGATTCCCGCGGGATGGCATATTTCGCGGGAGGC
>JBKJJL010000255.1:0-30702 GCA_046597875.1 Fimbriimonadaceae bacterium | reverse complement strand
CGGGACCCACTGGAAGCGCCGATTGCCCACGGTCGCGATGATGAGCACGTCCGCGATCGGAGAGTATTACTTACGGCCTGTAGATTATTGAGGGGACAGGGTTACTTGGAGCGGGTGGGATGGACTGTGGGTGCGAGATGATTGTGCCCGCGCCCTCCTGACCTGTGGAAGCCCGGCCAGCGGCTAAGGTAACTGCTCTGCTGCGAGCAGTTCCACTTGCCCGCCCACTCGGACGATGTGTATGCCTTCCTTGTGGCGCCTCGGTCGAGCGGCGGGCCAGGGTTCAATGAGCGATTCCTGGAGGCTGCCCACTTCGAAGAACAGAATCTCGGGGGATCGGAAAGAAAGCTTTCTACCTAGAAGGGCCGAGTTCATGGCGTATCCGTGCTGTGGCGCGGAAGGGCAAGCCTTAGCTCCGTACATTCGCGGATAGCGCATGAGCAGCGGGTACCAGTTCGCCGGTGGAAGGCGGCCGTCGTTTTCGCTCATGTAGATCCGTGCGCTCATGCTGAGGTCCATGAGGTTGGAACGGCAAATCTCAAGTTCAGAAGGCGCGAGTTTGGGCATCAAGATAGGAAAAAGAAGCCCAAGCGCGACGAGCCCGCAAAGGATTGCGCCAATGAGGTACTTCATGGCTCCTCGTCCTTCGCGATCCATTTCGCGGAGGTGTCGGTGTAGCTCACATGGCTGCCGCCGTTGTGCCTGTCTCTCTTTCTGGCCGACGGATTCATCATCACGGATCTTTCTAGGGTATCCGTTTCGAATAGTAACACCGTTGGCCGATCTGGAATCTTCTTACCGGCCAGAGCAAGGTTCATCGCGTAGCCGTCGCGTCCAACTTCGGGGCACTTCAAATACTCCTTACGTTTATTGTAGGGTTCGACAGCCTCATACCATTTGACCGACGGGAGCCGATCATCATAGTCGGTGCCGTAAATCGCGAATGACAGGGCCAGTTGCTTGACATTTGAGAGACAAATGTACTTCGGGTTGGGTTCTTTGGCACTTTGGCAGATCGGATGTATCACCGCGATGCAACCCATGAAAACCATTCCAATGACGACCAGGATGTACCATTGGTTACCAGTTCGGATATCGGGATTCCACTTGCTGCTCATTCCCTTAGCGTATAAGACGTTGCCATAAGCGCAAGGGGCACATTTGCACTTAAAGAATGGGCTTCACGCGGTGGCGCATCGTGACGAACTCCTATTTACCTGCGTCGAGCACAAAACAAGCCCGTGCGAATGCTGCTTGATCCAGAATCTCCGAGTTCTTGTCAACCGCGAGTTGGCCCCAGTGGCTCGGATAAAAGCCCTTTGATGATCGAGCGTCCCGCACTGCTTGGAGCGCTTTGACGGACTCGGCGTGCCCATGTCCTACCCGCACCCACGCTTCCAAAAGCAAGTGCGCGAAGCGTCCCGGATCGTTGAGTTTTCCATCGACCAACCAATTATCCTCTGAGGATTTGATCGTCTTGCTCATCCCGAGAGGTTCGGCGTTGCTCAAACTCACTGCCGCTCGAATCATCAGCGCCGTGTTGTAAGTCCACTTCGTGCGGTCAACCTTTCCACTATTGGCAATCGAATCCCAGTACAAGCCATCTTCAGGATCCCTTAGATTCTTCAATGTCCACTCGTAGATGTCTTTGGCTTTATCGAGCAATTTCTCATCTCTGGTGATCTTATGGATCGCCAAACACGCGGCGGCGGTGGGAGCGTTGCTGCAGGTGTTTCGCGAAGCCCGATCGACCTCCCGCCAGTAAATGCCTCCGTCCTTTGCCTCGCCTTGAAGGGCAAACTTTAACGCACCTTGGGCCCAATCCAGATACTTCTTATCGCCCAAGAGTTCGTGGGTTTCGGTCAGGGCTAGGGCCATCCAGGCGTTGTCGTCATAGTACCGATCCTTTGGTTTCGGAGCTGGGAGCACATCGTAGCCGCCTTTGTTCCAGTAAATCCGGCTCGCATCTGCGTATTCTCGAAGCCACGGTTTGTACTTGGAGTCATGGCGAGCGGCCGCATTCAGGGCGGAAAGCATCACGCCTACTCCCCAGTTGAACGCAGGTTGCTTGCGATCGGACCGTTCGGCGTAGAGCTTGGATTTCGGCAAGTAGTACTCGCGCCGAATCATCTCCAGCGCCTCGACTCCCCATTGAGCAAGATCGGGTGGGGGTTGCGAGAGCGCCATGGCGACGAAGAGAATCACGGGCTAATCCACAACGTCGACTTCGACTGCGGGTACCAGACCGATCCGGGCTCCTTCGCTGAGCAAGAGCCGAATCGCCCGAATCCCTTCTTCGCCCATGTCGCGGGTGCGCTCGTTCACGTACATTCCGACAAACTCGTCACTCGTCGGGGCGTCCATTCCGCGTGCGAACTGGAGGGCGTAGTCGAGCGCTTTTGCCCGGTTCGCTAGCGACGCGGCGATGCTTTCGCGCATGCATCGGCTAACCTCCCGGACGGCATCTGGGCCGAGATCTTTTCGCACGACATTCACGCCCAATGGCAGAGGCAAGCCGGTCTTGCTGTTCCACCATTTACCCATGTCGGCGATCAAGGTCAGGCCTTCACGCGCATAGGTGAGCTGTCCCTCGTGAATGATCAGCCCTGCTTCGTATTTGCCCGCTTGGATCGAAGGAATGATCTCGTCAAAGGCAACGACCTCAAACTTGGGTTTCACGCCGGGGCCGTATTGATCCTCAAACCATAAGTTCAACTGCAAATACGCCGAGGTTAGCAAGCCCGGTATTGCGATCGTCAGGTCCTTAAGTTCCTCAACTGGAATGTCTCGCGACGCTACGATCATTGGGCCGTAGAGCTCACCGAATGATCCGCCGTGCCGCAAAAGCGCATACTTATCGGCCACGTAGGCAAACGCATGAACCGACACCGCCGAGGACTCCAGCTTGCCTTCCATGGCCCACATGTTCAGGGTCTGGATATCGCGAAGGATGTGCTCGAACTCGTAATCGGTCTTCACCTCGCCTGAGGCGAGGCCCCAAAACATGAATGCGTCATCCGAATCGGGGCTGTGTCCAAGGCGAATTTTGAGAGAAGTGGGGGCGTTCACAGACTCAAAGTTTACCTGGTGGGACCCGTAGGTGCCACAATCTGCGGAAGCCGTGACCTACGATGAAGCCCAGTCGTACATAAGTTCTCTCCCGCCGAGAGGGTTCCGTCTGGGCCTAGAGCGCATGGCTGAGTTCGCGGAGCGCGCGGACCTAAATCACCCTACTTCAAAGTTCATTCACGTCGCAGGGACGAACGGGAAGGGCTCAGTTACGGCCTACCTGCAGAGCATCTTCATCGAGGCAGGATTTCGGGTCGGTGCGTTTTTCAGTCCCTATGTTTACGATCCTCGCGAACGAGTTCAGTTTGGGCGAGAACTGATTTCTGAGGCCGACTTTGCTCGGTTGGTTACGCAGTTGCGGCCGATTGCCGACAGCCTTTCCGATTCGGAGTTCGGTGGCATCACCGAGTTCGAAGTGAAGACTGCAGTTGGGTTCGCTTACTGGCAAGAGCGCGAGGCCGAATGGGTGGCATTGGAGGTCGGCTTAGGGGGTCGATTTGACTCCACGAACGTCATTCACCCTGCAGCGAGTGTGATCACGAGCATTGGCCTCGATCACGTCGCGATCCTTGGCGACACTTACGCCGCGATTGCATTTGAGAAAGCTGGAGTCATCAAGTCGAGGGTTCCCATCATCGTTGGGGCAGTTCCAGATGAAGCGATGCAGGTCATTGCCTCCGAAGCTTCGCGACAAAAGGCTTTGTTGTGGCGACTTGGGGAAGAGATTCGTTTGGCGGGTAGTGGGACTTACGATGTTCTAACCCCCACCCGGACCGTTACGAACCTAACGCCAGGGCTGGTCGGGGTGAAGCAGCCCGAAAACATGGCGTTGGCGGTAGCCGCCGCAATCGCAGCGGGCATTGGGGTGCCCGATGAAGTGTTCCAAAGAGGAGTCATAAGGGCATATGCTCCAGGTCGGTTCGAAGTGCGCGAGGTTCAGGGGCGACTCGTGATCCTAGACGGTGCCCACAACGGCGAAGCGGCGGCGGTCCTTTCCCAGACCCTGGAGGAGCGCTATCCGGGGCAGAAGTTCGCGCTCGTAACGGGCATGGTCGCGGGCCACGATGCGGGGCGTTTCTATGCCCCGCTTGTTGGCAAAGTCGAGGAGGTCTTTATCACGCCGATTGACTTCCACCGCGCGGTACCGCCCGAGGTCCTCGCAGAAGCGCTCCGACCCGCTTTTCCCCGGGCGACTGTTTGTGAGTCGTCATCGGAAGCGGTAGCATTTGCCCTGAAGACCGAACTACCGGTCCTCGTCACGGGGAGCTTTTATCTGGTTGGGGAAGTGGGGAAGAGCCTATAGGTGTTAGAAAGCAGTTGCTAAACCCCAACTCTCGAAGGGTGTCGAACTCTGGGGGCATTGCCACGTCAATCGACCGGCGAGAGGCACCTGTACGTGATCGGAACTAAGTATTACTTCCGGATCACTGCATGCGAAAAATGTAGCGGCGAAGGTCTCGGAGAGCTCTGAGAATGCGCAGGCGGGCACTTTGCCTGCGCAAGTCAGGGCGGGACGCACTCCTATGAGCCCCAGCATCCCGCCGCCTTTGCCGAGGGTCTTCCTGTACGTGGCGAGTCTGAAGCGTGCGTGCACAATCCATCGTCGTACAGGCAAATGGGTTATCGGTTCATCTTCCGTCGCTTCACCACGGCGTAGGTCACCGCGCTGCCGATCGCAAGCAAAAGGATGACTCCGTAAATAATCACTTCCATGGCCGGGAGGATCATGACGCCAGGCGAAGGGGAGTTTCGGTTCTTTTCGTAAAGGCGCTGGAAGAACAGATAGTTGCAAGTCCCGCCGGTTAGAGCGACCAGAACGGCGAGCGCCAGAGACCGAATCAAGAGACTCATGCCTAAATCGTACTTGACAACTGACGGGGACCGTCCGTGCACGTGGCCCGGACCTACTATGGGTGGGGAACTCTCATAGACACGGCATAATTCTATCTTGCTCGTTCAGGAATCGCCCGCCGAGCCCCGAGGATGGTCTGAATGACGTATTTCCGCCAATTTCGCCGCTTGGCAAGCTTTAAGGGGCCGAGTCTCCGTATACTCTTCGGGACCGTATGGGTAAGAAGCTCGTCATTGTTGAATCTCCTGCAAAAGCCAGAACTATCAAAGGATTTCTGGGTCCGGACTACGAAGTTCTCGCGAGCATCGGGCACATTCGCGACCTCGCCGAGAACCGCAAGGAACTCGCAGTTGACCTTCAAAAGAAATGGTGGGCCGATTTCTCGGTCGACATCGACGCGGGATTTGATCCGATCTACGTCGTTCCGAAGGAAAAAGCGGCTCAGGTTAAGAAACTCAAGGACGCGCTGAAGGGCGCAGAGGGCCTCGTGCTCGCAACGGATGAAGACCGCGAGGGCGAGAGTATTTCGTGGCACCTGCTGGAGGTCCTGAAACCCAAGAAAGGCGTGCTCGTCCAGCGGATCGCCTTCCACGAAATCACAAAAGGTGCGATTCTGGACGCGCTTCAGAACCCACGCGAACTCGATCACAACCTTGTGCGCGCTCAGGAAGCTCGGCGCATCCTCGACAGGCTGTACGGCTACGGTCTTTCCCCTGTCATCTGGAAGATTGCCAAGGGCAAACGGCTTTCGGTGGGCCGAGTTCAGACCCCAGCCGTCAAGCTCATCGTCGAACGGGAAATCGACCGTCGAAACTTCCGTTCCGCCTCGTATTGGGATTTGAAGGCGACGCTCAAAGCCGATCAAGGCTCCTTCGAAGGCACCCTGAGCCAACTCGATGGCAAGCGCATCGCCAGCGGCAAAGAAGACTTCGACGCCGCTACGGGAGCCCTGAAGGGCAAAGACAAGGTGTTGCTGGACGAGAAGACCGCAACTGCCCTGCGAGATGCCGCCCAAGTCGCGAAGCCTTGGACCGTCGAGCAAGTGGAGTCACATCCCGAACAGCGCAAGCCGTACCCTCCGTTCATGACATCTACGCTCCAGCAAGAGGCGAACCGCAAACTGGGCTACCCCGCCGATCGAACGATGCGCATCGCCCAGGACCTCTACGAAGGCATGGACGGCATTGGCATTCAGGGCGGCCTCATCACCTATATGCGAACCGACTCTCTCAACCTGAGCGAGACCGCGATTACCCAAGCCCGAGCCTGGATCGGCGAAGAATACGGCAGCGAATACCTCCCCGCGAAGCCGAACAGATACACGTCGAAGGTGAATAACGCTCAGGAAGCGCACGAGGCGATTCGGCCCACCGATGTGAACCACACACCCGAGGCCATTCGGCGCGCGCTCAGCAACAAGTCTGCCGACCACGCGAAGCTGTACGAGCTGATCTGGAAGCGAACCGTCGCGAGTCAGATGAAGCCCGCGGAACTCGAAATTACGTCCGCCCAGATTGAAGTCAAGGCCGACGGGCGAAGCCAGATTTACAACGCCAGTGGCAAGACGATTAAGTTTGCGGGCTTCCTTCGCGCCTATGTGGAAGGAAGCGATGACCCCGAGGCTGCGCTGGAAGACCAAGAGAAAGTCCTTCCCCCGCTAAAGCAAGGTCAGATCGTAGAAGCGCTGAAAGTGGAAGCCGCCGGCCATATCACGAAGCCTCCCGCCCGATACACGGATGCCTCCCTCGTGAAAGCCTTGGAAGAGCGCGGGATCGGTCGCCCGAGTACGTATGCGGCGACGATCAAGACGATCGTTGACCGGGGCTACGTGAACAAGAAGGGCCGCGAACTGATTCCGTCGTTCCTCGCGTTCTACGTCACGGAGTTTATGAATGGCGAGTTTCCTGAACTGTCCGATCTCGGCTTCACCGCTGGAATGGACGAAGATCTGGACGCCATCGCGAACGGGAAGCAAGACTGGAAGCGATACCTCAAGGGCTTCTACTTCGGCGAAAAAGACGCGAAGGGCCTGAAACCTCTCGTCGACGAGAAAGATAAGAATCTGAAGATCCCGGTCTTTCCCGTTGGGGCCCACCCAGAGACCGGCGAAGTTATCGAGGTCAAATACGGTCTGCGCGGATTTTTCATTGCGTGTGGAGAAGCGACCGCTTCTGTTCCCGAAGATCTCCCTCCAGCAGACCTGACGGTCGAGAAAGCTCTCGAACTTTTGCAGCAAAAAGCAGTCGGGCCTGCCGTTATCGGAGTTCATCCGGTTTCGGGTCGCAACTTAATCTTGATCAAGAGCCCCAAGGGGCTCTTCGTCAAGGGAGAACAGACCGAAGAGGAAATGAAACGTAAGGAGAAACCAGATTGGGTTTCAATCCCTCCTAACACAGATCCAGAATCCCTCACTCAGGAGGATTGGAGCGCACTCGCGATGCTCCCACGTTCCTTGGGAACCCTGGATGGCGAGCCTGTAGCGGCCGGAATTGGTCGTTACGGCCCCTACGTCGCCAAGGGCAAGGACTATCGCAATCTTGACGAGTGGCGAAAAGTGTTTACCGTAACCCTCGAAGAGTCAGAAGCCCTTTTCGCGGCCCCGAAGACCACCAAAAGCGGAAGTGCGGCCAAGGGCTCGGTTCTGCGTGAGTTCGGCGATCTTCCCGGAGCCGAAGGCCCGGTCAAGATTCTTGGGGGCTGGTACGGGCCCTACGTGACTGACGGAAAGACCAATGCCAGTCTGCCAAAGGGAACAGACCCCCAAGTCTTGGGAGCGGACGAAGCTGTCGCGCTCATCGTCGCACGCAGAGAGAATCCTCCCGTAGCGAGGAAGAAGAAGTTCGTTAAGCGAAAGAAGTAGGACCCTGCCAGATTGCTCAGGCAGGGTCCGGCTCTACCCTTAAGGATGGATGGACCAGTGGATTCGATCGACTCTCATTTCAGCAGCGGGAGCTCGGCGAACTCGCAGATACTGAACACGAAGCCGAACCTGACCGCCTGACAAGTACTGGCTCGCGTTGCTCGTGATGCTGAACGTGCGAGTCGTATCACCAAGGGTCAAAGGATCGCTGCGAAGATTGACCCAGCTACTGGAAGAGAAGTTCCAGGCCGCGATCGATTGGTTGTAGCCGGTGCTCGTTCCTTGAGATTCGACGCTTACGTTGATCTGACTCGCAGAAGGAGCTCCCGTCGTACCCGTCGTTTCGATCTGAACCTTGGGACTCAAGACCGCAATCAGCGAGACCGGACCCGTCGAGGCCCGATATCGGACGTCGTCGGATAAGACAACCGAACTGACCGATCCCGACACGAAGACGCCCTTTACCAGCGTCAGCGAAGAAGGATCCACTTCGATCGGATTCACCGTGAACGTCAGGCCGCTCGTCGTGCCTCCACCAGGAGTTGGATTAAAGACCGTGACCGTCCGGTTTCCGACCGTGGCGATATCCGATGCGAGGATCGTCGCCGTTAACTGAGTCGAACTAACGAACGATGTCGTCCTGGGTGATCCGTTCCAGTTCACGACCGAACCACTCACGAAGTTCGAACCGTTCACCGTCAGTGAGAATCCTGGTCCCGCCGCTACCGCACTTGATGGCGACAACGACGTGATACCCGGCACCGGGTTGTTGATCGTGAAGTTCAACGCATTCGACGTGCCACCACCAGGGGTGCCGGTGAAGACCGTTATCGAAGCAGTTCCGGCAGTTAGGATATCGGAAGCCGGTATGGCAGCCGTCAGCTGGGTCGAGCTGTTGAACGTTGTCGTACGACTCGCACCATTCCAGCGAACCGTGGAACCATTGATGAAGTTCGAGCCCGTTACGACAAGATTGAACCCTGCACCGCCAGCGATGGCCGAGCTTGGAGCAAGCGTCGTGATCGCTGGAACCGGATTCGATGCGGTGATCGTGAAGTTCACGTTAGAAACATCGAAGAAGATGTTTCCTGCGCCTTCAACAATAATACGGTTGGTCGTTCCGGGAACGCTCGGAATGGTTACCGATTGGCTACCATCGTTCGGCGTATTGGCAAGCAGCAGGGTCGCTGTACCCGTGGAATAGCTCGTGCCTCCGTTTGTAGAAAGGTAAATGTTGACGTTTGGGGCGACGCTTCCGCCACCCACCGTCCACGTGACTGTCTGACTCGAACCACCTGCGTAGGAAACAGCCGTATTCGGTGAGGTAACTGTAAAAGCGCTACCTGACACGGTGATCAGGGCCGTGTCCGTTGCATAGCCACCGGAGCCCGCGAAGTTATCGCGAACCGTACATCGCCAAGTCATATTTCTGTTGACGGTCGGCAGAACTTCCCAAGGCGTCGCCGCGCCGGAAAGGAGCGACGAGAACGTCGGCAAGAACCGAATCGGACTTGTGGTCGGATTCAGAGACCGGAAGATCGGGCCATTCGTCATCGATGTAGGAGGCGACGCCGTACCAAGATCGTATTGCTCCCAGCAGTACTTTAAGATGTCCCCGTTCGGGTCGCTGCCAACCGCAGTGAGCTTGAAGGGAGTGCTTTGTGGGATCGTGAAATCGGCCCCCGCATTGACCGTTGGGGTCAAGTTTGCAGTGGTGGTGGATGTACCAACCGCCGGGATAGTTACGTTCCTATGGTTAAGCATCGACTCCATGCTCTTGTAATGGAAGTAAGGATCCGAGTTCGGCTGAAGGTCCTCTGCCCCACAGATACCGGCGTAGGCCATGATCGTCGATCCGCTGCCAGGTTCGTAGGCTGATCCGGCGGACCGGTTTCCTCCGCCGCAGTTACCGGTCGTGCCGTTAAAGCTATGGTTCGCACCCCATTGGTGGCCCATTTCATGAGCGACGTAATCGATGTCAAAAGCGTCGCCTACGGGAGATGGTGAGCCTGTAACTCCTCGCGCCTTTGAGCCGGTTATTCCAACGACTGCCAAGCTTGCGACGCCGCCGCCACCGGTGGAGAACACGTGGCCCATGTCATAGTTCGCATTGCCAACCGTCGCGTCCGTATTGGTTTGGTTCTGACTCAACATGGTCACGCCATTGTTGTTCGTATACGGATCCGTCGCGCCATTCGTGTAACAGATATTTGAAACCAGGTTCAGTCGAATCGCAAGATCAATCTCATAAACCGAGTTGATCCGATTGATACTCGTGATAACTGCAGCTTGCCCTTGGGGAGCAGTCCCGCCGAAAACGGCGGTGTATTCGCCGGTGGCGTTCATGGCAAGGCGGTACGTTTTGCGGTTGTCTCCGGGTCCTAACGGGCCCAGTCGGCCAGCCCCACGCGCGCCCAAGAGATTTGGCTCAACTCCTTCGGTGAAGCAGGCAAATGTTCTCGGCTGCTCATTGTCCGTTCGGCGATACACAACATACCGGCGTTGATCGCCGATCGTCATCGGGTCAATAAAGTACGAGACTCCGTTGCGGCGGACGAAGCCATGGAATCCATTGACGCCAATGTCGAGCCTTCCATATGCGGATTGATCGTCGATTCCAACAACCCGGTACGTCCGAGCGGTAATCGTACTCGCTAACGCTGGCGTCATGATCGGCGATTCTTGGAGTTTGAATCGCTGAATGCCTCCCTCGGGGGTGGGCAATGACAGCACGGAAAACGCCCCAAAAGACCTTGAGCCTTCGAGAGGAGCAGCCGCCAACTGGGCCTTCATCGAAGCGAAATCAAGGCTGAAGGATTCGTATGCGGCCAGCCAATGCAAGTGTTGTGGGGCGTTTGCGTCGATTTGCATCCGTTGCCGAGTCCAGGGATTCAAGGTGTCCTGGGCAGCTGCTGGTGCAGCCAGGCTTGCGAACATGAGCGCAAGACTTGCCAGTTTCAAGTGGTTGTGTTTCTTCATTTGGGTTGCCTTTTTTTGGGTGTGCTTATGGATGGATGGACCAGTGGATTCGATCGACTCTCATTCAGCAGCGGGAACTCGGCGCACGGAATTGTACGTCATATAGGACCAGCCAAACGTGGGCAAAGTGCGGCCCATCCTGCTTGATGCGCATAACCCAGCAATTTTGCCGTGAGCGAAAGGAACTTTCTCCTGACGTCCTCTGACCCAGGGCGTATAATTGGATTCGATGCGTGTGATCTGGATTACCCTTCCCGCTGGACTCGCCCTCGCGGGGGCAGGCACATTGCTTTACCTGCGATCTCAGATGTCCTTCGGTCATCAGCCCGACTTCGAGAACCTTCCCAAGCATCCGGTGACTGAATCCATGCGGGACCAGGCGGAGCGCGAAGCTCGCAAGGCCGCACCATCCTTCACCCTCCCCGATCTCAAGGGTCGGAGCTGGAGCCGAGAGGAAGCCCAGGATGGACTTCCCACCCTTCTCTACTTTGCGCAAATGGGCTGCCCCTGCAGTGTAGACGCCGAGCCGCTCTTCCACAAGCTTGCCGAGCATCATCGGGGACGGATCAACTTTGTCGCAATCATTGATTCGCCTCCCGACAAGGCGATCACGTGGGGCAAGCAAAACAGCACTCCCTATCTCCTGCTCTGTGATCCATCTGCGAAAACGATGGCGGCGTTCAACTCGCCGAACTCTGTCTATTCGGTCCTCGTCGATCGCGACGGGAAGATCGTCAAGCAATGGCCCGGGTACTCGCAAGGCATCCTGAAGGACATGAACGCGGTGATGGCGAAGACCTCTGTGGACCCCGTGCGGCCGTTTGACGCGGCCTACGCCCCCAAACAAGACAGTTCCGGTTGCGCATTCAAGGTCGTCGAGTAGGCGGTACCATTCTGCGCGATATGTCCCGCGTAGAACACCAAGATATTCGCATCGGCACCCTCGCCTCCATGGATAAGGGCGCCAAGTACCTGAAGCAGGTCGTCCAGCATGGTTTTGAGAGCTTTGAACTGACCTGCTGGCAATACCTCGGCGACATCGATCTTCCCAAACTCGCCAAGGAAAGCGCGGACGTGTTGGGCGACGATGCCGTTGTGTCCAGCCTCGGCGTTTATGGCAATCCCTTGATTGACGAACAGACGGCGAAAGACTGGGAGAAGGCGATCAAGGCCTGCAAACTCTTCGATTGCAACGTCGTGTGCGGCTTCGCCGGCGCGATTGAGGATAAGCCGATCGACGAGAATATCCCAAGGTTCGCCGAGGTCTTCGGTCACCTCGCCAAGGTTGCCGAGGGCGAGGGCGTCAAGATCGCCTTCGAGAACTGCGACATGGGCGGTAGTTGGGAGAGTCCGAAATGGAACATCGCGCACAGCCCGAGGGCGTGGGAGATGATGTTCAACTCGGTCGCAGGAGACACGCTTGGCTTGGAGTGGGAGCCTTGCCACCAAATGGTTTCACTTATCGACCCCGTTCCACAGCTTCGGAAGTGGGTGGATCGGGTGTATCACGTTCACGGAAAGGACGCAACCGTCGCCGTGGATGTGATCGAGACCGAAGGAATCCGCAGTGGGAAGCAATATGTGTGGCACCGCACTCCTGGCTTTGGAGACACCAACTGGGCAGACATCATCACCATCCTGCGAATGGCGGGCTTTCAAGGTGCAATAGACGTGGAAGGCTGGCACGATCCGGTGTATCGAGACGAGCTGGAGATGACGGGCCAGGTCTACGCGCTGGAGTATCTGCAGTCATGTCGAGGCGGCGCATACGTGGCGAATCCCAGGTAAAGGATGTTAGGGTATTAAGGTATCAGGTATGGGATCTTGGATATTGGGGTGATTTAGGCACTCTGATCCAGCAAAAGCCTCTCCGTCCCAATACCCAATAACCCAATACCTAAAAGTTCAAATGAACTGGAGCCGACGACAGGATTCGAACCCGCGACCCGCTGTTTACAAAACAGCTGCTCTACCCCTGAGCTACGTCGGCATCAATAGGGCATTGTACCGTTTTCAGGTTCAAGTTGGTAACAGCACCCACGTGCCGAGGTGAGTACAGGACCCTATCCGGGGGCGGGATAAGGTCCAAATACATGGGATAAGGTCCAGAATAAGGTCCAACCACTACGGGGTCCCGGGGGCAGTGGACTGGACCAAGGATCTATCCCGCGCCTGGGTTAGTGCATTGCTGAGTTTGTCATTGGCCTGGCGCATAGCCTCCAACGATGTCCGGGCATAGATGGTGGTGGTTCGCAGATCCGTGTGCCCAAGCATGTCCCGGATAATCGCCAAATCCGTTCCCGCCGTAAGGTGCATACTTGCGAAGAATCGGCGCAAAGCGTGCGTGCTAACTCCCTTGAGATCGGCACGCTTCACAGCAGCGTACAGGGCACGTTGGGCATTGCGCGGCTCCATCATGTTTCCGTTCCTCGTTCCAAAAACGAACTCACCTCGTAAGCCAACATTGTCAATTAGCTGCCGAAGGGCAAGGGGCAAAACAAGGGTGCGGCTGGCCCGATCCGTCTTGAGTGGGGCACAACCCAATACTCCAGTCAATCGGTTGCGTTGCACTTGGCGCTCAAGCGTGATTAGCTCACCTTGAATGTCCGTCCACTTAATGCCCAGTACTTCACTGATACGAAGTCCCAACAACAGTTGGGTGCTGAACAGTGCCCGGTAGAAGGGGTCCTCGATCTTTGCCATGAGCTGGACTGTCTCATCCGGGGTCAGCACTCGGCGGCAGGGTGAAGGCACTCGTCGGGCCAAAGTGCGCTGAGCGGGATTCGTGTCCAGATAACCAAGCCGGACGGCGTGATTAAGACAACCAATTAGGAAACGGCGGATGTGATTGATACTCTGCGGGCTGAGCGGTTTGCTCCGATCTACGATCATCTTGCGCCCAGTTCCGTCCTTCACCCAGCGGCGCTCAAATTGGCGTAGACCACTGAGCAGAAGTTCACATTGGGCAATGGTGAGTTTTCTTAACGGGGCATAGCTCAACGGTTCCAGGTGCCGGACGAAGCCTTGATAAAGGGCGAACGTGTTGGGGCGGAGCTTCGGTCGATAAATCGTCTCCATAGCCTTGTCTATCCACTGCCCGACAGTCAAGTCCTCAACCTCCTGGACTCCAGAACAAATCTTTTCCCGGAAGGCGCTCAGGGCAGAACGCGCCTCATCCTCAGTCTCGAACCGGGCCTTCCAAACACAGGGTTTGCACAATTCATCCTTGTACGGGAATTTGGCCGCCCATCGGGCACCATCCTGGTAAACACTGCCCTGGCCCTTCTCTCCCCGCTTACTACTACTGTGGTCGCTGATTGTTGTATCTTTATTGTTCATGGTGTTTCTATCTACTAGATGAACGGACGTAATATGGACCCAATAAACATCGGGTCCATGTATTTAACCCTTTTTGGTTGGCCGATCGCACCGGCCAACTACTCGCAGGAATTAGGTGGTCACCTCCAACGCGACTTGCGCGGGGGGCGTGGCGATGGCCACTAACGGCTGGGGGTCGCCATCCACTATCGGGAGGAAAACCTCTTCGACCTGCTGTGCGGGAGCGGGCTCGATCACCGGTTGGGCGATGGGCACCAACGGCTCCCATATGAATCCAAAGCCGCCTTCCTGGACTACCAGGAAGTGGCGAGCGATAGATTCTTCTTGGACGAAGCGAATACCTTGCTTCACCGTAATCTTGGGTCGCGGAAGCTGCTCACCTACGAACGTGAGGATAGCCTGGTTCTTGCGCGAATCCTTCGCGTTCGGATTGGGATAGGGATAACCAACACCCTTGGCCGCCTCCAGCAAGGCCGTCTGCTGAGGATTGAGATGGGACTCAGGGATAAAATCCCAGTCGTTTCCATCAATAACGATCACGCCGTCGGCGTTCTTGAAGTTGGCGCAAAGCTGGCCGAAGAACTCTTGGACCATGGCTTTCAAGCCCACAGCAGGATCTGGCAGATGTTGTCTTCCCGTCCCAAGCTGAGCCAAGGGTCAACACCGAGGGCACCAAGCCCAAGGACATCAAACTCGGTAGCGGAAACTACATCAATCGGCTCATCTGCTTTGCCGAGGATGCGTCAATGTCATCAAGTCATGCAAGCATCGTCGGTGCGCATCTCCAATACATGGGGGGGCGCATAGAAGCAACATACACGGGCTCCAACAAGGGTTCCCACGCGACGGTCTGGGTTCGGTCTGAAGCCGAACGCTTTGTCGCATTCACCTACCTACTTGTCAACGACATCCTAGTCCTTTTCGATGAAACGAGTGCCCGAATGGAATCGAATGAGTAATGTCAAAGTTGCCAGTTCTAGCAGCGAACGCTGGCGACTGCGACCCCTTCGAGCAGTATCCGTTAAGATCGGCAGCGGAGCTACACCGAGAGGGGGGGAGAGTGTCTACCAGCAGTCCGGCATTGCCCTCATTCGGAGCCAAAACATCTACAATGATCGGTTTGAATATGGAGGCTTAGCCCACATATCGGAGCGACATGCCCGCGAACTCGAAGGAGTGACGGTGGAAGCCGGGGATGTGCTAGTAAACATTACGGGCGACTCGGTTGCACGGGTCAACCGTGCCCCCGTAGACATAGGGCCAGCGAGAGTCAATCAGCACGTGGCAATCATAAGGCCGCGACCCGATGAGTTAAATGCGGCGTTCCTCTACTATTGGTTAATCACTCCGATGGCGCAAGCTCAACTGCTTACCCTAGCGGGAGCCGGTGCAACGAGAAAAGCGCTTACAAAGGGCATGCTGGAAGAGTTGGAAGTTCCGGTACCAAGTCCAGGGGCCCAACGACGAGTAATAGGCATTCTTGGTTCCCTTGACGACAAGATCGAACTGAACCGGCAGATGAACAGGACGCTGGAGGAGATGGCGCGGGCGATCTTCCGAGCGTGGTTCGTGGACTTCTTACCAGTCAAAGCCAAAATGGCCGGAGCCACATCGTTCCCCGGTATGTTCCACACCACCTTCGACCTCTTCCCAAGCGAACTGGTAGACACCGAGCAAGGCGAACTGCCAAAGGGCTGGGATTGGAAGCCGCTCGATCAGATAGCCGAGTTTCTGAACGGGCTCGCCATGCAAAAGTTTCCACCTGGGGATGGGGAGTCCATCCCAGTCATCAAGATTGCCGAGATGAGACGAGGGGTCACAGAGAACTCAGACCGGGCGGGCATCTATTTGGACTCTAAGTACATCGTGGAGAACGGTGACATGCTGTTCTCGTGGTCAGGAACCCTCGATGCCATGATTTGGACGGGTGGCCGCGGTGGCCTCAACCAACACCTGTTTAAGGTGACGTCGGCTGCCTACCCTCAGTGGTTCTATTACCACTGGGTTCACGAGCACCTTGCCCAGTTCCAGGCGACGGCGGCTAACAAGGCGACGACCATGGGCCACATTCAACGCGGTGACCTAACGCGGGCCCTGTGTGCTGTGCCGGGGCCAGCCATCATCGAAGCGGGAGAGGCGATGCTCGCCCCAGTGTTCAGCCAATCGACTGGAGTGGCGCTGGAATCAGGCACGCTTGCTGCTACGCGGAACCTGCTGTTACCGTATCTACTCAACGGGCGGGAAGGCGATGGGTCAGAATAGGGAAGTGGAAAGGTCATGAAGAGCGAGACTAGCGGGGTACCGCGGATCGAGTATTTGAGGGTCCAGAACTATCGAGCGCTGGAGAACCTAGAGTTAAAGGACCTCAGGCCATTAACCGTTTTCCTTGGGCCCAACGGGAGTGGTAAGTCCACAATCTTCGATGTTTTCGCGTTCCTGTCCGAGTGTTTTTCGACGGGACTCCGAAAGGCATGGGACAAGCGGGGTCGCTTCAAGGAACTTAGGACGCGAGGCAAGGACGGCCCCATCGTGTTCCAATTCCGTTATCGCGAAAGGCCATCAGAGAGAGTCATTACGTACAGGCTTGCGATTGGCGAGGATAAGGACGGACCTTTTGTGGCTGAAGAGTGGCTACAGTGGCGTAGGGGCGGGCAGCACGGGTATCCATTTAAGTTCTTGAACTTCCACAAGGGCGTTGGGCAAGTTGTGTCCGGCGAGCGGCCCGACATGGATGAAGATCGGGTCGAAGAACGATTAACCTCTAGGGAAGTGTTGGCCGTAAGCACACTGGGTCAGTTGGCAAAGCACCCACGTGTCAGCGCTCTGAGACAGTTCATTTCTGCGTGGTACCTCTCCTACTTGACCGCTGACAGCACGAGAGGCGTCCCGGAAGCGGGTCCGCAGGAGAGACTTTCCCATGACGGGGACAATCTCCCCAACGTCATGCAGTACTTGAAGGAGAGTCACCCCCAAACTTTGGAGGCAATCTTGGGTGCTTTGCGCAGGAGGGTTCCGCGCCTAGAATCCATCGCAAGCGAAATCATGGCCGATGGCAGACTACTGCTGCAAATCAAAGACGCCCCGTTTGGTGAGCCGATCCTTGCAAGATACGCGAGTGACGGAACTTTGAAGATGTTTGCCTACCTGGCCATCCTGTATGATCCTTCGCCTGCGCAACTCATTGGCATAGAGGAGCCCGAGAATCAGCTACACCCGAGGTTGCTCCTCGGCCTGTGCGAGGAGTGCCGGAAGGCTACGGCAAAGACCCAACTCCTGGTCACAACGCATTCACCAGAGTTTGTGGATGGCTTGCGAGCAGACGAGCTGTGGGTTCTCTACCGTGACGAGAGAGGATTCACCAAGGCGGTTCGGGCAGGAGATATGAGGGGCGTTCCACAGCAGTTGGCGCAAGGCGCTACCCTAGGGGACCTTTGGATGGAGAACTTCTTTGAAGTCGGGGACCCCCTGACCAACGCTGGGGGACCGATGACTCAGCATGGCCAACGCCAGGGCCAACTTTGGGGGTAGTTGATGCACATTGAGTTCTTGCTCGAAGAGGCTTCAATGGAAGCGTTACTGAACACGCTACTCCCTCGGATGCTGGGTGATGGCGTCAGTTTTCGACTTCACAACATGGGAGGTAAGTCTTCCTTGCTCAAGAATCTGGAGAGTAGGCTGAAGGGCTATGCGTCTTGGATTCCGGACGACTACAGAATCATAGTACTCGTTGACGAAGACAGGCAGGACTGCATAACCTTGAAATCGAAGATTGAGGGGGCCATCGAGTCTGCTGGCCTAAGCCACCCCTCCGCCCTAATGTCGAGTGGCGTGTTCCAATGTGCTGTTCGGATCTGTGTTGAGGAACTGGAGGCGTGGATATTTGGCGATTGTGGCGCATTGCGGTCTGTCTACCCAAGGGTGCCTCGAACGCTAGAATCGAAGGCTCCCTACCGTGATCCGGATGCAATCGCGGGCGGCACATGGGAGGTGCTGGAGCGAGTGCTGATAAGAGCAGGATATTACACTGCGGGTATGCCTAAGGTCGAGGTTGCGACGAACGTGGCCCACTTTATGAATGTCAACGATAACCGCTCTAAGAGTTTCCAGGTCTTCCGAGACTTGATGATCACCTTCTAATGCAAGGCACCGAGTTTGAGTTTGAAGAGACGACCCTTCAGCGCCTTGAAGCGTTGGGCTACTTTCGTGTCCATGGTGCTGAGCTTGAACGAGATCCCAGAGAGGTTGTTCTTCACGATAGGCTCAGGGCATTCCTTCAAGCCCGCTATCCCCACGAAGCAGCTGATCTTGCCTTTAAGAAGTTCACTAACCCCGAGGGAGTGGACCCTGTTCGACGCAACCAGAACTTCCTCCATAACCTGACCCGTGGGGTTGAGATCTCCTATGACGATGCCGACGGGCGGCGACAGGTTTGCCACGTCTACGCCATAGACTGGGAGAACCCCGAAGCCAACACCTTCGAGGCAGTCCAACAATTCACCGTCCAAGGCCGCATCGAACGGCGGCCAGACGTGATCATCTTCGTTAACGGCCTACCGCTGGTGCTCTTCGAGCTAAAGAGTCCGTTTGACGAGTACAAGGACGCAGCGGGAGCTTTCAACCAACTCGGGCACTACCAGCACGACATTCCCCAACTGTTTGAGTTCAGCGCCTTCTGCGTGGTGAGTGACGGTGTGACCACTCTCCATGGAATGGCAACCGCAGGGCTGGAATGGTGGGCGGAATGGAAGTGTATCAACGGGGTTGACATTGAGCCAGGCTCTACAGGCTCGATGAAGGCATTGGTGGAAGGACTCTTCCCGAAGGACCGACTTCTTCGCTACATGCGCAACTTCATCTTGTTCGAGCTCGATGGCGAGAAACTGATCAAGAAGGGTGCGAAGTATCACCAGTTCTTTGTAGTCTTGGCCGCAGCCGAGAATGCCCGGAGAGCCTTCTTTGAAGGTGGAGACAGACGGTTGGGCGTGGTTTGGCACACCCAGGGTTCAGGGAAGTCCTTGGAGATGGTGTTCCTGGTTGGCATCCTGCGAAGGTCGCTTAACAATCCCCTCATCGTCATCCAGGTGGACGCCAAGGCGCTCGATGAGCAGCTGTTTGGTGCCTTCGTCATGACCAAGTGGCTGGTTGGGGACGTGACTCAGGCAGAGACAATCCTTGATCTGAGATCCAAGCTATCCAATGAGGCAGGGCAGGTCGTGTTCTCAACGCTGCAGAAGTTCGATTTGCTGGATGGAGAAGCAGTCCATCCCGAGTTGACGAACCGCCGAGACGTTATCGTCATTGCTGACGAGGCGCACCGTTCGCAGTATGGATTGACCTACGGTCTGGCAGCCAATCTTCGAAGGGCATTGCCCAATGCCAAATTCCTTGGCTTTACGGGAACCCCGATTGAGTTTGGGGATGCAAGCACCCGAGCGGTGTTTGGAGAGTACGTCGAGCCTATCTTCGACATCAAGCAGGCTCAGGAGGATAAGGCGACGGTCCCCTTGTTCTATGAAGCTCGTTTAGCTAAGCTACATCAGACAAACCCCGCCATAGACCAGGAGTTGGAGTCAATCCTCGACAGCCAAGACATCACCGAAGAGGAGGCGCGGGTAGCTCGATGGGCGCAGATGGAAGCTGCAGCTGGCACAAAGGAGAGAGTCGGGGCCATCGCCCGAGACATCGTGTCCCACTTCGAGCAGAGGCAGGAGACCCAGCCAGGCAAGGCCATGATTGTTTGTATGAGCCGCCGCAACTGCGTTTTGCTATACGACGCACTGGAAGCCCTTCGCCCCGAATGGGCATCAACGGAGCTCAACGGCGGAGCAATGAAGATCGTTATGACCAACCGGCCGGAGGTGGACCCAATTGAGTGGAACAAAGCCGGGCACGTTACGGGCTCGGAACAGCGCAAGCATCTAGCGAAGCGATTGAAGGACAAGAACGACGCGCTGCAGATTGCGATCGTGTGCGACATGTGGCTGACCGGCTTCGATGCCCCCATTCTGAACACGATGTACGTGGACAAGCCAATGAAGGGTCACAACCTTATGCAGGCTATTGCCAGAGTCAACCGGGTATTCAAGGATAAGCCAGGCGGACTCATCGTGGACTATATAGGTATTGCTGAGTACCTGCGGGACGCCACGGCCAGATACACGACCGGAGGAGGAAAGGGCCAGCCAGCTCCGAACTTGGAGGAGGAGGGAATGGCCCAGTTCCTTGAGAGGTTGGAGGCTATCAGGGAACTGGTTGACGACGACCTTACTTCTTGTGACGGGTTGAACAGCATCGAGTTGGAGGACTTGGTTCACCACTTAGCCGACCGTATGGTCCAGACGGACCAGCTCCGAGACAGCTATCTGCTCCATGAAAAGAGCTTGACGGTCGCAGTGTCACTCGTCTCCCATACGGAAGAAGCCAGACCCTACCTATTCGAGGTTGGTATCTACCAACGGGTACGCGTAACCATTCGCAAGACCATGCCTCAGCCACGAAGGGGCGAGATCGATACAGCAGTCAAGGCACTGGTGGACAAGAGCATTGTCAGTGAAGACGTGGTGGACATCTTCGAGCTGACGGGGTTGCAGAAGGCCGACATTTCGATCCTGGATGACGACTTCCTGCAAGAGTTCGCCAACAAGGACTTCCCCAACCTGCGGTTGCGGTTGTTGGAGAAGCTGCTTAAGGACAAGATAGCCCTGCTTTCGAAGACCAACCCGGTGGTGGCTCGTTCGTTCCGTGAAATGCTCGAAGACACCCTCGCCCGCTACCATAACAACGCGCTGCAGTCCGCCCAACTCATCCAGCTCATGATCCAGATGCGCAAGCAGATGGACAGGGAATCCGAGGCGAAAGAGCAGTACGGGCTGTCGAATGAGGAAGTAGCATTCTATGACGCTCTGGTCTTAACTCAGGGCAAGTTATACGACCAGCCGTTCCTAGCAGAACTGGTAAGAGCCATCGTGCCAGCAGTCAGAGAGAACCTCAAGCCCGATTGGACAAGATCTTCACGAGAGAATATCCAGGCCTCGATTCGGTCCGCAGTCAGAAGGGTGCTGATGCTACGGGGAGTGAAGCAGGAAGACTTTGACTTGATCATTGCCCGGGTGATGGAGCACGCTCAGGCAGTCTACGCCGACTGGCCGGTATTGCCGCTCCCCATTGAGTAAGGTTAGGATCTCGGGGTAATTTGGCGATATGAATTGCGGTAGGTGCGAACAGTGTGGAGAATATGGAGTGCTACTGGATGGGATCTCAACTACCTGGACATGCCCAGAATGCTCGGCGAGCTTCTCGGACGAACAGGCCAATGGTGAATGTCCCACCTGTGCTACACAAGGGTTGCATGTCGCCCTGGCTCCGAATGAAGAACAAAGCACAGTATGCGGGTGCCCGACGTGTAACAACGTTTGGCAGCCCCTTACAGCCTGATATAAGCTAGTAATCATGTTTAAATGGCCGGGCGTACCTGTTGGGTACAGTTCGCCCATGAAGGACAACACGATCAGAGCCGTAAAGAACAGCGTTAAGCGTGGGGCTCGGGATGTTGGGGGCAAGTTGCGCATTCAACTCGGCAAACGAGCACTGACCGTTCCGGGAACCGTGCGATTGGTCGAGTCCCAAAACTACTTGTTCCTTACAATCCCCATGAGCACAGGGATATACAAGATTGGTGAGAACGGCTTGGAGCAATTGGCTGATGAGGCACTGGCCCCCCAGGACCTTGTACGTGAAATGCGGGAAGCAACCCGCCCCAAACCCCAGATGACAGCCAACAAACTAAGCCCCGGAGACCGTGCTAAGATGGACGAAGCACTGGCCCAAGTTGAAAGGGCCCAGTTACCTGCGGGCTGGAAATGGGCGGTTAAGGAAGGCCAACTGGTACCGGTCAAGGGCCGTCCCCCAAAAGCCAAGGCAGCAGATAAATGAGCAAAGATCACCCCGAAGCCCCAGTGAACTCCATCGACTGGCCACTGACCTGTGTCTACGACATCGCGCCCTGTCGCTTCCCCCCAACCTACGATACGGGCGTGCACCGGATGACCGTGTTCGAGCCCCAACCCAAGCGAGTGGAATATAACTGGACCCCACCCACTCACCGGGAATATGACGGCCCAGATACTTAGCCGTACTAACCACCATTGGCCACAAGACAATAGTCAATGAGCAGGAATATCCAGAACAGGACGATCACTGAGATACTCACCCAAATCCATCGCCAAATCCTGTTTTATCGGCTCATTAGGTCCCGTAAGGTCCAGAATAAGGTCCATCGAGACGTAAATTAGGTCAACAATTGGCTAACTTTAGGTTCAAAACGCTTGCGCATGAGCCGAACCTTACAAAACAGCTGCTCTACCCCTGAGCTACGTCGGCAATGAGAAAGGGGCGTTGCCTACTTAGGCAGCGCCCCTTTATTGTACTTCAGCGAATAGGATCTACTTGCTGCGAGTGCGCATCTTGACCATGCGGTACTTGCCGTCCGGGCCGAGAACGATTTTGTGGCCGGCTGGAATCTTCGAAAGGCCACTGGCGACATCGGACGGCATTTCGACCGCGCCTCGCTTTCCGCGCTTTCGCTTTCGCTTGTTCGGCGTGAGGGAAGTCATCGCCGCGGTACCGTCCGAATCGCCACCAAGTGCCTTCAGATTCTTACCATCGATTTCGTAAATCTCGTTGGATGAACCGAACGAAAGGAAGAGGTGGTTGCCGCCCTGGAGCATGCGGGCCTCAACTGGCAAAACCAGCTTTTTCACGCCGATACGAACCGTGAGCAAGCCGACTTTTGGCTCTGCCTTAAACTTAAGACTATTCTTTACTGCTTTGATATTCTTCATAGGGAAATCTCCGTTAGATCGTTATACCTGATGTTGTTATTCAATTGAGACATTGTCAATCAGCCGCGTGTTACCCAGTTTAACCGCGGCAATAATTCTGGCATCCTGACGGGACTCGGACAGCCTTTCTAAAGTACTTCTATCAACGAGAGCGAAATAGTGAACTTCGAACCCCAATCCTGTCAATTCCCCGATGGACTCTTCTAGACATACATCTACTGTTTCTTCTTGTTTAACATGTTGTGCTGATCGCAACAAAACGCGGTAGAGCTGGGGGGCCACTGCCCGATGTTCTTCGGAAAGATACACATTTCTGCTCGATCTCGCGAGTCCATCAGGTTCGCGTATCGTTTCTGCAAAGCGTAGCGATACGGGAATATTCAGATCCTTGACCATTCGCTCAATAACCACACATTGTTGAAAATCCTTCCAACCGAAGTAGGCATGCGTCGGGCGAATGATATTGAATAACTTTGCCACCACCGTCGTCACGCCATCGAAGTGTCCGGGCCGCGATTCACCTTCCCATCGCTCTGTTACGCCGCTCAAATGTACGGTGGTTACCGACATTGGGTACATCTCATCCACCGTAGGTGCGAACATGACATCAACGCCAGCGGCCTGAGCCAGTTCGAAATCTTTCGATTCCGGACGCGGATACTTCGCAAAGTCTTCAGTGGGTCCGAACTGCTTCGGATTGACAAAAATCGAAGCGACGCAAAATCCAGACTCTGCTTTGGCCCGCCGCATGAGCGCCAGATGGCCCTCGTGAAGTGCCCCCATAGTCGGCACGAATCCAATCTCTTTTCCCCATGGTAGCTCCAACTCAGAGATGGATCGGACTACCCTCAAGACCCATGCTCCGGACCTGGAAAGGTTCCTTCCCGAACTTCTTTCGCGTAGGTCGCCAAGCCCTCGCTGAAAAGCTCCCACCCGTCAACGTAGCGTTTCGCATGCTTAAAGCGGTAGGGGGATAGCCCCACGAGATCGTGAAAAACCTGGATTTGACCATCACAGCCAGCCCCGGCCCCGATGCCGATAGTAGGTATTGCTATTGCCTTAGATATCAATTTCGCGAGATCTGCCGGAATTAACTCAAGCACGATAGAAAATGCGCCCGCTTCCTCGACGACCCTCGCGGCACCTAAAACTGCTTCGGCGGAATCCCCTTTTCCTTGAATCTTGAAGCCCCCGTACGCGTGAACGGATTGGGGAGTCATTCCCACATGACCCATGATCGGTATTCCTGCCCTTGCAATTGCCGCAATCGCTTCCCCATAGGGACCTTCCAGCTTCACGGCCTCGGCGCCCGCTTGCATAAACGCTACTGCCGAACTCACGGCTTGCTCAACGGAAGCCTGGTATGAACCAAACGGCATGTCCGCGACAAGCAAGGCGTTTTTGACCGATCTGCGTACCGCGGCAAGGTGATGCATCATGTCCGCCATTGTCACGGGGACCGTCGTCTCGTAGCCAAGGACGACATTACCGACGGAGTCGCCGACAAGAATGACATCCACGCCCGCCTGATCGGCCAACCCCCCGGTAACGGCGTCGTATGCGGTGACACAGACAATAGGCTTTCCCGCCGCCTTCATTGCGCGAATGGCAGGAGCCGTTGATTTGTTGCCCATCTAGCTCAGAAGTTTACTTGGATGAGCCTTGATGGCGGCGAGAACTTCCTCCGCGTGACCTTCTGGCTTAACCTGACGCCAGATCTTCAAAACCAGCGCATTCTCATCCAAAAGGAATGTAGTTCGGGCTACTCCCATGTATTTCTTACCGTACATGGACTTTTCCACCCAAACCCCGCAGGCCTGGGCCAGTGCCTTCTCGGTATCGGCTAACAGCCGATAGTTCAAGTCGAACTTCTTGATAAACTTCAGGTGAGATGTTTCCGAATCCGGGCTCACGCCGATGACAGTTACTCCTTCAAAGTTGGGCATCGAATCACGAAATTCGCACGCTTCAATCGTGCATCCGCTGGTGTCGTCCTTCGGATAGAAGAACACGATTGTCTTGGCTGCCTTCAAAGATTCGCGGGTGACGGGTACACCGTTCTGGTCGGTGAGGGAGAACTCGGGGAAAACATCGCCTTCATTGATCATCGTTAAGTTCCTAAAGCTTTTCGGCCAAATCGGTGAGCATCGCCTGCATGAGATCAACGCGCAGCACAATGCCAGCTAAGCGGTCGTCATCCGTGACCGGCAGGATGGTGAGGCCGCTCATACGCATGCGGTGAAAGGCCTCGGAGATTTCGGTGTCGGCGGGCAAGACGGTTGGCTGGTGGGTCCCGAGCATCACCGCGGGCTCATCCGCGAGCCCGGCCAGGTTTTCTCCTAAACTCACCGCCCGAACGATATCGCCTTCGGTGATGACCCCAATCGGCTTCTTGTCGGCATCCACGATGACAAGCGCGGGAAACTGATAGATGTCCATCTTGTCGACCGCATCGCGAACCGTACTCGATTCGGTCAGCGTCGGAATATGGGCATGCAGCACCTCGCGCAAGGTCATCGGTTTCGGGAGTGTACTTTGCCAGCCCAGCGGTAAGCTGTTAGCTCACATCAGATGCGAGTTGCTGCAATCTCCTATCAAGTCCGCCAATCCGCAGACGCGCTCGCGTTCTACCGGTCCTTGGGCGCATGGATTCGCAAGGCGAAGGGTGCCGGGGCCGATCTCGTTGTCCTTCCCGAACTCCTCGTTCTAGAGCTGCTAGCCCCTGAACTGCCTTTAGAATCGCGGGACATCCCGCGTCGCCTTGAAGATCGCGCCGAGCAGTACGTCGGCCTCTTGCAAGCTCTTGCGAATCAGTTCGAGCTCACCATTGTCGGCGGAACGCACATCGAGAACAACCGGAACGTCTGCGCAATCGTCTCGCCCTCTGACATAGTCCGCATCGAAAAGCGGATTCTCACCCGATGGGAGGCGGACGAATGGGGCCTCACCGCCGGCGACTCACAGCCTGCGGCAGTTCGCGCCTGGCCAATAGCAGTCGCCATTTGTTACGATGCGGAGTTCCCCGAACTGGTTCGCCCGCTCGCTCTGCGCGGAGCCCAAGTCCTCTGCGTCCCCGCGTACACAGAGACTCAGCACGGGCATCAACGCGTTCGTTGGAGCTCCCTCGCCCGCGCCTTGGAGAACCAAATCTTTGTCGTCCACGCTGCCTTGGTAGGAACGCTTGGCGGAGAGCCCGTGCCGTCTACTTTTGGGTCAAGCGCCATCATCGCCCCGTCGATACCACCCTTTCCTCAGAACGCGATCCTTGCAGAAACTCCGCTGAACCGGGCCGGAATGGCGGTCGCCGACCTTGACCTCGATCTGATTGAACAAGCAAGACATTCGGGTGACGTCCGAAACTGGCAGGATTTCCTTGGTCTCGGACCAGGGCGGTGACCTTGCTGGGCAATATCAGGAGGTCAGGGCCGCTTCGGCCGACATTAGCTTCTCGAGCTCGTCAAAATTGAACGGCTTGGTCATATGACCGTCGAATCCAGCTTCGTGCGCTAAGGCGATGTCAGCGTCGCGCCCGTACCCCGTCAAGGCGATCAACCTCATTGCTGCGCGGGAGTCGGCGCGTAAACTTCGGGCAACCTCATAGCCGCTTAGGCCGGGAAGTCCGATGTCCAGAAGCACTATGTCGGGACGCCACTGCAGGCCGAGTGCCAGCCCGTCCATCCCATTGTAGGCGCACTGCACATCGTAACCCTTCGCTTGGAGGATCTTTGTCACGATAGCCACCAGGTCGATGTTATCGTCCACCATCAGGACGCGTAAGTTGGCGGGGCGCACCACATTGCTAACCGGTGGTTGTACAACTTCAGGTGCAAGTGCGGCTATGAGCGGCAATCGCACCACGAACTCGCTGCCCTTCATGTGCCCAGGTGGGGGGCTATGCGCTTCAAGTGTTCCTCCATGCATTTCCATCAGCCGGTGGGCAATGCTCAGGCCGATGCCCAGTCCTCCCGCAGACCGGTCTAATGAGCGATCCGCTTGCGTGAACAGATCAAAGATGCAAGGCAGGAGCTCCTTATCGATTCCGACGCCATTGTCGCGCACTCTCACTAGGGCGTAATCCTGCTGGAGTTCGCAGGCCACCTCAATTGCGCCGCCGTCGGGCGTATACTTGGCGGCGTTTCCAAGCAAGTTTACAAGAACCTCCTCCAAACGTGTCGGATCTGCCTCGGCCCACAAATGATCCGAGCAATAAACGAGCGACACCGAGTGCTTGCGGTTCTCAATCAGGGGACCCACGGTTTGAAGCGCGTGATCAACGGTTTTCTTGATGTCCACCGGACGCATATCGAGCCGAATCCGGCCACTGATGACTCGCGAGACTTCCATGAGATCGCTCACCAGCTTGGTGAGGTTGCCCACCTGACGCTCAATAACTTCACGGGCTTGCGACTGGATTGGGCTTTCGTTCGTTGCGTGAATTTTCAGTAAGTGGAGCGCCGATGCGACCGGTGCCAAGGGATTGCGAAGTTCGTGGCTGAGCATGGCCAAGAACTCATCCTTGCGACGAGATTCCTCTTCGAGAGCACGGGTTTGCTTTTGAACGAGACGCTCCAACTCGACCCGATCCGTCACGTCTCGCACGTTGCACTGGGCCACGAGCTTGCCGTCTACTTCGTAAGTGTTCGCGATAAGCTCCACGACAACGTTTTGGTCCGTTAAGGGAAGTTGTTCGTGCCGCACATAGCCACTGCGGCTAAGCTCGAGGGTCATTGCATCGCAATCATCGACCTTCGGGAAAATGCCAACGTCGCATAGGTTTTTTCCTAAAAGTTCGCTTGCATCCACACCCACAAGTTCGGCAAGAAAATCGTTTGCGTCAATAATATTGCCGTTGACGCCATCTAGGATAAGAATGCCATCCTTGGCGGATTGGAACAGCCGGCGATATCGGACCTCCGATTCCTTCAAAGCCTCCTCGATCTCATTGCGCTCGGTTACGTCGCGAGAAACGGCTAGCAGACGAACTGGCTTTCCGACCGAATCGAGAATCGGCGTGATCGCCACGTCCCACCATTTAGCCTCCTCTCGGAGCGTGCGGAAGAATCCGACGAAATTTCCCGTCCCGCCCGCCGCTGCCGCCTCGACTGCCGCACGCGCTGCGACACGATGCTCGCCACTCCAGAACTCGATCCACGAGGTGTTCAAAAATTGCTCGACATCCTCGATTCCTAGCAACTCCAGACCGCATTCAATGGACAACAGCTTCCCCTCAAGATCAAGAACTTTGATGCAGTCGGGGCTACTTTCGATAATACTGCGGCTAAACTCGTCGCTTTCGCGCAGTTTTTCCTGAGCTCCAATGCGCTCGCTGATGTCGTAAAAGTAGCACACCACCCCGTGCTGCCCGTCAGGGAGGGTGATGCGCTCGATTTTCCAGTCGTTTGACTGGACTTCCGCAATGTCGCCCCGCGGCTGGGTGGTGTTGGGCGCGTGGTAAGGCTCGCCGGTGGCGAGCGTGTGCTGGAAGCGGCCGATCGCCTCGCTGGCAAATGGCTCTGCCCATACTGTGCGCAAAACTTCGGAAAAGTCCCGACCGATCAACGGTCGAACGTTCGCGAAAATGTCTTGCGAAGCGCGGCTGACCTGAAGCAGGTGAAAATCCGCGCTCACGATATACAGCCCAAAGGGGGCGTTCTCGATCAGATTGAAGAAGGTGTCATGGTTTCGTCGTAGCAAATCTTCCGACGTCTTGCGCTCGGTGATATCACTCGCAACGCCGAACCATTCCGCGACCTCGCCACGGTCATTCAACAGCGGAACAGCCCGCGAAGATGTCCAGCCGACCGTCCCATCCGCGCGGCGGACCCGATGTTCCATTTCGAAAAGTCTCTGCGTCCGGATCGCATCGTTGATGGCCGCCATCACCCGCGGCTGATCTTCCGGATAGACGTATTCTTCCATCCAATTCGTGCTCGCCTGCTCCGTAGCCGTAACAAAGCCCCTGCCATCAAGCGGAAACCGCGTAACCCAATCGGAACTCATTTTAAACACTACGTCCGAACTCGCTGCCAGAAAAGCACGGTACCGCAGCTCGCTTTCGTGCGAGGCCTCTTGGGCCTCGTGCGCTTGTTCGGCAAGCTGGAGTAGGCGGTCGTTTGAAGTGACCAACGCTTCGTTTATCCGGCGCATGGTCGCTTCGGACACATCCTGGTCGTCCTCTTTCAACTGGACCAACTTCATCACGCCCTGCTGAATGATAAGGTCGAAAATCGCGTGGAAGTTCGCCGTTTCACCGACCTGAAGCGGGCGCCCGATCTCCTCCGCGAGTGCGACGATGAGGACACCCCGCAGAATGCGAACTTCTTCAAGCAGATCTAGCAACGTGTACTTTTGTAGGAAGCGGTCAACACCGTGTTCTGGCGCTTGGTTCATAACGCCGAGCAAAGCCTGGGGGTCCTGAGTTCGCAATGCGTCGGCGGAGGCGTGCAATACCGCCGCAACCCCATCCTCAAACTCGGTAATCGTGTACTCATCAAGGTCGGGCATGGCCTTGAAACTCGCTTCGCGCCATTTCTTAAGGATGGGCGTAGTGCATTTTATGATTGCGTCAGCCAGCTCAGGAAAAACCCCTTGGGTGAGATCCGCCGCCACACGCGCGAACGGGCCTTGGGCGGTTGAACCTTGCGCCTGCAAGTTGGAGAAGATTTTCTCAGGCGCGATGGGGCCTGGCCCGATGCCCTCGTGTTCTGTGCTCATAAACTATATGCCTATACGCAAAAAATCGACAAATGGAACCGTGACCGCGCTGACGACGGGCCGAATGGCCGGTGATGTGGACGGATCTCAGGTACGCCCGCAGCCGCAGCTGCGCGCGGCATCGATGTACTCCGCGGTCATTGCGACGCCGATCTGAATCCAGGCTTCCCGAGCGAGAGCTGGCGTCTTGGACACCAGTCCATTACCGGCTTGCACCATGGACGGAAAATGGGTTGGCACCAATGGATTGTCCGTTGGCTCCAACAACGGAGAGTGGCGTTGGTATTAACACATAGGGCGTTTGGCTTTAATGCTTGATTCGGGACAGATCAATCGAACCCGCAACTTGCGGGGTACTTTACGAACATCCAGGCGGAACAATCTCGTCGTAACACTATGAGACGGCTCGCCCTCCTCACCATCCTCGGCCTTACCGCCGTCAGCCACGCCGAGCGCATTGACCATGCCGGGCGCATCCTGGGGGCCCTTCAGGTACCGACCGTCGCGACGCTGTTCAATACGCCGCAGGCGGACGCGATCCTTTCGACGATGCAGATTTTCCCTCGGAACAGCGCGTGGAACGAGGTCATCACGAATCGCCCCCTTCTCGGGAACTCCGCCGCGATGATCGCGATGATCCGGAGCGAACTCGCCTCCGACCGCAGGCAGCTTCGCGGGTTTTACGAGATGAACTACGTGCTCCTGCCGAACAATCAGGCGCTCGTTCCGCTGACGTTTTTCGAGTATCCCGACGAGTCGGATCCCGGGCCTTATCCGATCCCCGCGAACCAGCCGATCGAACTCTGGCCCATCAACACCGAGGGTCAAACGATGGACCAATGGCAACGGGACGTGAACAACTGGGGCGGCGATCGCCACGGCCTCATGGTTCAACCGGGGAACGGCAACCTGTACGAGACTTGGCAGATGAAGAAGCTCTCCGGCGGAGTCTGGCAGGCCGCGAACGGCGCTAAGTTTGACCTAAACTCAAACGTCATGCGACCAGCGGGATGGACCTCTGGCGACGCCGCTGGTTTGCCAATGTTTCC
>JBKJJL010000176.1:0-3548 GCA_046597875.1 Fimbriimonadaceae bacterium | reverse complement strand
ACCGGTGATGCTTGAAACGAGCTGGAAATCTGTAGAGCGGCCCGCACCTAGCAGAAGCTCGGCCCGGCGCAAGTTCGAATGGGGCTCCCGATAAGGCCCGGCGGGCAGACAAAAGTGGTTCGCACTCGGCGGATCGATGAGGATACTCGCGGTTTTTTGAAGGGGGAGGTGCTGGAATCCGTCGTCCAGGAGGAGCACGGTGTTGAGGTGTTGAGGTGTTGTGGTGTTGGCTAGTTCGGCCGCTTTGACCCGGGCGCGACCGACAATGAGGCGCACATCGGGAAGCAGATTCCTCAAGAGCGCGGGTTCGTCTCCCCATTCCCTCGGGTCCAGAGGGCCATCGGGGGCCAGAGTCGCCCCTTCCGATTTCGGCGCGCCGTAACCGCTGCAGCTCACGATAACCCCGTGTCCCATTTCGAGCAAAGTCTTGGCGACGAATACGGTTAAGGGGGTCTTTCCGCTCCCTCCAACAGTCAGATTTCCGATACAAAGGATCGGCGAGTAAGGGGCTTTTGCGCGCTTCAATCCCAGGTCATAAATCGCCCTATAGCCCGACCAACCCAGCGCGTACAGCCACGAAAAGGGCACCAACGCAATCCGAGCGATTGCGTACTTGGGCGCAGGATCGTACCAAATCGCGGGCCAATTCACGCGAGCCCCAGCCGATCAATCACGGACGAAATTGTTTCTTCCTCGAAACCTCGCGAGGCGAGGAAGCGGGCCATCTTTGGAACCTCGGCTCCATTTGGGTACTTGGCATTTACCAGTTCAACCGCGTTGGCGATCTCTTGCTCGTCGCTGGGAAGCTCCACGGATGGTGCGCCCCGCCGCTCTAGTTCGCATTGCAACTTGGCGCGGCCAACCGCACGTTTTCCGGTTCGCGCGTGCAAAACTGAATCCAAAGCCCGCTTCTCGCTCACGAGTTTCTTCTCTATGAGCAACTCCATCGCCGCCTCAACCTCAGCCAGTGGCCATTCGGCGGCAATCAGTCGAGCACGCAATTCTTCCGGAAAATACTCCCGACCTTGAAGCCAAGCCATCGCCTGATGCAGCGCAGATTTCGGCTTACTCGTCGCCCGGATCCTCTTCTTCGGGAGAGACATCGAGGGGAACCCGAGCCAGGGCTCGTTCTGCGGCAAAGTCTGTTCTCACCTTGCCATCAATCTCATCAAATGTGTCCCGGTGCTCGTCCAAATAGGTTCGGGCGTTATCCCGACCTTGGCCGAGCCGGATGTCGCCGTAGTTGTAATACGTGCCGGCCCGGGTGATGATTTCGCGAGTCGTAGCAACGTCGAGCAGGTCTCCCGAACGGGAGATACCTCGACCGAAAATCATGTCGAACTCGACATTTCGGAAGGGGGGAGCGACCTTGTTTTTCACGACCTTCACCTTTGTCCGGGCTCCGATTTGCTCAGTTCCGTTCTTAATCGCGTCTCCTCGCCTTACTTCTAATCGGACCGACGCCCAGAACTTCAGCGCACGACCTCCGGGGGTCGTTTCCGGATTGCCGTACATCACGCCGATCTTTTCGCGAAGCTGGTTGATGAAGATGGCGATCGTGTTGGATTTGCTGATGTTGCCGCCGAGTTTGCGGAGCGCCTGCGACATCATTCGCGCTTGGAGACCAACAAAAGTGTCGCCCATTTCGCCTTCAATTTCGGCTTTCGGAACCAGCGCGGCGACCGAGTCGAGCACGACCACGTCAACCGCTCCGGATTTGATAACTGCATCCATGATCTCAAGGGCTTCGTCGCCCGTCGTCGGTTGCGAGATGTAGAGTTTGTCTACGTCGACCCCCAATGTGCGCGCATATTCAACGTCCAGCGCATGCTCGGCGTCTACGAACAGCGCGAGTCCGCCCTTACGCTGGGCTTCGGCGATCACGTGGAGAGCGAGGGTGGTTTTTCCGCTCGATTCCGTGCCGTAGATTTCCGTTATCCGACCCCGGGGAAGGCCGCCGATTCCGAGGGCAATGTCGAGGCTAAGGGAGCCTGTGGAAATCGAGTCGATAACCTCTCGTTCGCCTTGGCCGAGCCGCATGATGGCCCCTTTGCCGAAGGCCTTTTCAATCTGGGAAACGGCCGAATCGAGCGCGCGCTCTTTGTCTGAACTGGTGGGCGGAGTTTTGGTCGCCATAGTGGACGAGAGTTTACATGAAATTGTTTTTGCTTGCAAGGGGTTGGGTGGGTGTAGGCGTTCATTTTTTCGAACGGCAGCGTTTTTATTTCGAACGCGGGAGAGGTAGGGGAGAATCACGCAGAGACGCAGAGGACGCAGGGGACGCAGAGAAATTGTCAAGGGTGGGGGTTTTTCTCGAACATTAGCCCAGCTCGGGCTCTAAAATATCGTTGGACGTACGCTCATAGGTCGTCGCCCTCACGACCTCGCTTCCAAGTCCTCCCGCCTCTCTGCGTCCTCTGCGTCGACAGTTCCCCTCCCTCTCTGCGCCCCTCTGCGTCTCTGCGTGACACCTCCCTCGCAGCGTCTCTCTATAGGTCGAGGGTTCCGGGGATGGGAGGCGGCTCGGGAACTGCGCCGTCGACTACATTCGGGTCTTCTCCGAGCTGCCTAACGGCGACCGAGCCGTCGGGTCTGGGATGGAAGCGATACACCTTGTCCGCGAAAGCTTCGAACATGCTCACCTCGTGATGGCTCACGAGAATCACCTGAAATCCGAATCGTCTCGTCACTTCGTAAATAATCTTGACCAGGTTCGGCACGATGTCGGGCCGGAGCCACGCGTCAGGTTCGTCGAGGACGAGGAAACGACGATTTGATTTGGGGTCAAGAGTCAGAAGCGCGAAAATTCGCAGGCCGACCGAGAGGACATTGATGACAGAGCCGCCCTGCCCGCGCATGATGTCTTCGGTTTGACCCTCGCGTTGAATCGAAAACTTGATCGCGGCGGCGCTTCGCTGCCATTCGGTGTCGACTTTGAACTGGAGCGGCTGGCCGAGAACGTCTTCCAGAGCGCGGGAGAGTTCGCGCTCTAACTCGTGGACGACGTTTGTGAAGAGCTCTTGGCTCAGTTTTTCAAGCGCGGCCTCGACACGGGGAGCGAGGAGGCCATAGGCTTGGGCGTCCGAGAGCTGTTTCGCGTCTTGTTGGATTCCGGCCTGGGTTGCGTCGCGTTTTCCCCGTAGCATGGCTACGCGCTGTCTTGCGCCCGCAGGCGAGGGAATCGGGAGTTCTTCAAAGGCCGGAGATTTCAAGGCGTTTCGACCTGCGCCTCCACCGCTTTCAGGTCGCGCTCGATGCCATCTAGCAGGGTCTGATACTCGCGCCTCCGCTTCAGATTTTCAGACTCCATCGCGGCCAGCTTTGCCTTCAACTGTTCCAAATCGTCGGTGCCGAATCGCTCTTTTGCTTCGATTTGGAGTCGATCAAGTTCGGCTTGCGCGGTGCGAAGCAAAGTCTCCGCCTCCGTCTTCTTGTGGCTCATTTTCTCGTATCGCTGCTTTAAGGTTTCGATATCTTGTACTTCATCCATGTTGCTTCACTTCCTCGGCGAGGTCCCAAATCTCGGCTTGGACTTCTGGCTCAAACTG
>JBKJJL010000113.1:0-2738 GCA_046597875.1 Fimbriimonadaceae bacterium | reverse complement strand
CGACTTCACCGACCGTACTCTAGCCCTTTCGCTGCGCATCGGATGTCTCACAGGCGGCACGATTACCGACATTCGAGGAATGAGCTACGTTGGAAACTTCGAAGATATTCTTACGGTCGGCATGTGTCTCGCGCATGCACAACTCTATCAGGCGCTCCCAGTTGTTGCGGCGAGTCAGAGCATTCCCGCTTTGGGTGCCGAGGTCGCGATTGCAACCTGGACGGCAACGCCGAAAGTCAGCGGGGTTGGCTGCTTGGTTGCGAGCGTCTTCGAATTCACCGTTAGCGTTTCCGCGACGCTGAACCTACGAGTGGTTGCCACGGATTCGGCTTCGTGGGGTGCATTTTCGGATGCCGTAGCTCCGCCTCAAGACCCTGGCGGTTCGCACCTTGAACACACGCGAGGGTGGTGGCCCTACAGCAAGATTGAGCTCAAACAGCCGGACGGCAGTGTATACGACGCAACCTTTAGCATTGGTCAGGTGACCTACCAACAGCATGGCATTTGCGAGAATGGCGGCACTGAAGAGCAGCAGTTCGTATCGAATCCGCTCAACGATCCGCATGGAATCGGAAACAAGGGGTGCTATGGAGCTGACTTGCTGTACTCCCTCCGCGCAAAGGCGAACTCTCCTGGCGGTTGGCTAAAGGTTAGCCTGCGAAGTCGCAACACCGGCACGAGTGACGCCCGACGGAAGTATGCCGGCGCAGCGAAGATCGTTGATCCAAGCGGCCCTGAGACTCCCGCCGTGCCCAAGTATCCCTGCAAGGACATCGCTGGGCACGCATTCGACTACATGAACTCGTTCGACTTACTCCAGTTTCGTAGTAGTCCACAATACATCTTTGTACCCGATGGTTCGACCAATTTTGTTGTCAAGGTTCTCGTGGCCAACGCAGGCGCGGCGACTTTACCCACAAACTTCCTTCTATCAAAGAGTGGAGTCTGGTATCTGCCTTCTGGAGGCGCAGAATGATTCTTCTTGCGCTATTGTTCGCAACTCATCAGGGGCAGCAGTCCGAATACCGTGAGAATGCAACTGATCGCGCTTTCAACTCGGCGGTTCAGCGGCTGGACTACGCAGCGGTCAAGCGTAGCTTGGATGGTGGGCAGCGCTTTATGAAGCCGACGGTTTTCACATTGCTTGAGCGCAAAAATGAGGATAAGAAAGTTGAAATCCTGAAGCTATTCGTTAAGCGTGGCCTGACGATAGATCCGTTGATCGGCTACGCTGCCCAGTTTTCAAATCCTCGTGTGCTGAAGTTCCTTCTCGAGCGTGGTGACAAGCGGGACGGAGACGATCCAGAAACCCAGAGCATCGAATGGCGCCCCATCTACTACGCCATCCTCTACAACGAGGACGAGTGCGTTCGACTCTTGCTGGAGTATGGCGAGGATCCCAATGTCGTCTGCAAAGGTTGGACTTTGGGCTCAGGTAATCCCCTCCACCTTGCGGCCTACAACAACATGGTGGGCAAAATGAAGATCCTACTCAAATACGGGGCCAAACTTGAACTCGTGGGCCGCTCCGGGGACACTCCCCTGCTGAGCGCAGTTCTGAAGCCGGACAACGTGGATGCGGTGAAATTCCTGCTCTCCAAAGGGGCCAACCGAAACGCCAAGAACCGGCTGGGCGAGACCGCTCTCGACGTCGCCCGGCGTAAGAAGTACGCCAAGCTCGTCAAACTCCTGGAAGGAAAATGAGTACGACTTTGGGAAGTCGTTGCCGGATCATCTCTTGCTATTCTACAGAAACTGGAGAGGATTCGTGCTTTTGACGCGCGAGATTCGCCAATGTGACTCCCGCGAGGACGACTAAGAGGCCGACGAACTGCATCAAGTGGAAGGGGGCTTTCATGATGAGAAAGCCCGAAAGGGCCGCGATTGGAGCTACTAGATACTGATAGAGCATCGCGCCCGCCGCGCCGACCTCGCGCACGCCTCGATAAAAAAGGATGAATCCCAAGACGCCCGCCAAGAACGCGAAATAGCCCATCATCGCCCACCCGGTCATCGAAACGTGGGCATAGTTCATCGTGAGCAGGTCGGGAAGTCCATAGGGCAAGAGCGCCAGCAAGCCGCCGGGCATCGAGAGCGTCAACATGTGAAGCGGGTCCACTTTCGAAACGATGGGCTTGCTGACCACGGTCGCCAAAGCCCAGACGAGCGCGGAGGCGAGAAGCAATCCGTGCCCAATCAAGAGCCCGCCGCGAACCTGCGCGGCGTGTGAGAAACTAACGACCAACGCAACCCCCGAGAACGCGACGATGGTGCCTCCGAGGATGCTCCACTTGAACTGCTCCTGACGGGCAATGCAGGCGATAAGGAGGGTGAAAAGCGGCGAGCATCCGAGCAAGATCGCGCCTTCCGCGGGCGAGGCATCATGCATTCCGCCAACAAAGAGGACCATGTACAGCCCCATCGCAAGGAATCCTTGAAGGCTGATCCGAACGAACGTGGCAGGAGGAAACTTAAAGGGATGGTGCCCAGCGGCCCGGCACACGCCGATCAGCACGCCGTACATGAGCAGACCCCGCAACAAAGCCGCCGCGGGAGTGGACATTTCCTCCAGAGCAAGCTTAAGGGCAACGAAATTGAATCCCCAGATCAACATCGTCGTAAGCAAGGCCGAGTTGAAACGGGGAAGGCGCACTTGGGAAAGTATGGCGCAAGGACGGGCGGCCGACCTTGGGATCGCGGGGGGAAAGCATCACGCAAAGGTCGCAACGGTCGCAGCT
>JBKJJL010000330.1:0-3806 GCA_046597875.1 Fimbriimonadaceae bacterium | reverse complement strand
TCATGCCTCCCTGAAGCACAAAAGCCGCCTCGGTGGCAAGCTCCACGCTCGCCCAGTGCTCGATAAAGGCATCCGCCGTGGTCACGTAGGTTGGAATACTGGTTATAGGCATGTTATTCTCTCCTCATTTGTAGAGACGAGAGCGCTCGGGCGTTTGTTTCAAGTCCTCCGTCGCTTACCGAATGCTCTCATTGGCAAGAATATACCACTCTTCCTAATATATGCAAACCATCTTCGCTTGTCTCTTGTCCTCGCATTGGTAATGTGACATAAACAAGCAATGTGGCGTGCCAAACAAGCGATGAGATGACATAAACAAGCGAAAATATGACCAAAACATGCGATAAGATATTACAAACAGGCGATGTGGTAGCACACACAAGCGGCGGAGAGGTTCATACAACGCGCATTGAGAAACCCTCACCCTTCCCAAGGGAGAGGGTCGGACGAAGTCCGGGGTGAGGGTTGGGCCCTGGTTACCCTTGCGTCGGAAGCAAAGACCCGGCGAGAGCCACCCCTCATCCCCCTGGGAGGTGAGAAGGGGAGTTCCAGAACCCTTCGCCCAAGTTATTCATTCTCGAACAAGTTCTCCGTCTGAACCTTCACCGCTTTGCCCCCTCCCTTGTCGGGGCCGAGGAGCAGGGAGCGATTTCGTTAGCCTCGGCCTACGCCTGCCGCGCGCAGTTCGTCGGCGTTCACCTTGCTTCCTTCGCAGCACGAGCAGAGCTTGCCATCGACGACGACAGCGGGGACGCGGGTGACGCCGTAGGCCTTGGCTTTTTCGCGGCACTCCATGGTTTCGCAGCCCTCGCGCAAGTCGTAGACGGTGATTTCACAGTTGGGGCATGCCGTCTCGCGGACGGTCTTGACCGCCTCGTCGCAGAGGGGGCAGCCGGCGATGAATACTTCGATTTTTGTCATTGTTCTATCCTATGTTTTTGCGGTTAGCGCGTTCGTTTGCAGGATCGCGCAGAGGCATTCGGCTTTGGGGAGGGTGCCCCGTTCCCACGCTTCGAGTTGGCCCTTGAGATGGGTTTGCAAGCGCTGGAGGTCGCTGATTTCGCGGCCGATGGTCTTGATTCTGTCCTTCACGATCTCCGCGATGTCTTCGCAGGGTTTGGGTTCGTTATCGAGGGCAGAAAGCACGGTGCGGATGAGGCCGAGCGGGAATCGCTGGCGCTTGGCGGAGACGATGAGCCTGAGCCTTTCGAGGTCTTCGGCTCGGTATTCCCGGTAGCCGGACTCTCTGGTTTCGGGCTTGGGCATCAGGCCCTGCGTTTCATAGAAGCGCACGGTACTGACGCTGATTCCGCCCTGTTTGGCAAGTTCGCCGATCCGCATGAAAAAGAGTGTGAACTATGAACCGTGGTTGAGAGTCAAGGGGTGCAATCAGTCCCTCGGGAAAAGGACGCGCTACCCGTACAGGGGGCCGTAGGTGGCGCAGGCTCGGTAGTCGGCGCCTTGGGGGTCTGTGGCTCCGAATCGGGTCCAGCTTGACGGGCGGAACACGCCTTCTTCGGGAACGTTGTGCATATCCACCGGAATCCGGAGCATCGCGGCGAGGGTGATGAGGTCTTGCCCGATATGCCCATAGGCGATTGCTCCGTGATTCGCGCCCCAGGCATTCATCACCGTGTACGCGTCTTGATAGGGGCCCTCTCCGGTGAGATTCGGCGCGAACCACGTGGTTGGCCACGTCGGATTCGTGCGCGCATCGAGCGCTTCGTGAACGGCGGCGGGAAGCTGAACCGTCCAGCCTTCCGCGATTTGGAGGACGGGGCCGAGGCCTCCTACCAAGTTCAATCGGCTCATCGTGACCGGCATCTCGGCGCGGGTGGTGAAATCGGTGGAATAGCCTCCGCCGGGGAAGTATTCGAGGATGGACGGGCACCATCGGGTGGCTTTGAGGCACCTATCGGCGTCGGCCTGGGTCATTTCCCACCACGGCTTCACGCGGCCATCGGCTTCGGCGGTCCAATCCAGAGCGGAGGGGCCCGAGTTGATGAGGTGGAGGATTCCGCTTTCCGCGCGGCCGGTGAGGGTGTGGCCGGTGACCCTTTTCACCGCGTCGGGGCTCCAGTACGTGCGCACGTCGCTAAAGAGCTGCGCGGAGCCGGTGAGGAGATGGCCAAAGAGCATGGACATCCCGTTCAGGGCGTCGTTTTCGGTGGCGACGATGAAGGGTTGGCGCAGCCCGTTCCAATCGAAGGAGGTGGTGAGGATGGCTTCCAGGAAATCGCCGTTCGGGAAATAGTCGGTCCACTGGCGCTGGCCTTGGAATCCGCTGGCGAGGGCATTGTGTCCCCGCGCTTGTTCTCGGAAGCCGAGGTCTGCCAGTTTGGGATTGCCGACCATCAGATCGCGCGCGATGAGGGCCATTTTCACGCACGTCTCCCAGTCCTTGTCTTTCGCTTCGCGACTCTTGGGCGAGCCATTGAGGTCGGCTCCTTCGGGGCAGTTCTCCCTTACCCAGGCGAGGGCCTTTTTGAACTCGACAGGATCGTAAATGCCTTTCTCCATTCGGCCAAGGAACTCTGACATGTCGATGGTTTCGACGCGCATTCCGAAGAACCGCTCGAAGAGATTTTGGTCGACGATTGAGCCTGCGATGCCCATGCTCACTCCCCCCATGGCGAGGTAACTGGTTCCGCGCATGGTGGCGACGGCGATGCCGGCTCGGGCGAACTGGAGGAGCTTCTCGCTGACGTCGTCCGGGATGGTGTTATCGCCCCCGTCTTGTACGTCTCGCCCGTAGATTCCGAATGCGGGCAATCCTTTCTGGGTGTGCCCCGCCAGCGCCGCCGCCAGATACACCGCGCCTGGGCGTTCGGTCCCGTTGAAACCCCAGATGGCCTTTGGGATGAGAGGATCCATGTCCATCGTCTCGGATCCGTAGCACCAGCACGGCGTGACGGTGATGGAAAGCCCCACGTTCTCTCGACGGAACTTGTCCGCGCACGCGGCAGCTTCGGCAACTCCCCCGATAGGGCCGTCTGCGATGACGCATTCGACGGGCTCGCCGCTGGCGTGTCGGAGGGTGGAAATCAGGTTCGCGGTAGCTTGGGCCATCGCCATAACCGGCCCTTCCAAAGACTCGCGAACGCCGCCATAGCGTCCATCAATCGTGGGGCGGATTCCAACCTTGGGCAAGGGCGTGTGGAGTCGGTGCATGGCTGGGTAGGTTACCGCGGGGGGAGGGAGGAACGGGAGGAACGGGGGACGCGGGGAATGCATCCGCCAGGCACCAGCGATTCATAATCATTTCGTGAAGCCCATCGTGCCAGGTATTGCACTCGCTCTTTTTGGGGCGGTTCTTACCTGGCTTGGTTTTGCCTTCTGCTTAAACTGGCGTGGCCAATCGCTAGTTGTTGGACTTATCGTCATGTCAGTGGGGTTGACTTTCATCGGTCTTGCCGGCAATCTCCAAAAACCTCGGATCGCGGCTGCCTACGGGTTGTCAGCGGTGGCGACACTTTTGGCCGCGTTCCTTATCGGAACCCAGGTGCCCGAAATGGTTGCGCCTGTGACGGACAACATCATGATCTGGGTGGCAGTAGGTTCCGGAACGCTCGTCTTCTTCGGTCTCTCCATGGTCATTGCGGCGGCCATGGCCAAGGCGATGGCTAAGGACTGACTTTAATGAGCACGAACTGGCTGCCATCTACAACGATGGTTCCCAAGGATCGAACGTCAGCCAAGGGCTGGCCCTCATTGAGCTGAACGATTTCGGGAAAAGCGTCCGGGACGGGGGCGATAATGTAGCCAATTTTGTGCTCGGCCAGGAAGGCACTTCGCTGCTCGTCGGT
>JBKJJL010000319.1:0-7229 GCA_046597875.1 Fimbriimonadaceae bacterium | reverse complement strand
CGGGTTCGGTTCGTGGCTAACGTGACGAACCGCGTATTCGAGTGGGGCGGCGTAGTTACCCGTGGAGATATCCTCGTGTACGAACGCACGATTCCGTAAACTCGACCTTAAACGATTCTTGCTCGGGGACCGATTTTCGGTCCTCTTCTCAATTTGAGGACAGATGGCGACCTGGGGCCTTGCGAGATGAGCTTGGAGACGAGACACTATGAGCGCGAGCAACGGTCGGCTCCTGATTCAGTCGCAGCCCCCACGGCCCGAAGGGCCACCATCCTAGAGCCCAGGCCGCAGGCCTGGGAAAGGTCGCCGATTGCCTAGCCCTGAAAGGGCGGAATCTTTATTCCAATCCCACACAACATTTGTGTCAACTGCGGAGAGCGGATCGGATTGTATCTCGCCCCTTCAGGGCTAAATGGGGGCGGCCATTCCCAGGCCTTCGGCCTGGGCTACAGAGTTCCGGCCCGTTGGGCCTGGTGCTAACGGCCGAGCCCCCCATTTCACATGGAGATGAGCAATGCAGGGCTTCAAGCGTCGGTCGGCGAGCGAGCTACTGCTGGAAGCCAACCCCTGGATCAGGCGGCGTCTGCGGGAGGCGAGCAAAGATGGCCGCTCCCTCTGGATGCGCTCGTTTCGGGGTGTGCCCATCCGGTCGGGAACGCGCGTCCTGGGAATGCATCCGCTATGACTCCTCAATCCGGTTTCTCGCCCAGCCTGTGCGAAAGCACAATCGCCTATCCTTGGTCGTATGCCAGTCCGTTCGAGGAATGTCGCTGACCGAGGAGGAGGGCGTCTTGCCATGCTTGGGTAGCCTGATCGGGCGTAAGAGACCCACCATAGTGCCTCGCCTTTCGTGAGCGAATGCGATGCGGAGGTCGACGGCGACTATGGTGGGAAGAGGTGACGGAGTCCTCTTGAACCGGACCATGCGTTGCAACTCCCCCCCAAACCAAAATTCAAGTGCTAAACAGCCTGCTAAGCGTCCCCCGGTCCCGCAGGGCTGCAAGCCTGGCCATCGGCGTTTCAACGGCTCGGACGACATTGCCCGCCTCTTCTGACGGCTTCGCTGGAATGCCAGTCGCATCGGGATGTCCCATGATCAATCGATCCGCCCCCAGGGTGGCTATCCGAAAGGCTACCTCAAGAGGTGGCACGGGCCCGTGCGACTGAAGCTAAGTGGGAGACACAAAGCTGCCTGACAAGGCGACATGGGCACGTGGGGTAACCTCAGCCACCTTGCGGCGCCACGAGAATGGGCTCCGGCGCAAGCTACGGAGGCATCAAAGAAGTGGTAAATGGGCTGAGCTTTCCACACTGGCTGGATGAAGTGCGCCGATTGGGTGCACTTCTTCCCGCAAAAGGGTCGATTGAGCCGATAGACGAAAACAGCGCTTACGACGCTTGGAGGCAGGGCGTTCCGAGCAGCGCATTCGTGGCGGCGCTAACCGCTGCTATCCCTACTGCCACTGCGCCAGATGCGCCCTCTTCGACCGTTGCCGCACCGTCCGAGACAGTTGACAGCGACGCTGTCGGGTTCGGAGATTGGTTCGCTGAGGTGGAGATTCTTCTGAGAGCTGTGAGTAGCACCGTGACCGCAAGCCGGTTCGATAGGGCATACTTGGACCAGACCTTCAGGCGGGGCATCACTCCACAAGATTTTGTCGCTCAATCAGAGATCGTGGGCAACCTAAAGCCACTGTATAGCCATACTCAGGTACCGAGCACGGTCGCGGCCCCGACTGTCTACGGTTCAGCTCAGTATTCCACTTGGAACACCCCAATACCTCCTGACGGCTATAGCCGAGGAGGCGGATCAAACCGCTTCTTCACTGGGCTCGCGGTCATCATTGGCCTCTGTCTCCTGGCTTACATGGCCTTCAAGCCACCTCCGCCTACAGATGGGGAGATGGCTTGCGCAAGGCAGTTGCTGGAATCTTCCCGGTCGCTTAACCCCAGATATACTGAACAGTTCTATGGAAAACGCGAACTGACGTGGGATGATGCGATTGATATTTGTCGAAATCACCCCTAGGTTGGCCAGTAAAGGCCTGGCCAGTTTGGAGTGGTGACTCCGTCCCCACTTCCCACCGCAGTCGCCGCTCGATTTCACAACGCTCTCGGTTGTAACCCAGCCGCGGTGCTGTGGTGGGCACCCCAGCCTACTCCAAGCACTGCAACACTCCTTCGTCCTCCGTCCACTTGCAATCCTCGAACAGCCGGGCTGAAGACAACGGATAGTCGATCGCCCGCTCGCAGATCTTGGATGCTTGCAGTTCCTCCAGCGGACGTATTCATCGTCGCTCGCCATGGGCCGATTATGGCTTGGGGCAACGTCGGAGGCTGGGGGAGCCCACCACAGTACCGCAAGGCCGTCGTGTTGGAGGCGGGGTCGAGGGCGAGCGGCGACTGTAGTGGGAAGGGAGCGACGTAGTCGGTCTCAAAAACTCCCTTTTACGTGGACCGCGTGGGTTGATCATCCAGGGTGTTAATCGCATTAATCAGTTCCGTATAAAAATCCATTGCCAAAATCTTCAAGATTTCAAGGACTTCTTTGGAAGGTTCGGGATGCGGAATATCTTCCCGCCATCGTCGAGCGGAGTTGAGGCGGGCTAGAAAGGGCTGCGGAAGCGTCCAATACTCTTCAAGCAGTTCTTGGACGTATTCACAGCAACTGATAAATGATAAAATGTCGTCTATTGCACCACCCATCGAAGCAAGGTCCGTTTGACTTGGCATGTGTGAACGCGCTTCTTCGAGGCAAGAACGCATAGCAGATTCCTCTATTTCTTCGCCCAACTGTGCTAACGAGTTTATAGCATCTTTCAGATGGCTCATCGCTGACTTGAGCTGGTTCGAATCAGCATGGTCTGTAAGCTCACTCAATCCGTTCATCGCCTCGCCAAGTAGTCCTAATATCTTCGATAGATTTTCAATTTCCATAGTCCGCCACTTCCCCTGTTGCACACGTACAATCTCATTGTAGCGAATTCCAGGGGAATCTTACTCCGCTCCCAAGGGGACTGCATTGCTATGCTGGCACGAGTAGTTCGTTGCGACTGCTCATAACGGACTTAAGTTCGATTGGGCGCGACCTAGGCGCCATCCGAGACCTTGCCGATCGTGGGAGGGCAGCGGCTCTTGCCAAGGATCCCGTCAAAACACGCACGTGATGGGAGATCCAGTAATGCCCCATCGCCTCAAGCTTCTGGGGTTTGGAGCAGCAGTTTTTGGGTTGGTCGCCCTCGTGATGATCGCGTGAGAATAGGGCATTTCATCGCCTACGTGTACTAACTCGTGTGGAACCGAAGGCAACGCGGGGCGGTCTCAAACTGGCCAGATAAACACCCAAGCATTCAACGTCGAGCGGGGGCAGGTATAGACTCCTAGGATCAATTGGTCACCGCTAAGGATTGGGGTCTCGACGCGGTACGTGCCGCGGGTCGTCTTCGTATCTCAGAGTAACACCGCCACATTCGACAACGAACACGTTTTCGGCAACTAAGTCTTGCAACCTCTCGAGCGTCGTCGCCCCCGCCATGGCGACGGCTCCACTTGGATCATGGACTGTGACAGCGACGCTCCCCACAGGTGCCTTTGGCGGCTCCAAGCGTAGCACGTAGGTCTCGGGCGAGCCGGGGACTGAGGTCAAGTTGAGAATAAGTGGTTCCATTTTGTCTTCCTGCCTCTATTATCGCATCGCAACCGCCAAATCTGGTCAACAATTTTTCTCACCCCGACGGGTGGCGCCCGAGTAAAAGCGAAGGTGCGGAGGCGGAGCTCGTATAATGATTCAATGGAACGCGCTAAGCTGACAAAGGTATCGGACCTCGTCTGGCAAGACGACGGCCGGATGAGCGGCTCGCCCTGCATTCTGGGAACCAGGGTTCGGGTCCAAGATCTCTTTGACTGGATGGCCACCGGCGGTTCTGTGGATAGCTTTTCCGAAACCTATCCCCACATCCCGCGTGAGCGGATCGTCGGCCTGCTTCGCCTTGCCGAGAGTGATCTCCTGAAGCATCTGGAAGCGGCGTGAAGCGAGTTTTCCTCGATGAGAATGTCGACCCTAGGCTCGCGGAGCGGTTAGTGGAATGCAACGTACGGTCGGTGCGCACAGAAGCTTGGTTCGGTGTATCTAACGGCGAACTCCTGAGCCGAATCGAAGCGGAGTTCGATGTTCTGATTTCCCACGACCGCGGCCTCGAACATCAACAAAGGTGGGCAGGCCGCACACTCGGACTGATCATCATTCGCTCGGAGAGTACGGACATCTCATCTTACGAACAGGGCGTGCCCCAGCTCCTTCAAGCATTGGCTGATGCCCTGCCCGGGTCGGTCACAACGGTGACGCTTTGAACCTCGGCTGATAACTCGGTAAGGTCGGATGATGGGCGATGACAGGAGGAGCAAGTGATCGCGAACCCGTGGCTGGCGCGAATGCTTTGGGTTTTTGAGTCGAGACTGCGTGACTCCTTACCGCCACAGTCAACTCCAGCCCCCACCGTCGACATCTGTCCGAACTTACTGTGGCGGGTACCCAGCTACCGCAGAATACGTCTTTCCCCAACAAAGTGATGAGCAGAGGTTAAATTTTCGCCTCTAAGTCTACTAATAGTAGAGACAGCGCACCGGGCGAAATCCGCCTCAAAGACCGTTCCGCAGAGGCGCAATAAGAGAAAGGATGTGATGTGATTATGATTGTGATAATGACCCGTTTTCAGATTCAAACTAAGGGAATCCGACACTGTGATAATCACGACCAAAAGTGTGATAATGCAAACCTTACTCGCTCACCAGGTACTCGGCGATCACGTGCGCTGTATCTACTAAGGCGTCTATATGCGTCCTTTCGTAGCCGTGGCTTGTGTCAATTCCCGGCCCGATGAGGGCGACTTCTGCGCCGCCGCCGGCTCGCCAATAGACCGAGCCATCCGAACCGTAGTGCGGATAGACATCCGAGATCAAATCAATCCCCGCTCGGTCGGCGATGCCTCGCAGCTTGTCGCTCAGCGGCTTGCTATAGGGCCCGGACGAGTCTTTCACGCAGATGGAGCAGTGGTATTCATCGCCTTGCAGCCCTTTGCCCAGTGCCGCCATATCCAACACAACCAGTTCCGCCAAATCATCGGGAAGGCCATCCTTCCCGCCGTGGCCGACTTCCTCGTAGTTGCTGATGTGCAGCGTCGTGCGTTGAGCGGGGGTGTAATCCACGGCTTGAATCGCCTTCAGCGCGGCGAGCGCACAGGCCACGCACGCTTTATCGTCCAAGAATCTGGATCGAATGAATCCGGCCGGGCTCACCTGAACTCGAGGATCGAAGTGGACGAAATCGCCGACATCGATGCCAAGCAAGCGGGTTTCTTCGGCACGGGATGTTCGCTCGTCGAGCCTCACTTCGAGGTTTTCTGCGGTTCGAGCGGCGGTGATTGCATCCTTGTTGACATGGGCAGCCCCGTTTTCAAAGACGATCGACCCCTTAACCGATTGACCGGAGCGGGTTTCGATCGTCACCCCTTCGCTTTCGACCGTTGGCCACATAACGCCATTCAGAGCGACCAATTTCAGCCTCCCGTTTGGCTTGATTTCCTTCACCATCGCGCCCAAAGTGTCGATGTGGGCACTCAAGGCGCGCGGCGCGTCGTCTCGCATTCCTTCCAAGGTGGCGACCAGGGCCCCCTTCTTGGTGCGAGTTCCGCCGATCCCGATCGCGGACAGCTCTTGCTCTACGAATCCGACTGCCCAATCGGTGAAGCCGGTCGGGCTCGGCGTGTTGAGGAGGTCCACCAACACGCGGACAAGGTAGTCGGCATCAATCTCGAATCGGGCCATAAGTTCTAGTTTAGCTGGACGACGAACACTCCATGTGCGCCAACTTGAACTTCAGGGACCGGCGACCGTTGTAGGTTTCGATCTCGGGCTTGAAGACCATGTCGATCTCGGGCTTGCCTAGGTTCTTGGCGAGTTCCGCCTGGCCGAAGGTCGTCGCCCAAATTTTGGGACCGCTGGGGCCCTGAACTTCCATTTGGGCGATGCGGTCGTTCTTCGTGGGCTTCACCTTGTGAACCTGAACGTTGCGCATGGAAAACACCGGGGTTGGGTTGCCGTTTCCGAAGGGGGCCAAGCGTTGGAGAGCATCAACGGTTTCATAGTTGACCTCATCGCCATCGACCGCGGCGTCGACTGTAACCATGGGGACTAGGTCTTCGTCGGTCAGATGATCCTTGGCGTAGTTGTTGAAAGCCTCCGCGAGCTCGCCAACGACGGCAAGCTTTGCCGAGAATCCAGCCGCCGCGGCGTGGCCGCCGCCTTCGACGAGGGGATGAAGAGCCCGAATGCTTTGGGCCAGATTGAAACCGGGAATCGAACGCGCCGATCCTCTCGCCATACCCGTGTCGGGATTGTAAACCATGACATAGGCGGGGCGATTGAACGTTTCGACCAACTTGCTCGCGACGAGCCCAACGATGCCGCCATGCCACCCTTCGTTTCCGACGACGATCACAAACCGATCCGAGAGGTCCATCGCGCTGACCATTTCGACGGCTTCGGCGACAATGGTTTCCTGTTTTTCGCGCCGTTCACGATTAATGACTTCCATGGCTTCGGCGATGGCCATCGCCTTGTCGGGATCTCGGCTGAGGAGGAGTTCCAGGGCCATGCCGGCGTCGGCGATTCGCCCGGTGGCGTTGAGGCGTGGTCCGAGTTGGAAGCCGATGTGGCTGGCGGTAAGGCCGTCGATTGCGGTCTCGTTTAGGCGAGAAGTCTTCATGAGGGCTTTGAGGCCCTCCTTCTTGGTTTCCCACAGGGCCTTTAAGCCGTGGTGCGTGATGATCCGATTTTCATCGACGAGCGGCATGACATCGGCGACGGTTCCCAGCACGGCGAGGTCCAAATACGCCCGGTGGTAGCCCGATAGGAGCATGTTCTTTTCGCGGGCGAGCCCTTCGCAGAACCGAAAGACGACTCCGGCCCCGCTCAGTTCCCGGAAAGGATATTGAGAGTCCTCGCGATGCGGATTAATGAGGGCGGCCGCGTTGGGAAGCTCGGGGGGCACGGTGTGGTGATCGGTGACGACGACGGTCATTCCAGCCTCACGGGCGGCGTCCACCTGTTCGTGGGCGCTGATGCCACAGTCGCAGGTGAGGAAGACCTTGGCGCCCTGTTGTCGAGCCTCCTCAACCGCGATATTGTGGATCCCGTAGCCTTCCTTCATCCGATGGGGGACGTGGGTAAAG
>JBKJJL010000237.1:0-4974 GCA_046597875.1 Fimbriimonadaceae bacterium | reverse complement strand
CTTTACCCTGGTCGAGATGTTAACCGTGATCGTCGTGCTTGCCACGATAGCCGCGATCATGGTGCCCAACGTCGCGTCCAGCATTAAGGCCAACACCAAGCGTACCTATTTGGCTTCGGTGAACCGACTTCCCACAAAGGCGAAGGAGCTTGCAATTAGGTCTGGTACGGTGGTCTCACTAGTCATCGATGAAGACGGCGGATTCCAGTTGGAACAAACCCCCATCAACGAGCAGGAGCCGACGGTTTTGGAAAACGTTGGGGCAATCGAACTCATCACACCCGATCGTTTCATCATCGGCCCAAGTGAGTCGAGCGCGACCGAATGGGAATCGCGTTTCTTCCCAGATGGCACCAGTGAGCGAGCCGGGATCGAGTTCGACGAGAGCGGCAACAAGTGGCACCTCGTCATCGATAACCAAGGCAATGGCAAGATCGCATCGGGAGAACTGCCCCAAACCCAAGAAGATCGGTGGCCCGCAGGAGAAAATGTTCAAAGGTCGTAAGCGCTTTGGATTTTCTTTGATCGAGGCGCTCGTGGCAGTGACCTTGGCGGGTATCGGCGTTGCAGCCGCGGTGGGTGCGTTCGGCGCGCTGGCGAAGGGACAGGCGCGGGCGAACGAGAAGGAACGCATGGTTCGCCTTGCGGTTGATAAGTACGAGGAACTCGCCGCGATGGGGGCGCTGACCAGCGTGGGCGGAACCTTTGAAGACGTGGGCGAGGACCGATACCGATGGGAAGCCTCGGTAGACACGACGGGCATCGAAAATGTAAGCCAGCTAACCGTCACCATCACGCTCGCGGAGTCGCTTGGGCGTCAAGGATCCGAGGAAGTGACAGGACTGGTGTACGAAGAGCCACTCTCCACGGGAGCGTTGCCATGAAAAGGCGGGGAATTTCCCTTATCGAACTCCTGACCGTCGTCGTCATCGCGGCACTGCTCGCCACGTCCCTCGCGACCTCTTTTTCGGTCGCGGCACGCTATCAGACGACGAGTCAGCAGCCCCGCGAGGCCCTCCTCCAACAAGTTGCCTTTGAAGAGCGCGTCCGAAACCTCATCTCCCGCGCTTATGTCGATGAAGATCAGGCAAGCACGAACACCTACTTCGTCGGTCGGCAGGATGCATCGGGGATCTCAGCAATCAATGCTGGGACCGGCTCCACAGAACTTATCTTTACGACCGTCGGCCGCCCGATTCCGGGTTTCGCAGTTGCAACCACCGAATCCGAGTTCGATCAACGCAACGAACTGCTTGGGCCCGTCGGCGGGGTTGCCGAAGTTCGACTGGCTCTCAGCCCGATTGGCGAAGCGGGCAATGCGACCGGGCTCTTCTTTCGGGAACAAATGCCTGCCGATGAAGACCCAGATCAAGGCGGTTTCGAAAGCGTGATCGATGATCGCGTGACCTCGATGAGCTTCGAGTTCTACGACGGGGCCGAATGGGTCACCGAATGGGACACGACGATCGGCGAGCGGAGAGTACCCGCGGCAGTCCGGATGAGCTACACCTTTGATGAAGGTGAAACGTCTCGCGTCCTCACGATCCGACTTCGAAACAGCGACATCACGCCGAACCGGCCCTTGAGTACGGGCGCGGAGGGCGCGACCCCATGAAGCGAAAGGGCGGCATCATGATCCTCACCCTTGTCGTTTTGGCGGCGGTTACGGCTCTGCTTGCGTCTTCAGTCGCGTTAGAGTCCGCGCAGACGCGGGCCACGATTACCAGGTTAGAAATGAAGCGGGCGAGAATCGCGGCCGAATCGGGCATTCAGAGAGCGATCTCGGCATTCCTTGCTCAAGACGTCAACCTCGTGGCGCAAACCGATGAGTGGTACACGCTCGGCAACCAATCAAGCGATCTGTTCACCGTTGGTGACGTAACTTTTCGGATGCAAATTGTCGATGCGAGCGCTTTGGTGAACCTGAACAGCGCACCCGAAACCGACCTCCAAAACCTTAATCTCACGTCCGAGCAGATTGACTCCTTACTGGACTGGCGCGAGGAGGGTGTAACCCCCCGCACCGAAGGCGCGAAAGACGAATACTACAACAGCCTGGCGAACCCTTACAACGCGGGCCTCCGGCGCATGTCCACGCTTGACGAGGTCCTCCTTATCAAAGGATTCGACACGAACACGCTTCTCCAAGTGCCTGAAGAATCCAGCACGTCGGGTATCACGCCGCAGCCCCTGTATTCGCTGGCCACGGTTGACAGCTTTGCCCCAAACACCAATGCGGAGGGCGAGCAAAAACAGAACCTCAACCAAGTGCAGGCGGGCCAGTTAGTTCAGCTCGGGATTCCGATTCAAGTCGCCACCGCGATCATCGCGAGAAGGAATCAGCTCGGCGGTCAGTTCACGACACTGGGTCAAGCTCTTTCCGTGAATGGAATGAACAATCAAGCTGCCGGGGCGATTGTGGATAACTTTTCAGTCGGAAACTTACCCAGAATCGAAGGCTTGATCAATGTCAACACCGCGCCACTGGACGTCTTGCTCTCGGTAACGGGGATGACGACCGATGTAGCGGAAGGCATCATTTCCCGCCAATCTGCGGGTACTACCGCGCTAAGCGAACTCTTGCAAGTCCCCGGCTACACGGTGCAGTTGCTTGCGCTCACGGCGGATCGATTCACCACGAAATCCGAAACGTTCTTGGTTCGCGTTGAAGGAACCGTCGGGGCGACACGAGTGCCCTTGGAAGCTGTCATCAGCATCAATGGAGGGACTCCCCGAATTTTGAAAATATCTGACGCACCGCAACGTGACATGCGCGCCTTGTGGGGCTGGCCCGATGAAACCACGAACGAGATCGAACTGGGAGTGACGGGTTGAGCCAGAAAGAACAATCCGCGCTCCCGGTCGTCGAGTGGTCACCGTCTGGGGTTCGCGCCTACCTGCCTGCAACGGGCAAAATAATCGAGGGTCCGAGCCTCTCTGCGATCCGCGCGCAACTCGGAAATGAAGTCGTGGTGGCGATGTCGCGGCGGACCTCGTTCTTACGAACGACACGCCTTCCAGACGCACCGAAAAACGACGTGGCCAAGATTCTCGCCCTGCAAATCGGGCAACTCTTTCCCATCTCCGGCCCCGAGGCTTCGGTCGATTTCTACTTGACCGATGACCGCAGTTCCGAGGGCCGTCTCGCTGTGGTGGCCGCGGTCAAAAGTGAGACCTTGAGAGCACTCCTGCACGACCTTGCCGAAAACGGGTTGTCCGTTCGAGCCGTCGTTCCCGCATCCCTAGGCTCGTCCTATCTCGCCAAGCAGACCGGACGCCACGATTGTGCCATTGTCGAGTCCGTACCAGAAGGCCTCGCGATTGACATCATCACGGAAGGCGAACTCCGTACTTCGCGTGTCGTCCCAATGCCCAGCGCCGCCGATGTTGACTCCGAAGTTATGCGCGCCTTCGCGGTCGCCAAGGTGCCCTGCTCCGAGGTCGTCACCGCAGGCAGGTTCACATATCCCGAGGCCAACGCGATGGTGGAATCTTCCGGCCTGGCCGCACTGGCATCAGCGCATTTGCCCCTTAGCTTGGAACCCGCCGATATCGTTGCGAAGCGGGCAGCGGAAAAAATTTCTCGCGCCCGGCGGGTGGCGATCATCTTGTGGGCGGCGTCGATCATGCTGGCGGCCGTCGTTTGGGACACGCGAACGCGCGACTTGGAGGTCGTCGAAAAGGACGAAGCCAAGTGGGCTCGAACTCGAAATGCTCTCCAGAAGGAGAGAGACTTGGCGAGCGCGAAGTTCACTTCGCTCTCGAAAGTTGATACGGCGATTTCGCTCGGTTTCAATCCCAAGCAGCGCTTTGGCGATGTCGCCGTGCTCCTGAACAACTTGGCACCGCAGGGACTTTGGTTGACGGGTGTGACCTTGGAGCGAGGCAAACTTGTCACGCTTCGAGGGACGGCCCTCACCGGGGAATCGGTCACGAAGTTCCTGGAGCGCATGTCAACTCAAGATCGCTTTCGCGACGTGAAACTCGGCTTCGCCAACAACGGCACGATCGAAAAAACAAACGTGGTTCAGTTCTCAATATCTCTCCACCTGGTTGGCAATTTTCCCCTCGAATCGGAGGACTCCAAGTGAACGAAAGAACCTGGAACCAGGTCGCCTTGGGGGCCATAGTCGTCATGGCGGGCATCTTAATCGTCACACTCCTGATGCCCGTGCCGCGGGTTAGGATTATCAACAAGGCAAGGTCGCAGGAAGAGGCGAAGCTGAGGAGTGATATTGGGCGGTTGAGGGATGAGGTTGCGGCGATGCGGGTCAAGAATCAGAAGCGGCTTTGGTCGCAGCCGGCCGATCAGGTTGCCGCGGCTGCGATGGCAAAGGTCACCGAGATCGCCTTGTCAAAAAGCCTAAAGGTTTTGGCGTTCCGGCCGCAACGCACGGCCGACGACAATGGAATCACTCGGCACCCGTTTCAGGTGTCTTTGGATGGGTCCTTTGTACAGGTTCTCGGATTCGTGAGGGCTTTGGAAACTCCCAACCTGAAGTTGCCCGTAGTAACAGTACAGCTGGCCGCCGCCGATGGTGCAACGGATCGCGTCACTGCAACGATTGGAATTGTCGCTTATCGGGAGCGGCTGGAAGCGAAAAAATGAGTTTGATTAAAAAGCCAGTGTTTTGGGTTGGAATTATAGGAGTAGCCGCCGTAGGCTGGGTCATGACGTCACCAGAAGCGACGCCTACCAAGTCGGGTACTGGCACCAAGTTTGCCAAGAAAAAGGCGACGGTCAGAAAAGGAGCGGTCCAGTTCGACGATCAGGATTTCAAAGCCGAATTCAAGCCACTGAACATTCAACTGAAGAATGCGTTTGTCCCTATCGTGGCCCGCAAAAGTGGTGGGTTTGGTGGTGCAGACGGCCCGGCAAATGCGATTCCGCTTGATTTTACAGGCGGCGATGGCGGATGGTTGTATACCGGGAATGCCGAGATTGATGGCACTGCGAACGCACTTTTAGAGAAC
>JBKJJL010000215.1:0-3945 GCA_046597875.1 Fimbriimonadaceae bacterium | reverse complement strand
CATGAGCCCTGGGTAGCTGTATCGGGCTAGCAGAGGAGACTTGACGGGTCCGGTCGATTCCCTTTGGCCCGCTACGTAAAGGCATCCAGTTGCGTCTGCCATCGCGTCATAGAGGGTAACTTTCGTCGAACTCGGGACCGAATCGGTACGGGAGTTCAGGAGTGCTCCGGTAGCCGACAAACAGTTGAGCACAATCGTCGTCGTGCTGGAGGCGCCCGCCGTGAACACGCGTCCTCCGGCAGTAGCGGATGTCGCCAAAAATCGACCGGTTCCGAGAGCTCTCTGGCGCAGGTACGCGCCGTTTGCGGTCATGTAAACCAAGCGAGTGGACGCAGGGTCAAACGAACCTGGATTGCTCCCCACGAGATACGCAAAGTTGCCATCGGACATCTTCTCGACATCGGTCACGGACCAGTCATCCGCCGGGGCGATAAAGTTGTGCTGACCGATGAGTCCGCCGATTTCGTCGAGCGAGATCGTTCGAACCTTGAAAGGCGATGTTCTGCGATCATGGGCGACGACGATGATGCGTCGCGGCGACGTCTCTCGAACGAGGAGGTCGAAGGTCTTGTCCGCCTCGTAATACCGTTGCCAAACAATGGAGCCGTTAGTCGGGTTTAACCGAGCAATCGATGTGTAGGAGGTGGAGACCGGGTGGGTCATCGCCACGTAGACCTGGCCGTCCTCCGTCGCCTCGATCCGTGCATCGCTCTCTCCTGCCGCGCTGTAAAAGGAGCGCGACCAGACGAATGTGCCGGTTGTGCTGTACTTAAACGCGACCGCCGTCGTGGGATTGGTTCCGTTGCTTTTGTATCCGATGCCGTACACATTTCCCGCGCCATCAATGGCGACCTCTGAGGGGAAGATGTCAAAACCGGATAGAGCGTAAGCGTGGCTCCATCGCGCGGTCACCTGGGCAAGTGCCGCTTGTGCCAGCACGAAGGCAAGGGTAGCGGTTAGAAAGCGTGCAAAAGTGGGGATCATTGAGGGCACGTACTCCCTAATTTGTATGGATACCATAAGCGCAGACGATTCGTACATCAAAGTTTCGATAGAATGAAGTCACGAAGATTAGGCCAGCCCGACCGTTCGGGACTGCAAGTGGGCCGAGGACGAAGGAGTGTTGCCATGCTTGAAGTAGGCTGGCGTGCCCACCACAGCAAAGCGCCTGGGTTACAAATCGAAAACGTTGTGAAATCGAGCGGCGAGTGGGAACACCCTTGGGACGCGGATCGGCAAATATCCTCGAAAGTCGAGCGCATCTTGACGAAAGTCGGTCAACTATCGTCGAAAGTCGACCGCATCTTGACGAAAGTCGGTCAACTATTGACGAAAGGCGGTCAACTATCGTCGAGAGTCGGTCGACTATCGTCGAAAGTCGGTCGACTATTGACGAAAGTCGGTCGACTATTGACGATATCAAATGGCCTTCAGGTTCAAATCGCCCCAATTCAGGTTCCCAAGACCCTTTTAGGGGAAAACGAGCGGAAAATGTGGAGAATAATCTCCGCATGCCAGCCTTTCGGGCAGAACGCTGAACTGACAGCCCCGGAAATGCCGCCCGCTTGAGCTACTCGGTATAGTCAAAGTCAATGGCTCTGGACCCGGCTCTTCTGGAAATCTTGGCGTGCCCCCTGTGCGACGAACGGCCGCCGCTTCGAGAGGAAGGCGATTTCTTGATCTGCACGGTTTGCGGCCGGCAATATCCCGTCGTCAACGGCATCCCGCACCTCCTGCCTGAGAGTGCCATCGAGAACACCCATGCTTGAACCCATCAAAGTCCTCGTGCTCCACGGGCCAAACCTGAATCTCACCGGATTCCGGGAGCCTGACGTTTACGGCAAGATGTCGCTCGAAGAAATCAACGACCGCATCCAGCGACACGCCAAGGAAACTGGGGTCGAAGTCCGAATCCTTCAATCGAACCATGAAGGCACGCTGATCGACACGATCCAGGAGCATCGAAGCTGGGCCGAGGGCATCGTCATCAATCCCGGCGGGCTCACGCACTATTCGATCGCCGTTCGTGACGCCCTCGTGAGCGTTCGGCTTCCGGTCATCGAAGTCCATCTGAGCAACGTACACGCTCGAGAAGAATTCCGGCGACATTCGGTTATTGCGCCCATCACGGTTGGGCAAATTGTTGGTTTTGGCCCTCAGGGCTACCTTTTGGCGCTTAGTGCGCTATCGAACATGCAGAAAGAGCAAATATGAACCCACTTGAACGCCTCCGCGCCCGGCTGGCTATGGAATCCGTTCCCGCCGTGCTTGTCTCCGATATCGTCAACGTTGGTTGGCTGACGGGCTTTTCCGGCTCTTCGGGCTACGCATTTGTAACTCAAAACGACGCCCGGTTTATCACCGATAGTCGATATACGACCCAGGCAGAGTCAGAAGTAAAGAACATGCCGACGGCGTGGTTCGCGTCGCCCAAGAGCCTTGACGACTTTCTCGCCGAGCAAGCGGCGGATATGGGAATCAAGACCCTTGGTTTTGAATCTAACCAGATCACGGTTGCGAATCGTGATACTTGGGCGAAGAAGATGCCCGGAATCGAGCTGGTCCCCCTCAACAACGTGGTTTCACCGCTGCGAATGGTGAAGAGCCCGGACGAACTGGATAAGATCCGGCATGCCTGCGGCATCGCAGACGCGGCCTTCACCCACATCCAGAGGATGATTCAGCCGGGAGTCAGCGAGAACGATCTCTGCCTCGATATGGAGTTCTTCATTCGCCGGCAGGGAGCGGGATTGGCCTTTGATTTCATCGTCGCCAGCGGTCACCGAAGCGCGCTTCCCCACGGCCGGGCGAGTGAAAAGCTTCTTGAAAATGGCGACTTTCTGACCTTTGATTTCGGGGCAAGCTATCGAGGCTACAACAGTGATATCACCCGCACGGTGGTCATCGGCGAACCTACTGAGCGCCATCTGGACATCTACAATCAGGTCCTCAAATGCCAGCTCGCCGCCCTGGAGATGATGAAACCTGGAGTCTCTGCACGCGATGTTGATGCCCGCGCTCGCGAAGTGTTGGATGAAAAGGGTTTTGCGCAGTATTTCGGTCACGGTTTGGGACACGGACTCGGACGGCTTGTTCACGACGCGGGACGGTTGGCGAGCTCTTCTTCAGACGTCCTGGAACCGGGCCAAGTGTGGACGGTAGAACCGGGCGTCTACCTTCCCGGCTGGGGCGGCGTGCGGATCGAAGATGACGTCGTGGTGACCCAAGACGGAATCGAAGTCCTCACGAAGTCCACGAAGGAACTGCTCGTTTTCCCAAGATGAGCGAGCTTGTCGTTCTAGATGGATTCAGCTTGCTCCCGCAGGGGCCCACTCTGTCTTTGTCGCTTGCGCCGGGCCAATCGCTGGCGGTGGTGGGGCCGGCGGCATCCGGAAAATCGCGATTCATACGATGTCTTCAGGGCCGCGAGCGGGCTGGTCAGGGCCGGGCCGTCGTGCTGGGAGATTGGGTCGAAGCCAGTGCTGAGGGGCAATCTCGTCGCACAACCCCGCAAATAATTTCACGAAAGGCGGCGGGCAGACGGGCAGGAGATGCCTCGCACGCTTTGACGATGACCGGCCTATGGGAGCAGCGCGAATCGAATCTCGACACTTTGAGCGAGAGCCAACGTTCGGCGTGCGCGCTTTTGGCCCCCCTCGCTGCCAATGAGCCAATTATTTTTCTAGACGGGCATCTCGACTGTGTTGATCCTTGGACACGGCGCATGGCGCTCGAAGGCCTCCGGGAAAGACAGACGAAAGGCGCGTGCGTCATCGCGGCAACGAACCGCCTCGAAATGTGCGCGGAGTTCAACCTCGTCGTCGTGATGCGTTCAAACCGGGTGGCTTTTGCAGGAACTCTGGAAGAGCTCTATCGAGAGGCCGAGGAATCTACCGTGATCGTCGAAACGCGCAACCAGTCCGGCGTGCGAGCCTTGGTGGAGCC
>JBKJJL010000134.1:0-4389 GCA_046597875.1 Fimbriimonadaceae bacterium | reverse complement strand
CCGGAAATCCGTGGCCACCCATCCCAATGGGAGGAACCGCAACAGACCAAGCGCCGTGCCGTAGGGCCTCTTCGAAGATCGACCGGTACAGCTTATGCAGTGTGGCGATTTGCTCTTCAGTGGGCTCTGATCCAGCAGGAACTTTGGGAGAGACGGCATGAATGATCCACTTGGCTCGCAAGTTGAAGGCAGGTGTTGTGACGACCGATCCGACCTCACAGCCGCCGAGCGTCCTGCAATACTCCTCAAGTTCTGGCCCTGCCGCACGGTGAATCGCACCGCACACCCCGCTTCCGTGTATCAGGCTCTTATGAGCGGAGTTGACTACGGCATCGACCGCCTGTTCTTCGATTTTCCCGACAACCTGGATCAGTGATCCCATGTTAGAACTTAGGGTTTGAGCTTATTACCATTGTGGCTATTCTCGAAGACCATTGCGCTCCTGTCAAGCCGAAGCTGGAGTACTGGGGTAAGAACCATCCGCCCGACCCTGTCTGTTCTGTTTGGATCGTGCCCTTTGAGGCAAGAGAGCTCACCTGCTGCCTGCTGCACAGTGACTTCTTCAGTCGACAGTTCCCGCGCTAGCACTCTCGGGCCGAATCGCCTGCTTGACCCGCCATTTACGTGACCTGCGGCGTAAGGCCTCAGAATGTCGGATCTGGGGATCGGTCGGGCCGATGCTGAAGTATCATGAGCCCATGGTCCACGCCGCCATCGTTTGCCACGATGACGTCCTCTATCTTGAGGCCGTGCTCCGCTCGCTCGGGGAAGACACCCCTACCACCATCTTTCTGAACCGAAAGCCGTGGTACGGAAAGCCGGGCAAATGGCAGGCCGCTCGCAAGCTCATCAAGAAGCTCGGACCGCAAATCATCGAGGGCGACTGGGAAGATGAAAGCGCGCATCGGACCGCAACGATCCAGTGGGCTCGGGCGCAAGGCATCACGCGGCTCCTCATCCCGGACTCCGACGAAGTCCTCTCACCAGAGCTGCTAGCAACCCTCCTCGAACTTGCCGGAACGAACGTTTCGGACGAGGTCCACGTCGAAATGGACACGTATTGGAAGAGCCCGGAGTATGTCATCCGGCCACGAGAGCGGATTCGTCCGGTACTGCTGCTCAACCCCCAGACGGTGGATCACAAGTTCATCCGCGACTATCAAGGCAAGCGCCCGCTTGCCATTACTCATGAGCTCGGAGTTTTGCATCACCTAAGCTACTGTGGACCCAACAAGCGGATCGAGCAGAAGATTGGTTCGTGGTCCCATCGAGAGGAAGTCGTGGAAGGCTGGAAGGAGAGGATCTGGGATCAGTGGGACACCGAACGGCTCCTCAAAGACCTGCACCCAACCCATCCCGAATGCTACGGCTTCGCGGAGCGAATCCCCCTCCCAGAGGTCTTGCAGCCGGCGTGGAAGGCGTATCTGGAAGCCCACGGCGGCGTCGACCCTCTCCATCCTGAAACGATTGAACCGGAGGGAGCCTGGCCCCGGGTGTCGGTCGTTATCCCGCTCTATGGTGGGCCGGAAGATATCGAAGCATGCCTCGATAGCCTTCAGCGCTGCCAGGGACTCATATCGGAAGTGATCGTCGTGGACGACAAATCGCCCGACGATGCGCCCGATGTCGTCGCCCGCTATCCATTTGCAAGGCTGGTGTCCAACCCGGAAAATCTCGGCTTCGGGGCGACCTGCAACCGCGGCGTAGCGGAAGCTGGCGGCGACGTCGTAATTCTCCTAAACAGCGACACCGTTGTGCCAAGGGCAGGATTGATCCGATTAGTTGAGGCCCTCGATCAAGGGGGAACCGTAGCCGCCACGGGTCCGCGCAGCAACTATGTCGGACATTTCCAGCGGACCGGCGTCACCTACACGAACGTGAGCGGAGTCGCACTGTTTGCCGACGACTACGCCCGCAGGCAGGCAGACGACTCCGAGTCGGACATGTTAGTCGGATTCTGTTTAGCGATCAAGCGGAGCATCTGGAACGAAGTTGGCCCGTTCGACACCGCCTTCGGCGCGGGCATGTTCGAAGACAACGACCTTTGCTATCGTTTGCGCCGCGCCGGTTACCGGCTGATGATCGCGAACCGAGCCTTCATTCACCACGAGGGCAACAAGAGCCTGGAGCGGAGTCCGGAGGACATGTACGCGGTATTCGCCAACAACCGAGGGCACTACGAGGCGAAGTGGAAGCACGACCTTGACACCGGTTTCGTCAGCCACCTGCCAGGGATGGACAATCCGGAGCCGATCGCATTCACTCCCACAAGGCGGCCGGACAAAGTGGAGCGGGAGATCGCCGGTCTCGTCAAGCGGGCTGACATCAGCCTCTTCATGATCGTGAAGGACGAGGAGCGCGTTCTCGCCGACTGCCTGAAATCGGCCAAGCCATTCTTCAACCAGATTGTTGTCGTCGACACCGGCTCGACCGACCGCACGATGGAGATCGCCAAGGAGTTCGGCGTCGAGCTCTACAAATACAAGTGGAGCGACAACTTCGCCGCGGCGCGGAACGAGTCGATGAAGTACGCGAAAGGCAAGTGGCTCTTCTGGATGGATGCCGACGATACGCTACCCTGGGCGACCGGCGAGGGCATGGTGCGAGCGGTGCTCAACGCGCCGCCTGATCTCGCCGGCTTCTACATGCGGGTGCGGTTTGTGACCGAAGATCCAAAGTTCGGAACCGTCGTCGATCACGTCAAGCTGTTCCGCAACAAGCCGGGCCTAGCATGGGATCACCGCATTCACGAGCAGATCTTGCCTTCGATACGGGAGAAGGTTGGCGATGTGGGCAGGCTGAATGTGGAGGTTCTCCACACCGGCTACGATGTCAGCGAGGAGGGACAAGAGCGCAAGCGGAAGCTCCACTGGAAGTTATTGAAGTTGGAGCTAGCGGAAAAGCCCGACCATCCGTTCACCCTGTTCAACCTCGGCATGACCTGCCACTACGACAAGAACTATGAGGAGGCCATCGTGTGGCTGCAAAAGAGCATCAAGGTCTGTCGTGAGGGGGAGACGATCTTGAGGAAGGCTTACGCCCTTCTTGCCGTATCGCAGAGTCTTTTGGATAAGAAGGCGGAGGCGTTCGAAACCGTCATGGCAGGCCTCAAAGCCTGCCCTAACGACCCTGAACTCCTCTACCGCAAAGGACAATTGCTCGCCGATGCCGACAAGCCGATCGAAGCGGCGGAGGCGTACCGGGCGGTGCTTGGCCAGGACATCTCGGGCCATTTCTCAAGCATCGAGTTGGGCATCCTCGGGCCGGGGCTTCATATCAACCTCGCCCTCGTGCTGGCAAGGGTTGGCAACTATGTGGGCGCGGCCGAGCAGATGCGGGAGGCGGTGAGGCTTCGACCGGACGACATGGGCGTTGTCTCGGAGTTCTACGGTATGGCCAGGCGTTTCGGCGACTTCCGAACGGCGAGGGACTGCATGGACCACGTGGAGCGCTTTGAGGGCCAAGGTCCTACCTGGGGTGTTATGAGAGCCGAGCTCGCGCGGGATCTCGGCGGATTTTGAGTTGAAGAAAAGTATTTTCGACATTTTTCAATAATTTCAACGAAAAGGTGATACGGCAGCACAAATAAGGCGTATCATGATCACCTTAAGAGGGATTCCCGGCCATGTTCACTGCCGCCGTTCTTGATCACACCCTCAACCCGCGCAATGCGGGGCCGCTGGAAGACGCCAGCCATTACGGCCAGGCGGGCGATCCGGGCGGGGGTCCCTACGTTCAACTTTGGTTTCTGGTGGATGGCGATCAGATCGTGCAGGGAGCCTATCAAACCTATGGCTGTCCCGCGGCGGTGGCGTGCGCGAGTCTTGCCGCCGAGTTCCTGAGAGGGCGAACGGTGGAGCAGGCCCTGCTACTGATTCCCCAGGACATCGCCCTGATTCTGGGCGGCCTGCCAGAGGGAAAAGGGCACTGTGCGACGATGGTCGTCCAAGCGATTTCGAAAGCGTTTGCGGAGAATTAGTATGGCAAGCAATACATCCATAGGAAGACCATCGTCGTGCGGTTGCGGCGGGGGGAATGGACTGGACAAGAGCCCATTTAGCGGCAGGCCGGACCACTTTCAAAACGGGCCGTATCCCGACGGTGCCGCGACCACGAACACTTGCGGGAATGTCGCAACGTCGCCGATCAACTGCCAGGATTGCTGCGACATCGTAGACATCATCCCGCCATATGTTCCGTCGTCTGCGGACCTGGCAGCCCATCCGACTTGCAACGCCATCTAGATGACTTTCCATGAGCGCCACCGCCCTTGACCGCAGTTTCGATTCTTCTGCTCCTTCCCCTTGGGAGCGGTCTCCTCTGCCTGGCGGCACTCGAGTCTCGCATGCTCAGAATCACGGCTCCCATGTGGACCCGGTACTTCACAAT
>JBKJJL010000080.1:0-8345 GCA_046597875.1 Fimbriimonadaceae bacterium | reverse complement strand
TTCGAACTGCCCTCCGAACAAGTTCTCGTGGGGCCAGGGCAGCAGAAGGAAGTGGCCGTAAGCGTTACTCCTGCTCAGGCCAGACCCCTTTCAAGTCCCCGCCTTCATGGCTTCCAGGTCAGCGCGCGAAGTATTGATACGCCGAGTGTGTACGGTACCGCCCAGGCGCAACTCGAGCAAAAGCCGCTCGTGACCGCGGGTGGGCTGCTGACCTTCTTCGTTTTCCTTGGCCTCATCATCGGATGGATCGCGTTCATGCCAAAGGCGCCGACGATGGACAGCTTCACTGCCATGCCTGCAATCGCGCATCCGGGCGATACGGTGACACTTCAATGGAGCAGTTCAAATGCCAAGAGCGTCCGAATTCTCTACAATGGCAAGGTCATCGTTTCGTATGGTCCTGCTCGCGGCACCGCGCCGATCGACGTGGACAAAAGCGGAAAATTTGAGGCGTTCGCCGTTCGCGACACGCGCATGAGCCCGTCCCTGGAATCGAATATCACCGTCGAAGAACTCAAGCAGGCGCCGATTCCTGAGATCACCTCGTTCGACATCAAAACCCGCGAGGTCGAACCGGGCAAGTCGTTCTTTGTGAGCTATAAACTGAAGAACTGCATAAAGGCAACCCTGACGCCGGCGGGGGTTGTTTTAGACGCCAACTTGGATAGTATTCAGATCGAGGCCCCAAACCAGCCCGGCTGGTTGAAGTACCAAATCGTCGCCCAAAACGCGACCGGGCAGTCGGTCAAAAGTAAGACGATTAGCGTTAATGTGGTTCTAAGGCCGCAAGCCAGAATCGTGCTCTTCCAAGCCGATCCGGTCGAGATCGATCCGCTCATCGGCAAGACAACCATCAAATGGCAGATTACGAACGCAGTCCGGGCCGAGCTCATCGTTGACGGTCAGAGAATGGACCTCCCGAAGACCGAAGGCGAAATGACCCTGGATATCACCAAGACGATCCAGATTTCTCTCATCGGCTACGATGTGAACGACCTGCCGGTTAAGAAGAGCGCGACCTTGAAGATCAAACCGACCGATCCTCCGGTTGATGATTCCACCGGTACAACCGGAAATCCGCCGGGAGTCGATCGTTGAGAGCGCTCCTCAGCGTCACCGACAAAACCGGACTCGTAGACTTCGCCCGCGGCCTGGTGGGCTTTGGTTTCGAACTCGTGAGCACGGGAGGCACCGCGAAGGTTCTGCGCGAAGCCGACCTTCATGTGCTGGACGTCGCCGAGGTCACCGGATTCCCAGAAATGCTTGACGGACGGGTGAAGACGCTCCATCCGCTTGTACACGGTGGGCTTTTGGGGGACGTCCAGTTAGAATCCCATCGAACCCAAATGGCGGAAGCGGGGATTTTGCCTATTCGGCTCGCTTGTGTGAATTTGTATGCTTTCGAAGCGACGGTTTCAGGACCTCACACCTTCGAGGAAGCGATTGAATCCATTGATATCGGCGGCCCCGCTATGATCCGCGCAGCGGCGAAGAACCATGTCAACGTGGCGGTTGTGGTTGATCCAAACGACTACGAGTCGGTCCTCTCCGCTCTCGCAACGGGAGGGTTGGACGACCTTCATCGGACGCTGGCGGCCAAGGCGTACCGGCATACGGCTTACTATGATTCGATGGTGTCGCGGTGGCTGACCCGCGAAGCCGGTGAGGATCAGTTTCGCGAGACGCTGACGATCGGTTACCGTCGCAAACAGGCGTTTCGCTACGGCGAAAATCCGCACCAATCAGGTGCGCTCTTCCTTGATCCTTTAGCTACCCCCGGCATCGCCCAAGCCCATCAGTTGTGGGGCAAAGAGCTGTCTTACAATAATTTGAATGACTCCCAGGGAGCTTGGGAGCTGGTGGCCGATTTGCCCGCCCGTTCGTGCGCGATTATCAAACACGGGAATCCATGCGGCGCGGCGTGCGGGGCGGATTTTGGAGAAAGCTACCGTCTCGCGAGGCTGAGCGACTCGATTTCGGCCTTCGGCGGGATCGCCGCTTTCAATGGCGTCGTTGACGAAGCAGCTGCCCTGGCGATGACCGAAAAAGGGAACTTTCTTGAGGTCGTCATCGGCACTTCGTTCACCGATGAAGCCCGCAAGCTGTTCGAGGAGCGCTCTGGTTGGGGGCAAGATGTGCGCCTCCTCGCCGCCCCGCTTCCGGGAAGCGAGAAGAGCCTGATGGTGAAAACCATCCGGGGCGGCGCGATTATTCAGGAGTCGGATGAGGATCCTTCGGATCGTGATTGGGTCGTGGCGACGCAGGCGATTCCAACTGAAGAGCAAATGGCGGCCTTGCGTTTCCAATGGTCCGTGATTCCTCACGTGAAATCGAACGCGATCGTGGCCGGGACGGCGAACCGACTTCTGGGAGTCGGCGCGGGGCAGATGAACCGAGTGCAGTCGGTTCGATTGGCGTTGGAGCAAGCCGGTGATGGCGCGAAGGGCGCGGTATTGGCCAGTGACGCGTTCTTTCCTTTTCCCGACAGCGTGCAAACCGCGGCCGCGGCAGGGATCGCCGCGATCATTCAGCCGGGGGGCAGCAAGAAAGACTCCGATGTCATCGCGGCAGCTGACGAACTAGGTATTGCGATGGTCCTAACTGGTGTCCGGCATTTCTTGCACTAGAGGCTTTCGGCGATCCGTCCTGATGGCCGCATAAATACTAGTCTTTACGGCTGCCCACCACGGAACAATCACGACAAAATGTGGAGTCGAGGCGTTAGATTGGAGCCCGAGCGGGTGGCGGCATGGTGGACGGCGATGGAGCCGTTCATAGCCGACATGCGGTCGCTGCTTGTCAAGCACAGTGCTTTCGCCGACGAATTTTCTGAACGCCAGTCGTTGAAGCCAGTGACGGTTTCTCAGATCGCGGCGCTGTTTGGCGTTGACGAATCGATCGGAACCGCGGTGTATACAACGCTTGAGGGCGAGACCAAAGGGTTGCTCATGCTTTCAAGCAACCTACCTGCGACCACCGCGATCGAGGTCGCAAGCGAGGTCTTCCGGGCATTTGCCCGCGGGGTCGGTGGCCAGTTCGAGGAGTCTTGGGCGCTCATGGACATGCGATCCACGCTCGCCGAGTCACTCGCGGCTCAAACGGGTTCGCTAGAGCTTGGAGCGGCGATCACGATCGAATGGCCCAGCACAATCTTCTGCTTTATTCCCGATTGGGCGCGCTGGAGCGCGCGCACGCATATGGAACTGCGAGAGGAAGCGGCATGATGAACGCAGTCTTGCTCCAGGTCATGGAGAGGCTGGGTGCGAGCTCGGGATTACGGAGAGCGAAGCCGACGGAGTACTGGATTCATTTTTAGTAGCGCACGGAGCCTATGAGAAGCTCTTCGAAGGATTCTAGGTAGCGGGGAAAGCCCTGGCTTTCTCATTTTCCCGGGACCGCTCCAACACCACGACGTCCAACCCCGCTATAATTGCATTACCGGCTCTGCCGGAACCAAACGAAGAGGTAAGGTAGCTCCCATGTCCGCAGAGGTTTTCGAAAGAGTCAAGAAGGTTACAGTTGAGAAGCTCGGCGTCAAAGCCGAGGAAGTGGTGGAAACCGCGAGTTTCACCGAAGATCTTGGAGCCGATTCGCTCGACGTCGTCGAGCTCGTCATGGGCTTTGAAGATGAGTTCGGCATTGATATTCCCGACGAAGAGGTTGGCTCGATCAAAACGGTCGGAGACGCCGTCAGCTATATCTCTGGCAAGCAAGGCTAAATGAACGAGATTCCCCGTCCGTCCGGGCGGGTGGTGGTGACCGGCGTTGGTGCCGTTACCCCGCTGGGAACCGGAGTCGACGTTTTTTGGCCGCGCGTTGTGGCGGGTGAATCCGGTATTGATCGGATCAGCTTGCTCGATCCCACCGAGTTCACCACCCACATCGCAGCCGAAGTCCGCGACTTCAACGCCGAAGACTGGATGGACAAGAAAGACGCCCGCCGCGTCGATCGGTTCATCACCTTCGCCCTCGCCGGTGCCCAAATGGCGCTCGATGACAGTGGCCTGGACACGAAACCCTGGCAAGATCACATCGGCGTGCTCATCGGCTCCGGGATCGGGGGACTAACGTTCCTCGGAGAGCAGTATCACCGCCTCCTCGACGGCGGCCCGAGCCGAGTGTCTCCGTTCCTCGTGCCGTACATGATTCCCGACATGGCGTCGGGCATGGTGTCGATAACCCATCAGTTGAAAGGCCCGAACACCTGCGTCGTCTCTGCTTGTTCGACTGGTGCAGATGCAATCGGCATGGCCTATCACACGATCAAGCGCGGAGACGCGGTCGCGATGGTGACGGGCGGATGCGAGGCACCGATCTGCGAAATCGCCCTGGCTGGATTCTGTGCCGCAAGGGCCATGACGACGAGCAATGACGAGCCTCAGCGGGCTTCCCGTCCTTTCGATGCGAACCGCGACGGTTTCGTTATGGGCGAAGGCGCTGGTGTGTTTGTTCTTGAAGATTACGATTTTGCGAAAGCCCGTGGCGCAAAAATGTACGCCGAGGTCCTCGGATACGGAATGACCGGCGACGCCTATCACATCACGTCTCCCGATCCTGAAGGCGGCGGTGCAACCCGCGGCATGAAAATGGCGATGCGCAACGCGGGAATCCAACCCGAGCAGGTTGACTATATCAACGCCCACGGAACATCGACCCAGTACAACGACAAATTCGAAACGATGGCGATCAAGAGGGCCTTCGGCGATCACGCCCATAAGGTGCCGATCAGCTCCACGAAATCCATGATCGGTCACACGCTAGGCGCGGCCGGTGCGATCGAATCCCTCGTCTGCATCCTCGCGATGCGGGACGGCATCATTCCACCGACGATCAACTACGAAACACCCGACCCCGAATGCGACCTCGACTACGTGCCCAACGTCGCCCGAAAAGGACAGCTGGACATCACGCTTTCGAACTCGTTCGGATTCGGCGGGCATAACGTGTCGTTGGTGTTCGGGAAAGCGGAGTAGGGGTATGGGTGGTATGGATTGGATGGATTGCTTCGGATCAAACACCCAGGCATTGACGCTCTGATCGAATCCAACGTACAATCCATCCCATCCATCCCACCCATACCCCCAAATGACTCTCTTCACCCGCATCCTGAACCGAGAAATCCACGCCGAGATCGTCTACGAAGACGACTTCTGTTTCGCGTTTCGAGACAATAATCCCCAGGCGCCAGTCCACATTCTTATCGTGCCACGGAGCGAGATATCGGGAGTCGCTACGGTGCCTGAGCAGGGCGATCACCAGCACCTCTTGAACGCAGCTCGGCTCATTGCCGAGCAAGAAGGACTCACCGAAGGGTATCGGCTCGTTGTCAACCAAGGCGAGCAAGCGGGCCAAAGTGTGCCGCACCTGCACCTGCACCTCCTCGGCGGACGCCCCCTCGGCTGGCCACCTGGTTAGTAGGACTTCTGGCCACGTGTTCAACAAAACAGAGCCAACCGGAGTCTAAGAAACTGTGAACCGCTTACGCGCCTTGTTTCCAATGTTTTTGGCGCTGCTCTACGGAGCCTCGCCACTGGACCTTATCCCCGATCTGATCCCTATTCTTGGGCTCAGCGACGATCTTGCCGTGCTGCTCATCGGTAGCGTCATGGTGTTTCGTGCCTTACGAGCGCTCAAATCGCATCGCCGGGGCGTCACGAAGCCGCAGACGGTAAGCAACCCCCAAGGCACGAGCGGTCGCCAGGTCCACCAGAGCAAACCGAATCGGGTCATTCGGTACGAGCTGCCCTAACTTGTCTCGATCCGCGTCGATCACAGTTGCGATTTTCGGATAGCCGCCAATAGTCGGGCCATCGGGGCCGATGATAATCGGCGTTCCCCCGCTCGTAATCTGGATCGCTCCGACCACTTGAGGCTCGCTCGGCATCTCCCCGAGGGATTGCTTACTGTTAACCGCCATGCCCTTCAAGCGGAGGCCAACCCGGTCCGCTTCTAAAGAGACGTGCCAATCCGCCGTGAGAAAAGTCGCTAAATCAAACTGTTCGCTCTGAGGTCCCGGGAGAACACGGATAGGCTCACGCGATAGAGAAGGGGCGGGCATTCCAAGCGGGATGTCCATGTTGAGGCTTCTTCCGGTGAGGGAACCTCCGCGCGCTAGTTCGGGTGCGTTTGGAGATTCTCCGACGAGCCCAAGGTACGTGCGTGCCCCGCGAGAAACCGGCCCGATCTCCAACGTGGCTCCAGCCGAGATTGTGAACAAGCCGTTTCCAAGCCGCCGGTCACCGACTTTGCACATCCGCTCTGCCCCCGCCATGACGATGCTCATTGCAGCTTCGCAGAGGAACGTCGCCCCGAATGGCCCGATTTCGATCGCTTGGTCACATCGGGCGAGAGCAATGCACCAAGCCCAAGATTCTCGGTCAAACGGGCCGCCTTCAGGTACGCCAAACCGTCGCATCGGTGGGCCATCCCGACCCACCCAGCGCGCATCGGCGGCGATTTGAAGGATGCGCAGACTCACACGCCAACCTCATAGCCCGCGTCCACGAGGGTCCTGAAAACGAGCTCGGCGAGTTCAAGCGCGTTCGGAGTGTCGCCGTGAAGGCAAATAGAATCGACTTCTGGGGCGATGCGAAGCACCTGCTGCTGGATCTGTCTTGGATCCACGAGAACAGCTCCGGGCTCAGAACGGGGCATCAAACGACCATCGGCTAGGTACGCCCGATCTGCAAATCCTTCGCGGATGCATTGAATCCCCTCCTGCAAAGCGAAACTCCCCAAAATCATGACCGGCAGCCGCGTTCTTTCCCAAACCGCTTCAAAGACGCCCAGGGCATACGCGTCCTCCGCGGCGATCGCGTTGTACCAAGCGCCATGAGGCTTCAGGTAGGCGCATGGAAAGGCTTGGCAAAACCGATCCGCCTGCTCAATGATGCTCGCAGAAAAGGCCCCTTTCTCACCCGAAGTAGGTTCCCGGCGACCCATCGAGGCACGGTCGGGATATCCCGGATGGGCACCGATTCGGATCCCCTTTGACTTACAAAGTGCCACGGTTTGAGCCGTGATCTCCCACGATCCCGCGTGTTCACCACAGCACACATTGGCCGAACTCGCAAACTCGAGCAACGCTTCATCAAAGGCAAATCCTTCGCCGATGTCGACGTTGAGGTCAACTCGGGTCGTCACTCGATCCCTTTCTTTCCCTTCCTCACGAGTTCCTTGTTCAAGGCATCCAAATCCACTTTCACCAGGGTGGCCAGCTTGTCCAGCTGCGCTTGCAGCAACACATCCAGGTTCGCGAAAACTGCGTAGGCACCATCGGTCGGCCGAGCATCGCCGCTGAGGACGATCCCCAACAACGCGGCGATTCGGTTGTTCAGGCGTATCGGATAGTTCAGCGGGTCTTGTCCACTCTGGTTTTTGACCTGATAAATCTCCTCTTCCACCGCCGAAAGTTGTCCCTTCAAAGCTTCTGCCTTTTTCGCCACGGAAGGTTCGGTTTTCACCGCTTCATCCAGCTTTTTCTTCAAGTCACGGATCTTCAATACCGCGTCGTTCGAGTCGTTGACGCGGTCTCGAATTCGCATCGCGAACTCGGTTTGAGCTTTCAGATCGGCGTCAGTGCACTCGCTTCGCGGGTCTTTCACAAAGTTGACCGTTGCCGTTTGACTCTTGTCACCTAGGGTCAACTTGACGGTATAGACCCCCGAAGGTGCGGGAATCGGAGCCGGAAAAGCGCCCCAATAAATCATCCCTGACACACTCTTGTAGCTTGGATAGCGGGGGTAGAGGGCGATCCGATTCATGCCCTTTTCGGTCGTTGGCTCGGCCTTCGCCACCGAAACGCCGTCCGTGTCGAACAGTTCGACCGTCACCTTGTCGGTCTTAGCCGGAAGATAGAAATTCGCGAGGATTCCGCTGGGCGCATTTTGACCGACCGGACCAGCCGCTCCTGCCCCGCGACGACCGCCGCCTCTGCCGCCCCCGCCGCCCCATTGGACTCGGTAGGCGTCCCTTGGCTTGAATAGCTTCGGTTCAGAAACTGAACTAAACCGCATTTGCTGCAAGGGCGATAGGTCGTCCAGAATCCAGAACCCGCGGCCGTGGGTCGCGGCGATCAAATCGTTCTCTTTGATCGCCAGATCATGGATGGGCGCGAGGGGCAGATTCAAGTTAAACGCCTGCCAACTGGCACCATCGTCGAAGCTCACAAACACTCCCGTTTCCGTTCCCGCGAAGAGCAATCCGCGCGTGAGGGGATCCTCGCGAACTACTCTCACGAAGCTATTTTCAGGCAGCCCCTGACTGGAAAGTCGCCATGTTCTCCCGAAATCCCGCGTGATATAAACGTAGGGTTTCAGGTCGTCGTTTTCGTGATTGTCCACCGC
>JBKJJL010000075.1:0-9117 GCA_046597875.1 Fimbriimonadaceae bacterium | reverse complement strand
TGGGTGTCGATGAGCACGGTCGCTTCCATGATGGCCGGAATGTCGGCTGATTTTCACAAGGCATCGGACAATGAGGCAAGCATAATGCCGGATTTCAAACTTCATAGCGTCTCCCTTCTGCTGCCCTAGCGCATAGAGGATAAGAAGGAGACTGAGTCGACTTCAAGAGCCCGCTTTGGGAGCGGGTCGCGAGTTCGAATCCCGTCGCAGGACGAAACTTCCCTCCCACAAATCCTCCTACCTTTACCGTCCCAGACTTCGCCGACGCTGCGCCTCGTTGAGGGGGGGCATCGGCACTGCCGGGAAGGGCGTGTTACGCTGAAGGGTGGGGGCCGGTTGGTTCTTTAACTTCGCGTGGATTCCGCGGTCTTCGGGCAATCCGTAAAGAGCTGGCTCGATGTATTTGCCCCGATGAGCTGTTGGTTTCGCTTCCTCGGTCTTGAAACCACGCTGTTGAACCCATCGATCGTTTCGCACACCTTCGACACGCCACGAGACCTCAACCGCCGCTTGGCTCGTTCGAATCGTAAACTGGTTTCCCTGTATCCGTTTCGACACCTTTACCTGCACGAAGTCGTCGCCTCCGTCTAGCACGGTCAACTGATACCGAAAGTCTTTGTTGATGCTACCGAAGTACTCCGGCAGCTGGACGGTGGCGTATCCTCGCTCATCGGTCACGATGTTGCCGCTGTACGCGTTGAGCGGCTCAGGGGCCTCTGTGCAGAAGTGATTCAAGACTTTGTTCTCGGGGTCGAGGGGATGGTCGATGACGAAGGACTTCGTCCCCGTTGTTGCCGAGCGGCCATTCGCATAAATCGCGTAGCCAGCCGAGCTGTAGGTGTGAGCATAAACACCGTAGTTCGCTCCCGTCGTAGCGGTTGCTAAGCCGTACGATCCGTAGGTCCCGCCTTCCCCCCAAACTCCAACATAAGGGGAATCTCCCCGTGCCCCGATGCGTGACCCATAGCCATAGGTGCCCCCATAGTTCCCCTGACCCCTAACTCCAAACGTACTGTTACCAGTCCCCTGGCCGTAGACCCCAACAGGTCCAGAGCCAAACACTCCATAGCTCGAGCCGCTACCGAACGCGCCGATCGGGCCGCCCACCCCGTAGGTGCCGTAGTCTGATCCGTAGCCGGCCACGGCCGTAGGACCGTAGGCGACTACTCCAAAGATGGTGCCGGTAGCTTGCACGCCGTAGTAGCCGCCAGCCGCTCTAACTCCAAACCGGCCACCCTCGGCATAAACCCCCGTATAACCCTTTCCGTGGATTCCGACAGTTTCGCCACCCGTACTCTCGCCGTAAATGGCGGTGACCGGCGAAGTGGCTCTGATCGCGCCGACAAAATCCCCCGCCAAGCCGGTACCCGCATTTACTTTGAGGGCGGGGCCGCTGCCGTCTGTCTCGGCGAAGAGCGCATAGTTCGTGCTTGCCGGATTCACGATCCGAAACACCCCGCCCCGCCCGGTTCCGGTCATCAGGCCGAACACGCCGATGCCCCTGCCGTTCGATTCACCCCGCAGAGCCTGGGTGGCGTTGTTCGGGTTGTTGACTTGAAAGAATCCGCACTTGCCCAGCCCGATCGTATTCGCGAGCAGGACATCGGACGTGTTCGAAGCATTGCTGATGTAGAGGGTGCTGGCGCGACCCGCGGTTCCCGATTTGATGATTTGGAATGCCGACAGGGTTGCCGTCGAATCGGTGCCGCTGTACGGCAAAATGAGTTGTGCCGAGGCGTGGGAGCCAAGGCTCATGGCGAGAGCGAGAAGAGTGAGATTGCGCATGAGATTTCCCCTGGAATGCTCAGCCATTATAACACTCCCGAAGTTTGAGTTAAGCAAAATGCTCGGGTCAAACAGATCGATTCCCGAGCATGGACGCGACATAAAAGATCAGATCAATACCACGCATCGTCTCGCTCAAAACTCGGGGTCGGTACGTCGAACCATCCCCCTGCCATGTTCAAAAGCTACTGGAGAGCAGCACGAACGCCTGAGCTTGGCACCATTCCGGAATCCGCGCGGCGCGGAAAGCCCTTTGCGTGAAAGGTTATGCTCGCACAATCTGGTTCAGGATCGTCGGATCTTGGATCGCGTTATCACGCGCGAGAAGGATGACCTTCGAGACGATCTCAGCCGTTCGCGGATCATCATCTGCGAACGGAAGAAATAGTCGCCCCCGTTGCGGCTGTCGAACAGCAATGATCACCAAATGCCCACGACCTAACTGCTGCACTTCACCGCTTCCCAGGTGAACCGTGTACTCAGCAAGGGCCCCTTTGACTACGACATAGCGAGGCTTCAGTTCAAAATTGTCGAGGCGAAGTAGCCGTCCGGTTTCCCTCACGACGCTTGCGCGCATGTCTACAGTTGATTCGCTCGCTTCCGGATCAATGCCCACCATGGAGGCGACACTGACAATCAGGTCAATATCGCGCATAGTCTCGCTGAACACTCTGGGAGGTACATCTGCGAGCGCGAGAGGTTTGTGTCCTTGCATCGGGAAGAATCGGACAGCACGAATTGTCAGGCCCTCCACGTCAGCGGGGGAATAAAAGGTTTCGTCAAACTCCAATGCAGCGATCAGTCCGGCTTCGTGGATGGATTTTCGGACGCCCTCCTCGGGACGGATCACCCAACCACGCGTACCAAGTATGGTGAGGGCTTGGCGCGGTTGAACTTGATGCCCGCCATACCGGGTTGATCGAAAGTCTGTGCGCTCAGCTTCAGTGGGAACGTATAACTCCCGGAACAGTTGCTTGAAAGGCTGAACACGCTCTTGGGCAAAGAGGGCCCGTTGCCAATCGGGCCAGTCGCCCCGATCAAGGAAGTCGAACGGATGGGCGACTCTGAGATTACTTGCTGGCATCGGGATCTCATTCCCCTTCGCATCCAGAAGGATTTTCGCATCATCGGATAAGAACCCTGCTTCGCCTGAATCCGCGATGAAAGCAAGGTTTTGAAGCATCGGAAGCAGACCCGGATGCTCGGCCAGTTTCACAAGTTCACCTGGCTGGAACGCATCACCGCGGGTCATCGCATCCTCCAGGGACCGCCGCATCCGCTGGGCTTGTTTCTTCAGGTTGCGACGGCGCTCCGATAGTTCTGCAACGAGAGGATCTTTCTTGATTGAGGCGGGAATCTCTTTCAGTTCGCGATCGCCTCGCTTGGCGGTTAGGCGAGGATTGCCGAGCAGGTCAAAATCCAGACGGATTAGAACGTCGCCCACAAGGACTTCCTTCCCCTCTCGTAGATCCTCTACGGTTTTTGCTTCCATTGCCCATTGGAGCCTCAAGGGATCCGGATAGCCCGCAGAACGGGCCAAATTTTCCATTCCGACATAAACCGCGAGTTTCTCGCTAGCTTGTTTCATAGCTCCGAACTGGCGCGATCCAGTCCGGTATTCGACGAGTTCGTCGTATCGAGCCGTAATCTCTGCTTCCCGCCCCTCTTCGGGCAGGGGAAGAAGCCCAAATGCCCGAACCGCATCGTTGTTCCGTTTATCAACGATCCGCCGAACGAGCGCTTCCTTCGTGATGTGTCCGTCCATCGCTTGTGCGAAGAGGCGCACGCGAGAGTGCCCCGATCCGGAGGAGGCGAACTTCACGAACTTATCAAGCTTTGTCCAGCGTTTCGTATCAAAATTGGGGCGGAACCTTGAATACCAGTCAACATCTACCGCACCCTCGATCAATCGTTGCGGGCTTAATCGCGTTCGCTCGGATATCTCAGATGTCCAAAGCTCTTTAATTCCATCCGGGATCGACCAACGGTCGTCTTTGGTATGGGCATGGAACCACCAAGCTGCCTCGCTCAGACCATCCCAACCTAAAGCGAGTTCAGCGGAGAGTGCCCATTGCGGGGCCAAGAATGCAAGTTCTAGTAAGCGTGCCTCAGGAATCTTTGCCGTCCTCATTTCATCAGCGACGATTTCCGGGGTATCCGCCTCGTACGGACGTGAGTTGGTGAGAAGCATGAGAAATACATAGGGGCGACTGAGGGTCGTGCTAGATCGGGCGCCAGTCATGGTGACATCGGCTTTCAGTATTTCGAGAATATGTTCCTTTCTGATGCCGCTCTTGATTTGGCATGCGTAGGCCGAGACCGGTGTCGGGAGTTCGCCCCTGCCCAGTTCAACTTGAAGGATCCGATCAATTAGCTTGTCTGTGAGATCCTCGAGTAGTCCTTGTTTTTCGCGTTTTCGCCGACTTGCGGCGATGCTGACGAAGTGGCACGAGGTCGTAAATCCGCGGTGGGAGACCAGGATTTGGTCCAGTGCATCCATCTCTGAACAAAGGCCTCGAGAGACCAGAGCTTCTAGAATCGGTACTTCAAGCGGAATCCTCGGGGGTGCTGTCATGATCGCGGTTTGTAAGTGTCGAAGGACGTTCGGACCTTCCGTATATTGGTCGCGCTCAAACTCCTCGGTAGCCCGCTTGTCTGCACGTTCGACGCGCTTTCGGCCGCCTCTTCCAAGAGGCTCATCCACGAACCTCAAGGTCTTGAAGAGTCGCAGGAGTTCCTCGTTGCTCCAGAAAGCGGGGCCGTGCTTAATCGACCACTCAATAGCCCACCGCCCGACACCTATCATTGGCGTCTGGCGCCAGCTAAGCTCGGACCAATCGCCGCCTCGCTTTACGGATTCGAAAGTAATGCCGGAAGTCGTGTGGACACACTCGTCCAGAACATTCAGCAGGCCCGTGTTTGCGCTGGTGCCGAGGCCCCTCTGTGCAATCCATGCACAGACCTGGGGAACGACGCGCCCGTAACGAAGCTTTGGGAGCCCCGGGATTGATACCGCTCGGGCCATCCAATCTGGCATGTGGAGGTTGCCGCGCCCACCGACAGCGAGGTGGGATGCCAACAGGAGGTGGAGGGGATCAACCTTTGAATTCGCGGCCCATTCCTCCCAAATGTCGCGCAGTGGCAATCGACTCGAATCTACTTGGTAGTCGGCCCCAACATGAGGGCGAGGGAATCCGTGTTCCACCGCCCCTAACGGAACTGTCTCCGTGTCTTGTCCTTCCTGCGCCCATTGCGCAATCTCAATCTTGACTTCCACAAGCCGATGCTCATGAACAAGATCGTCAAGTTCTGTGAGCGCCTTGCCGAGCGCCAGAGTCGTTAGTTTTACGCCGGTTGACGCTGGCTTATCCGCAAAGGTGACCTGCGAGAGATCGAGCAAGCCAAGCCCATTTTCTATGGTCCAGTCTTTGGTAGGATCGTTTCGGTTGCTTTCCATTGCTCTGGGCCCGAGGACCCGCCGCGAAGCCTCGCCTAGTTCTGGCATTTCGCGGATCCGCGCAAGTAGATCCGCTGCGCGACCGGAAGGACGTAGGTTTCCCAACTTCATCGCGATTTCAAGAGCGGCTCGTTGTTGGGGCTTATCTTTTGATCGCGAAAGTCTCTCGGCACACTCGCAGACTTGAGCGTCCGGCAACCGAAGAATGAGCGACATCGCCATTGTCCGAACGTCCACGCCGCTGCGTTTGAGCATTTCCTCAAGGACTGGTAGTTCCTGTAAACCTGGTGCGCCCTTGCCAAAAGTGCTTAGGGCGTAATGGCGGACGGATTGGCTTGTATCCGCGAGAAGACGGAATGCGATCTCTCGCCTTTTTTGGGGGTTCTTGTACTCGTGCAAGCGTGCCGCAAACCAGCACCTCGTGTCTGAGTTCATGTCCGCCAAAAATGGTTCCAAACTAGCAAGGTCGTTTGTCGGCATAACCTCAACGAGCAACGTGATGGCTTCAGACCGCGACATGACTCGCTTATCTTCGGGCTTAACCGGTAGTCGAGGTATCCAAGCTCTGACCATCGGTTCGATTCGCAGCAAGCGGAGATACTGGCTTCGATAAGGCGCAAGACCACGCATGGCCGTTGAGGCCACCATGGGTGACGGATCTGAGAGCCAACTGACAAGGCTTTGAGCGGCAATGCCCAACCTAACTCGCTGGACAAGAAAAACAGTGACGCGACGTACTTCGGGATCAGGGTGCTGTTGCCAAGTTGTGGCTTCTTTGAGCGCAACTTGAACGTCCGAGAAAGCCTTGCTCCATAGCCAGAGAAAGACGTCCAAAGGAGAATCTCGGTCTGGTGTGGAACTTCCTTCAAGGAAGTCAAGAAGACGCACCAGATAGCGGTCGGGACGATGCGCATTGGGAAGGTCGTCAGGAAGCTGCAGCCATACTCCTACCGCACGTTGCGCAGATGAGAACCTGAGAAGGTCATGTTCTAGGAGCAGACGTAAAAATCTACGAAATGCTTCAGGGTGGCCCTCGTCAATCGCCTCAAGAATGGTTTGCCGCAGGCCTTCCTGACGCTGAGCCTTGAGAAGCAGTTGCTCAACGGCACTCCAAGCGTCCCGGTTATCCGAAATGAGCAGGGCTCGTACTGCAGCTCTACTAATCGCAGCCGTTGGGTGCTTGCCAGAAATGGTCTCCAGCAGGATTCGCAAGACATCTTCATCTCCGCAATCAATCGCTCCTGCAAGGAGAAGGTCGCTCCGATATTGATAGCAGTCCGGGTCCAAGTATCCCACCCACTCGGCGAGCCATTTTGGATCACAGGGGAAGCGGGCGTGGAGATGGACCGCGGACCAAGCGATTTTTCCACGCAAACCGTCGGCGACTTCGGGGAGATTCGGGGTGCGAAACGGAGATCGGTCGTATTCCCCTTGATAATTGAGGGATTTTGCGAGCTGGATGTTTGCCAGAGCCTTCACCCATCCGGGAGCGAAGGCCTTCCAAATAAGGCGAAGGGCGGATGCTGGCATTTTTCGGATACGTGCCCCGATCGCAGCTGCTTCAAGGGAGTCCGAGTTCAAGATGTAAGCGTCCAGCCTTGAAAACAATCCAAGCGAAGTTGCAAAAAGGTTGAGCCTCGTGGTAGTTCCTGCGATTGAGGCGCGCTTGAACTTTTCTAATCGCTCGGTAGCCTCCTTCGCGCTTAAAGGCATGATTAGTATCCGGCGAGTGCCACTAAACGTATCACGGTTACTCTCGTTTCGGGTCGGAGGTGAACGATTTCTTCGAGCGAACGCTTCTCTTCGTCATCAACGAAGAGGAGAAAGAGCCCATCTTCGAAAGCCACAAGCGCTTGTCCGACTGCTTGATCCAAGTCAACCGTTTGAGGTTCCTCTCTCGCCGAACCAATTTTGCCCGAGGCAGCGCCTTTGGCAATTTGGACTTCGGTCAAGGCCCTGTGGGCTCGATCTCTTTCACGGAGGTGAAAGTCTCGCACGGTTTCGCGGACCAGCTTCGTGATGAGGTGCCTAACCCGGTAAGGTTCATTCCCTTCCCCATCCGGATCAGGATCAAATGAAAAGGGCTCGAAAAGTGGGATCTTCGAACCGGGTGATCTTCCCTCGACGATGACCATCGTATGGCGATCGTACCTAAGTGGATCTACTCATCACGCAGGTACTCGTTCACCTGCTCAGCCAGGCGTTTCGTCATCGTTGGCACGGCTGCTAGTTCGTCCACGGTCGCCCTTCGTATGCTATCCAACGACCCGAATGTTCGCAGCAGCAACCGTTTTCGGCGGGGGCCTACTCCGGGGATTTCTTCTAGCGCGGAGCCGTGCATTCGCTTGTCTCTCAGTTTGCGGTGGTAGGTGAGCGCGAAGCGATGCGCCTCGTCTCTTAATCGACGCAAGAGCAAAAGGCCGGGGGATTGGAGGGGGAGTTCCACGGGGTCGTAGTCGTATTCCACCATCGGCTTGCGCTCGAACGTGTAAGACTCATCGTCCACCCGTTCAGGCGCAAGCATTCCGGTTTCCCGAGGGTTCACGGGGACGAAGAGAATCTCCATTTTCTTGGCCAGACCGACCATGGGGACGGTCAAACCTAACTCATCCCGAGCCTTCAATGCTGCCGAAAGCTGGCCTTTGCCGCCGTCGATCATGATGAGGTCGGGGAGGCGGGCGAACTTCTCGTCGCCATCGACATAGGCTCGCAGACGGCGCGTGATGACCTCGTGCATCATCGCGAAATCATTCGGATCTTCGGGGTGATAGCGGATTTTGAACCGGCGATATTCGGCTTTGGCGGGTTCGCCGTTCTCCGTGACGACCATCGATCCGACAGGCGATTTGCCTTGGATATTCGAGATGTCGTAGCCTTCGACCCGGATCGGGGGAACGGTTAGCCCGAGCGCTTCCTGGAGTTCGGTGATAGCGAGTTCGATCCACTCTTCCTTCTTCGCGAGGTCGGCGGAAAAGGCTTCGAGGGCTTGCTCGGCGTTCGTCGCCGCCATCTCGATGAGGCGCAGCTTCTCGCCGCCCTGGGGAACCGTGATCGTCACCGCGGAGCCCTTCCTTTGTCGGAGCCAGGTTTCGACGATGGCACGCTCTTCGATTTCAACGGGAAGCAGGACCTCGCGGGGGACCTCTGGCGCGTCGGCGTAGTACTGTTTCACAAACTCGCCGACCGCCTCCACGGGGGCGGCTTCCTTGCTTCCGTCGAGGAAGAATTGACGCTGCCCGATGAGCTTTCCGCCTCGGATGTAGAGCATCTGGATCGCCGCGCCGCGTTCGTCTTTTACGACTGCGACGACGTCCTGATCTCCGCCGTCGGCGTTCAGGACCTTTTGTCGTTGGAGAACGCTTTCGATCGCGATGATTTGGTCCCGAAGTTTGGCGGCTTTTTCATAATCGAGTTCCTCAGAAGCCTTGGTCATCGCGGTGCGCATATCGCCGAGGAGGCCCTCCCCTTTACCGTCCAAGAACTGTTCGACTTGCTTGAGAACTTCACCGTACTTGGCGCGCTCGGACAAACCCGCGCAGGGGGCGAAGCACTGGCCGAGGTGGTGGTACAGGCACGGCCGCTGCTCGGCCCGCCCGGAGAAACTCTTACCGCACGGGATGAGGGGGAAGACCTTGTGGAGCAGGGTGAGAGTGTCGCGCACCGCCCAGGCGCTGGTGAACGGGCCGAAGTATTTGGAGCCGTCCTTGCGCACTTTGCGGGTGAAAATAACGCGGGGAAAGGGCTCGTTCGTGATGACAACGTAGGGGTAGCTTTTGTCGTCGCGCAGGCGAACATTGAAGGGCGGGCGATACCGCTTGATGAGGTTGCATTCGAGAACCAGGGCCTCGATTTCGGAATCGACGACGATCCACTCG
>JBKJJL010000053.1:0-12245 GCA_046597875.1 Fimbriimonadaceae bacterium | reverse complement strand
GGCGTCAGCTTAACGTACGCCGCCAAACCTCCGACAACCAAGACGGCAAACAGTGTGATCGCGTACAAAACGCGTTTGGAAGGCCCTTTAGGGTTTGACATCGCCTAGATACACTCTTAGTCCCTTCACGACGGCCTTCGCGACCGACGTGTGATAGTCTCTTTGCTGCATGCGCTTTCGATCAGCCGAATGGTTTATGAAGCCAAGTTCGAGCAAAACGGCAGGCATTTTGCTGTACCGCAAGACGGCGAAGCCGGTGGAATAGATGCGCGTATCACTCCACACCCCGATTCCTGGCATACCATATATCTGCTTCAACTCGTTCTGAATGCACTCTGCCAAAAGCTGCCCGGTAACGCTGCCTCCGTGATAGAAAGAGATCGTGCCCGACGTCGTGTTGGCCGTTCGATTGCTGTTGATATGGACGCTGACGAAGAACGCCGCGCTGCTTCGATTCGCGATCTCGGCGCGCTCCTTCAAAGCGATAAAGGCATCCGAATCGCGGGTCATGATCACCGTCGCGCCGTTCGATGTGAGCTCGGCCGCAACTTGCTTGCTGATCGCTAACGTCAAGTTTTTTTCAAAAACGCTCTTGTCCGGTGCTTTCGCGCCCGAGTCGTGATCGCCATGGCCCGCATCTACAACGATAACCTTTCCGGCGAGCTTGCCGTCCCCAACCTTTGGCTTAAAGAGCTCTAGGCTGATCTGGTTTCCGATCGCGCTCAGCTTCACCCCCATTGGCCGCTCGGTCACGAGCCTGATCGTGGTTGCCGTCGGGCCCTGGGTAGCCTCAAAAGTCGTAAAGCTTGCGGACTTCGGCAAAACTAGCGTTTCGGGCCGACCAACCTTCGGAAGATCGATCTCCAAAGTCAGCGGATCAACTCGGCGAAGTTGGGCTGGCGACGGCAGAGCAACCGACGTTTTCATGACGATCTTAGCCCCCGAACCCCCTTCATTCAAAACCTCAACGCTCGAAAGAGTTGCCATTGGTGGTACGACGGCGATCTTCACCGGCTCAATCTTTGGCGTCACGGTGATAGGAGTTGCGTCAAGGGCAGGAGGGGCGGTAAGCGACCACTCAAACGTGCGTCCTGCCACAAATATGGGAACGAGCGGCTTCAAGTCGGTTTGCAAGACGATCCGCACCGTGGTCGGATCCAGCTGCTCCGCCCGTGCAAGGGGATCAAGCTCCAAAACCGCATTGTCTGCGAGCTTCGCGCCCTTTAAGTCCACAACCACCCGCCCGGGTTCATCCATCCAGGTTACGATCGGCTGGACCGACAGCGTTGAATCGGTCGTAAAAACGCCATCCTTCACCTTTATCGCACGGACGGATGCAACGATGTCCATGGCGTCGCGATCCTTGTGCCACGCGTAGGTCGCGCCCAACTGATCCAGAATCTGGTTCATCGGCAGCAGAAACCGGGTGTTGATGGAGGTGCCCATCACGCGAATCGTTCGTCCCTCGGCCTGAATCGTCGCCTCATTGCCCACGAAGGAGTAGGGCCACTTCCAGTCGATCAGCGCTCGGGGGCTGATGTAACACTCGTTGCCTTGACGCCAAGCCGCAGCCGACCCTAGGTGCGTTAAATTGATTTCGGCCGGCCGTAGCGCATCCTGCGCCGCCGCAACCGCAACCATCCATGGTAACAGTAGTAGGAGACTTCGCTTCATCCTGTAGCGTCCTCGAATGTCCATTGTGACGAGTTTGCGCACGAAAACGCTAGCTTTCCTTGCGAACAAGTTCAAATACGACGGGTGGGGCCCTGTTTGGTTCCGGAAAAGCTTGATGAAATCTTGATGCTCCCTGGACTTCCCTGACGCGGCCTTGATACCGAAACCAGCGATTCTACAGTTGATGTACAAAGCGCAAGAACCGGCGGCGGTCCCCCTGAGCAAACTTCGGCGGATTCTGCTCGGTAAGCCCATCCCTACGGCCAGAGAACACCACGAGAGGCTTTCACTCTTCTTCGGACTGCCCATTTTCGCATCCGATGCCCTTTCTTCTGCCGCCTATGCCACGGAAGCTGTAGTCGGGATACTCGCCCTCGCCAGCGTCGCCGCACTGGGTCTGCAGCCTGGGATCACCTTGGCGATTTGCTTCTTGTATTTTATCGTTGTAGTCTCTTATTCGCAAACCGTCCGCGCCTATCCCACGGGCGGCGGCTCTTACATTGTCGCGGCTGATAACCTCGGCGAAAAACCCGCGGTCGTCGCAGCGTCCGCGTTGCTGATCGATTACGTCCTAACGGTTGCGGTCAGTGTGGCGGCGGGTGTCGCCGCCCTGGTGTCCGCATTTCCTGGGCTCCACTCGGCCATGATCCCCCTCAACCTCGGGTTCATCGTGCTCATCGCCTGGGCGAACCTTCGCGGAGTTCGCGAATCTGGAATGATGTTTGCATTACCCGCCTATGGATTCGTTATCGGAATGTTGGTCATGATCGGTTGGGGCATTTATCGATTTGCGGGCAGCCCCGTTCCGACTCAGTCTGTCCTGGCCGATCCTCATGTCATCGGCAGCGAGGCCGCGTTTCCCCTCTTATTCGTCGTGCTACGCGCCTTCTCGGCTGGATGCGTCGCCCTCACCGGTGTGGAGGCGATCAGCAATGGCGTCCCTGCGTTTCGCGCTCCCGAAGCTCGTAATGCAGCCCTCAGCTTGCGCTACCTGGCAATAATGATGATTGCGATGTTCCTGGGAACAGGATTCCTCATCCAGCATCTCCCCACAGTGGCCCTCTATGGCACCGCGAATCCTGAGTACCGGACGGTCGTCTCGCAAATGGCCGACTTCATCTTCGGCCAAGCAAGCGTAGGCTTCTTCTTCATTCAGATTTCTACTGCCGTCATCCTTATTCTCGCCGCGAATACGGCATTTGCCGACTTCCCCCGACTTGCGAGCATTTTGGCACGAGATGGTTATCTCCCGAGGCCCCTCGCAAGGTTAGGAGATCGCCTGGTTTTCCAGAACGGAATCATCTTGCTCGCGCTCCTCGCAGCCGCTCTGATTTGGTATTTTAAAGGCTCGCTCGAACTCCTGCTCCCGCTCTATGCGGTCGGTGTCTTCACGGCCTTTACGTTGTCGCAGTCTGGAATGGTGGTGCACTGGCTGAAGGAGCGGTCCAAGGGGTGGGTCCAGAAAATAGGACTTAACGGACTTGGTGCCCTTTGTACTGGGATCGTCGCCCTCGTCATCCTCGTTACAAAGTTTACAGAAGGAGCTTGGATAGTCCTAGTCTTAATATCCCTCGTGTCAACGGGACTCTTAGCCATTAAGCGCAGATACCAAGCGGTGGCTGGTCAGTTGGCAGTCAACGGTCCGCGAAGACCAGCGAGGGCGAGGACGCAAGTTGCCATTGTTTTGGTTCCCAGAGTGCACAAAGGTGTCCTGGCCGCACTAAACTATGCCAAGACACTTCATGCCGATGTAATTGGGCTACACATTGCCCTGGATCGCAAGGCGATTCCTGGCGTTTCCGAACGCTGGGAGCGGTATTGCGGCGACGTTCCGCTTGTGGTCATCGAGTCTCCGTTCAGATCATTACTTGCTCCTTGCCTGGATTACATTGACCAAATGATCAGTGAAGATCCAGATCGTATCGTAACGGTCGTCGTCGCCGAAGCGGTTTCGACCAAATGGGCGCACAGATTGCTCCAAGAGAACGTCGCCCAGCAGATTAAACGAGCATTGGGCAAGCGCAGAAACGTGGTTGTTTCAAACGTGCGATACTTCCTGAAGTAACAACCGAGGAACCTACCAAAATGCAAATCGGACCTTTGCCCACGGAAGCGCGATGGTTCGGCTATGTGCTCGCAGTCATCGTCACAGCAGCGGCGACGGGAGTCAGTGCCCTCCTCGTGCGCCACGTCGCGCCAACAAACCTAGCGATGGTTTACCTTCTCGGCGTGACCTTCGTAGCAAGCTTCACGAGTCCAGGCCCAGCGATTTTGTCCGCTCTACTGGGTGTCGCAACCTTTGATTTCTACTTCGTGGAACCGAGTGGCACCTTCGCGGTCAATGACGTCGAGTACTTGTTTACATTTGCCGTCATGCTTGTGGTCAGCTTGCTCATTAGCACCCTGACCGTGCGGTTGCAAGACCAATCGAAAGCGCGGAATGAGGCTGCAATCCGAGTGCAGGTCGAGCGCATGCGAGGCGATCTCTTAAGCGGTGCCTCTCACGACTTGAGAACGCCCCTTGCCAGCATTGAAGGGTCCGCGGAAGCCCTGTTGAGACAGTCCGAGCTGTCCCCCCTGAGCCGACAACTGGCCGGAACGGTTCACGAGGAATCGCTCCGGATGACCCGCCTGATTAGCAACCTCCTGGACATGACGCGAGTTCAGGGCGTCATCGACCTTAACTTCGATTGGTACGGACTAGACGAACTCATCGCCAACGCGATGCAACGCACCGAATCGATGTTCAATAATCGGATTCATGCCGTCATCCCGTCCGAAACCCCATTGGCCTGGGTGGACGGCGTGCTCATTGAACAGGTCTTCGTCAACTTGCTTGAGAATGCGGCCCGCCACGCAGGCGCGGGCGCCCATGTCAAGATCGTCGTCGCCGTTTCAGAGGAGAACCTTATGATCACTGTTTCCGACGATGGTCCCGGAGTTCCACCCGATTTAGGGGACTCCATTTTCGACCGGTTTACCGGAACGGGCACCGACGGATTTGGGCTAGGTTTGTCCATCTGCAGAGCCGCGATCAATGCTCACAAGGGGCGGATTGACGTGCGCAACCTGGAAGTCGGCGCTGAGTTTACGATTGTGTTGCCCATCAAGGAGGGGAGTCGCCGTGCCTGAACCCATCCGCTGCGTGATCGTCGACGACGAGGCCGCCATCCGCCGCTTTCTGCGGGCCAGCTTAGGCAGCGAAGACATCGAATGCTTCGAGGCCACGACCGGCGAGGAGGCCATCCATGTCGTCGCCCAAAAGAACCCGGACATTGTGTTGCTCGATATAGGCCTGCCAGACATCGACGGCCTTGACGTTTTAGGCAGGCTCCGGGAGTGGACTCAAGTGCCGGTTATTATGATCTCGGCTCGCGGCCAAGAGAAGGATAAGATTGTTGCTCTCGATTCCGGCGCGGACGACTACGTTACAAAACCGTTCTCCGTCAACGAGCTGATGGCAAGAGTTCGCGTGGCATTACGGCACTCAAGTGCCAAACTCGTTGCTCCAAGTTCTACCTTCGAGATGGATGGACTTAGGGTGGATTTTGAGCGAAGGCAAGTCTTTCTGGGCGATCATGAGGTTCGGCTGACTCCGATCGAGTATCGGCTTCTGGCTCTCCTCACCCAGCACGCGGGGAAGGTCCTAACGCATAGATTCCTTATCGAAACCGTCTGGGGCCCTGCCTTTGATGAATCAACTCACACGCTACGGGTCCACATGGGGTCCGTGCGGACGAAGATTGAAGCGGATCCAACTCATCCTCAGTTTATTCGAACGGAAACGGGCGTGGGATATCGGTTCATGACGCCCCCTTAAAACGGAGGCGTTCCCTTCATCCGCGCGTTTGGAAAAAGCTTTCCGAGTTTCTCTTTATACGTCTCACGCTGTTTCTCCGTCAGCATCGCCAACGTCTGCTCCTCGCGATCCTTGGCCAGCTTCTCGAGTTTCTTCTGATCCGGCTTTCCTCCGCGCGCTTGCTCTAGCCACGTGTTTATGAGGTCGCTCCTTGACTTCTTCACTGCCTCAAACTGTTCGTCGGTTAAGGCGAGCGCTTCCTTCATGGGCGGATCGAGGAGGCTATTGACTCCCATGGCCTGCCACCGGATTTCATAGAATCTCACCTTTTGAGTTTCGTCCAGCATCGCGACGAGGTCTTCATTCGCCTTTTTCATGGCGTTCATCGCTGCCATCGGGTTCGCCTGCGCGTCCTTCCCCGCGTTTTGAACCTCCTTCATCGTCGCGTCTGCCTGCTTGGACTGGTCTTTCGTGAGCTTGAGCTCCTTTTTGATGTCCGGCCGCGCCAAGAGCATCATCGGGGAGTTGTAGATTGACATCACGTCAAAGCCCTGAGGAGGCGAGAAGAGCCCCGATATCGCAAGCAAGATCGCGAGTTTCATACGGCTAGTATGGCTTGTACTCAAGCTCAGAGACGTCGCGACTATGTCGGATTGAGCCCGAATGCAGGTCCACCATGATGCCCCGCCCCCACCGTGTGCTGTCTTTCGGAGATCGAATCCACCAGACCCACTTCTCCTCTGACTGCTCGTTTTGCGCGGGAATCTTCTTGCCCAGCACGGCCGGGTTGAACTCGTACGGATGCTTCCAGCTCTCGCCCGAGCTGAAGCGGGAATAGTCGGGCCTGTACAATGAAAGCACGAGGTTGTCCTGGTCCTTTTTCGAGGTGTATGGCTTGAGCTGATTAGCCAGGCTCCGCGGTTCGGTTGCGGTCGGAAGTGCCTCGTGTTCGCCAACGTAACGTTCCGCGGCACGTATCGCGACGTGAAGCGATCTTGCCCACCGGAGCCCCTGATAAGGTCGATCCGGGATCAACAAGATCGCCAAGCCAACGGGAATTGTTATCAGGTGGACGAAAACGACTCGGCCAACATGTTTCAGCTCAGATTTTTCCTTCGATGCTAATCGCCACGCGATTGATTCGACCCATGCCGATGGCAAAGCGAAAACAGTCAGGAGAATGATTGCGTTCAGAAATGGATTTGGATTCTCCCTTGTCCCTACAAACGATTGGTGGAGGAGTGGAGCAATACATCCCAAGCTGCAGAGCCCTCCGGTGACGAGATTCGCGAGGGTTGAGACTCCCAGCGATTTAGGCCACGACAGCTTCATCCAGCGGCCAATGAGCCAGGCTTCCAGAACAACAATCGCGACCACGTACGCGAACCAATAGCGAAGATCGAACATTTCAAGTCCGAGCCCCATCGCTCCATTTGCGGAGGCGGTAGCCGCTCCGCCGAGCGCCGCCAGAGTCGCTCCCAGTCGGATTCTCAAACTAGATACTCAGCTTGCGCATGACCTCATAGGCCATCGGATGCAACAAAATCTCGCGCACGAAGATTCGCAGTTTGTCCTCGTCTTTCATCTCTTCCGGCTTCGCCGCTGAATCGAACATCTTTGGGTTCAGGGCATTGGTGGCCGCCTTCTTTTGCCCAGCGTTTGCGGACTTGTTAAAGGCATCCAGGACTTCCTGGGTGTTCTGATCCGAGATGATTTTTCTTGCGATCGAAAACTTGCGGATCATGGTCGAAACCTCGGTAAGCAGTTCACGAGGGGGCACGGCTCCCTTGTCGTTCGCGCTTTTGAGGGCTTCGTCCAGTTTGGGTTCAATCTTCTTAAGCTCGCCCGCCTCTAATCTTTCGGTTTCTCGAACACGTTGGCGAGAACGCTCGATCGAGGGCAAAATCTCCCGGTATTGCTCCTTCGTGAGCAGGATGGGGAGGATCTGGTTCATCAAGTCCAGCTTCGTCGCTTTATCAAAGATTTCCGTACTCTTGCGCGCGGTTGCGTCATCCACCCCCTGGGCACTCGCTAGCCCCATCGACACGATAGCAACGACACTTACGATCCAACGCATACTTTTCATGATCTCTCTTTCTCTTGTTCGGACGGTTGAACGCCCTGCGGAGTTACCGCCATGCTTACAAGCATGGCACCTGCGGTGACCTGCGCGTGCACGAACACCAACCCCGCCGCCGCACAAATGGGCCAAGCCCAACCCGCAATCCCTTGTTTCGGGAATCCGCCCATTGCATAGACGCCATACAAACTGGCTAACAAAATGCTTGCTCCGCCAAAGAGATACGCCATCGCGAGGAAAGGTTTACGATTGCGGGAAATGGCCTGCATTCGCAGCAGCCAGCTCGAAGATCGCTTCCACTGCCAAACCCCGTAGGCGAGCCAAAGCACAAACATCGCAAGCACCGGCAACCCCATTGAACTATTGTGACGTGATTAGACGATCAGATCAACGCGTAAGGTTGTTGGGGTGTTATGGTGTTGAAGTATTAAGGTATTAAGGTATTAAGGTATAAACCCCTAACACCCTAACACTCTAACACCCAAATACCTTAATACCCAACACCCAACACCCAACACCCAATACCCAATACCCAATACCCCCTACCCTCCGCCACCCTTGGGTTTCTTCGGATCGTGTCCCAACCGGAAGCGGAAGTCCACGTTCTTGTTCGTCCGAAAGAGAACGGCTCCGTGACGCCGAATCTCAAGAGGCAAAATGTTGCTCTTCATTCTCACCTTCTCCTGCTTCCATAGATCCCGGACGGCAACACTTTTCACGGTCGGATCGCCAAAATCGAGCGTTGCTTTCGCTTGGGTTTCGCCTTTGTTGAAAACGCCAATCGCCACGGTCTGATCTTCCATGAGCTTCGACCAGACCTCGAAATCCCCCGCTGCGAAGGTTAATCGCGCTTGCTTGCCAAGCGGGTCTTGGTTCACTTCGAGCACTTCACGGTTGGTGAGCAGGCTGAGGGCAAAATCGTCCAGTTTTGCAGGATCGGTGTTGAGCCGCAGCGGGGCGGCGAGCAGGCACCAGAGGGTCATGTGGCTGTACTGTTCGCTCGGGGTGAGGTTGCCTCCGATGTAGAGGAATCCGGGATCGTTCCAAGATCCGGGCGCCGCAAGCGGGCTCCACGGATCCTGCGAAAAGCCCGCACCCGAAACGCTGGCCCAAGAGTCGTCGGTTTGCCCTGTCCGCCAGCTGTGAACTCTGCTTTTCATCAACGATGCGGAATCGAACGTATTCGTCAGTTGCGCGTGAAGTGAAATGTCCCGCCCAGACTCGCGAAGATAGTCACCGTTTAAAATCGCCTCCTGGAGATTCAACATTGCGGGATATAGGAGAGAGTCGACCCCCAAAGCGGCGAGCGATTTGACGTCATCACCTGTGAACTTGCTCGCTACGACGGCCACCCGGAGGTTCGCTGATTTGATAGCCGTGATGGCATCCCGTAGGACGGGGGCCGAGAAGTGCACTTCGCTCCAGCCAGCGTTGATGAGTCTTGTATGAATCGCGGGAGCGGGGGCTGAAAGGACGCTCATCGGAGGCGTCAGGCACAGCGCTTCGCCAACGACGAATCTGAGTTCCCCTGTATCCGAGCCAGAAGAATTCTTCGCGGTTATCCTTGCCCGAAAGTTCCCAGGAAAGCCTACGGACCCGCTCAGCACTCCCGTAATCGGGTCCAGTTTCACCCCAGGAGGCAAGTTCTCCGCGCTGAACTTCATGGGTCGCTTACCCGTTGCCGTTACCATAAGCGCAACGGGGTGAAGGGGCCGAAGTCCAAAGATCGCCGGGCTGGTCAGTTGAGGCTCAGGGCCCGCTTTGGGCGTCCAAACGTAGGGTCGCTCTGGCGGCACCACTTTTGGAGCATCTTGGCTAATCAGAGCAATCCCCAAAAGCGCGGTAAGCATGCCCGAGAGGTTACCCGCGGGGCGAAAGCCCACGGCAATCAGGCACAATTACCGCCCGCATGGAACATTTGGGGGCGGAAAGGCATCCATGTCTTATTACCCCTCGGGGTGATGCGCAAAAGAAAAGAAGGTTTTAGGCGCCGCTCCGGCTCAAAGGCGAGAAGGACGGTGCCTTTTCCTTGTCTTGAGTACGTTGCATGAAAATTCTCTTCGTTTCCCATGAGGTTGCCCCGTTCGCCAAGGTCGGCGGTTTGGCGGATGTCGCCGGATCCCTCCCGAAAGCCCTGAAGGAGCGCGGACACGACGTCCGCATCCTCATGCCCGCGTATAGGATGGTCCTCGAAAATCCTGATTTCAAAGTCCAGCCCGTCGTCAAAAACGGATTCGGCGTCTACGTGGGTCCCGGCTGGCACGAGACGGCAAGCCTTTGGGAAACCCAACTCGACGACGTACCGGTCTACCTTCTTGGCGGAGAAACGTGGTTTCGCGACACGGTTTCTAGTTCAACCGTTTATCAACCCGGTTACGAGCAGCATCTCTTCTTCGCCCGAGGCGCGATGGAATCGTGCCGCCGCCTCGATTGGATCCCCGACGTCGTGCATGCGAACGACTGGCATACGGGATACTTGCCCGTTTTCCTAAAGAAGGAAGATGATCCGACCTGGGCGGGGGTCGCTTCAGTTTTCACGATCCACAATCTCGCCTATCAAGGCGAGTTCGGCATCGATGTTCTGGAGCGCGCTGGTCTGCCAACGACGATGTTCAATCAGCATGAGTTGGAAGCCTATGGCGCTGCGAACTTCATCAAAGCAGGTTGCGCCTTCGCGGACCGCGTGAACACGGTTTCCCCAAGGTATGCAGAGGAGATTCAAACGCCCGAGTTTGGTTGCCGCTTGGATGGACTCATGCGCCACCTTTCCGATACTGGCCGGTTGTCGGGCATCCTGAATGGAATCGACCAACAGGAGTTCAATCCCGAAGTCGATCCCCATCTGCCCGATCATTTCACAAGTGACAATATGGCGGGCAAAGGCAACTGCAAACGAGAACTCCTCAAGGAGCTCGGATTGGGCGCGGACGATGGAAGTCCCCTGTTCGGAGTCGTTAGCCGGCTGAGTGGGCAAAAGGGCATGGATCTGATTATTGACATCGCGGACCGCCTCCTCGATTCCGCAAAGCTCGTTGTCCAAGGGCTTGGTGATCCCTGGATTGCCGAAAAGTTCCGCGCCTTGGCCCTACGCAGACCGGATCGCTTCTGCTTCATCGAGCGGTTCGACGCCGATCTCGCCCAGCGCGTGTACGCGGGATCCGATATGTTCCTCATGCCGAGCGCCTTCGAGCCCTGCGGCCTCGGGCAGATGATCGCGATGCGGTATGGCACGGTCCCCGTTGTGCGCGAAACGGGAGGCCTCGCGGATACCGTTCACGAAAACGTGAATGGATTCGTCTTTTCCTGGATGGATGCCCATCCGTTCTGGTTAGCCTGCCAACGCGCGATCACGGCATACAAAAGCGATGGCTGGGCAGACCTCGTGAAACGAGCAATGGCGTTTGATTCCTCCTGGACCCGAAGCGCCGCTACATACGAGTCCCTCTACGCGGAAGCCCTCGAAGCGCGCCACCGGTCATGACCGCCTCCGAGTTAGAGTCATACCTGCACGAGAACATCCCACTGACGAACGTGATGCGCCTCAAAATCATCCGAGCTGATCAGGACGAGATCCGAATAAGTGCACCCCTTGAGCCCAATGTGAACCACCAAGGCAATGCCTTCGGCGGGAGTATCGCCGCAGTTGCCATGGCAACCGGCTGGTGCGCCATGCGCCTCGCCGTCGGTCCGGATGCGCAAATCGTCATCCAAAAAGCGGAGATCGATTATCTCTTGCCGATTCAAAGTCTCCTCGAAGCGCATTGCCAGTGCCCAACCGAAAAGGAAGCACAGAAACTCCGCGATCGGGTTGCGAAGCGAGGCCGAGCCCGAACGACCTTCGACGTGAGGTTGGAATCCGAAGGCAAACTGTGTGCCCGGCTCGTCGGTAAATACGTCGCCCTCAAGTTGGCAACGTAATTTATGGATGAAACTAGCCAGATTGCCATCATCACCGCCGCGGCCTCCATCGGTGGCGGTTTCGTGGGCCAGATTGTGTCCATCTACTACCAGAGCCGGATGAACCAGGTCGAGCGCGTTCGCCTGATCGAGGCCCGCTCTTCCCAGTTGTATTTGCGAGAAATTCAAGCGTACGACCAGATTATCCCCGCGATGGCGAGCATGCATTACGCGTGCCGAGAAATGGCCCTGAATCCGATGTTGCGACAGCCGTACCGAGACGACAAGGAAACTCGAGCTGCATATAGAGATATCCAGGCGCGAATCAAAAGCGCTGTCTCGGCCCACATGCAGGCGGCGGCCGCCAATTTCCATGTTATTGGGTTGGAGGCGATCGAGACGATCGACCGCGAAGCTCGCTCACTGTACAAGCTAATGGACGAACTAACCGCACCCGCAACCGGCGGCTCTCCGGTTACGGACGAACGCGCCGCAGAAATCCAAAATGAGCTGGAAGCAATGCGCCAGCGGATGCTGCGCCACTGTTGGGAATCCCTCGATGTGACGCACTTGGAAAGCAGCTTCCGAGAACTTCGAGAACCCGCCGTACGAGAAGGCACCCTCGCTCCGAGCATCCTGGGATTGAACCTAAGCAAGCCCCGAGAATCCAAAGATCCCTGGCCCGAAGGCGAAGAAATGGTAGAATAGCCGCTCCGAGTGGCGGCGTAGCTCAGTGGTAGAGCACACGGTTCATACCCGTTAGGTCGGTGGTTCAAATCCACTCGCCGCTACCAG
>JBKJJL010000051.1:0-9265 GCA_046597875.1 Fimbriimonadaceae bacterium | reverse complement strand
TGAAGAAATGCCCCTACCGCACGGCTTGATTCTCCAAACAATCCCCTTGAAGCAATCCCTTTAAGATTCAGAGCTTTCAACACATTCGTTAATCGCTTCGAATGCGCTAATCCAATGAGGTGAAACATCGCCGACATCCGCTTTCCCTCGCCCGCGTTGTAGGGGCTCGCAGCGAGAAATCCGTAACGAGGAGAATGCGCGAAATCCAGAGTCTCCGCAAACGATTGTAGCAAATCCTCGGCGATGACATCCGCGGTTGGGGCCGTCCACCCTCCAGTCAAAGCCTGGATCCGAAGATGATCCTCTTCGTTCACCATCACGCTCGCGGAGCGCTGATCATCGAGCAAAATCGCCCGGCCCGATTCCTGATAGGGAAACTCTGGCGACATCAACCGCCCGCCCACGAGGTGCTGGTGCTCAGCGTCGCTCAGGTTTCGATACACGGTCAAGTGTTTGGGTGCAGCCGCCAGGATCGCCGTCCGAATGTCAAGCAGATCCGATTCCGAAGCTTGATGCGCAAACCGATACCCCTGCAAGTTGCGCATGATCCGCACTCGACTGCTCAGGACGACATCCGAATGCGGAGCATCGGGAGAGAGCCACGCCGGCATCGGCATAGAGTGCTCCACCATCCGTCTCCAGTTCTCGGGGGGATGGCCGCGCGGCATGGGCAAAGTTTACTGCGCCTCGGCCAATGGGAATGCAGCGTGCAAAAGACGAACAGCCCGATGACATTCCGACTCCGGAATCAAGCACGACAGCGAAAAATCGGAGTCCGTCGTCTGCAGCACCGGAATCCCCGCATCGTGCAACTCCTTGAGCGCCCGATAGAAGACCCCCGGTTGCTGCATATATTCATGCCCAACCACGGAGACCATCGTGCAGCCCTCGGTCAAATCGGCGCAAATCCGCTTGATGTTTCCGAAGTCTTCGAGCAGCTTCGCCTGCGTTTCCACCTCGGCGGAAGCGGCTCCGACTTGCAGCAAATACATCGTCCCCGCAACCGGCACCACGAGGCCGTCGAGCACAATCCGCACGATCGAATACTGGTCCCGCGGCACAGCAAATCCGGTTCCGCTCGGGGAGAGATTGACCATGTGGAGGTTCACATTGAACCGGGCGACCGCCTCATACAACCGACTTTCAAGCGTCGCGCGATCCTCGTCCGAGGCTTCGCCCATTCGGAACTGGAGATACACCAGCTTGCCCGTGTGGGTCACCCCCGTCACCCGCCGCCCGGGGAACTTGTTTCGGCTGACAATCTCGGTGCCCTCGTCGTCGGAAAACGTGCTCTTTACCCAGAGCGGTATATCGAACTTCATCGCAATCTCCGCAGCGCGGGGATGAACCACCTTCGCGCCCAAGTGAGCGATCTCGGCGACCTCGTCGTAGGTTACTTTGCGCAGAGTTGGAGCGTTCGCGACCATGTCTGGATCAGCCGTCTTCACGCCCTCGACATCGGTAAAAATCTCCACCGCATCGGCATTAAGGGCGGCGCCTACTGCGCTTGCAGTGGTATCCGATCCGCCACGGCCCAGCGTTGTAAGTTCGCCCCCCGGCGCGCCATCTCCGGAGATATAAACCCCCTGGAACCCGCACACGACCGGGATCGAACCCGCCTCGATGCTCTTCAAGATCGAAACCGGATTGATGCCGACGATGCGCGCGTTTCCAAAAACGCCGTCGGTTCGAATGCCCGCTTGTCCCCCGCGAAACGAGGTCGCGGAGTGCCCGAGGGTTCGCAAAGTGTGGGAGAAAATAACCGAAGACAGAATCTCGCCGCATCCCATCAACAGGTCAACTTCTCGCGGATCAGGCTCGACGCTCGGGTCGATTTCCTTGAGCATCGCCAGCAAAGTATCCGTCGCGTAAGGATCGCCTTTTCGGCCGATCGCGCTCACAACAACAACGGGTTGATAACCCTGCTCCTTTGCCGAAACCACCTTCAATGCCGCGAGCATTCGGTTCTTGTTCGTCGCTACGCTCGTGCCCCCGAACTTCATGACCTTGATGCCCTTGGTTTTGGAGGGCACCTCCGCGTGCCGGAAGGGTTGGCTCGCGGGCAGGCTTTCCCCCCAGCCTTCCTCTCGCTGGCCCTGCTCGATCGCGAGTTTCAGGCGCTCGGCATCGTCCGCTTGCACCACCATGAGGAGGCGATCGTGCATGTCGCCAATATGATCCACATGCGCGGACGTGGCAATCGCGCTGCGGACGATTTTCGCGATCAGCCCTTCCTCGTCACGGATATTCACGGCGTGAACAAGCACGATCGAGCGGTCGTCGCGAATCCGGAAGTGGGGCTGGTCTTCGTCGTCTTTCGCCAAATGGGGCCGCAAGGCGGCGGCGACAGATTCCGAATGATTTTGCGCGATGACAAAGGAGAATCCGGTCGGAGTGAGCTTGACAAAATCAATGCTAACGCCTGCTTGGGCGACGAGTTGGAGCACGCGAAGACGGTCGGTGCTAGGCTCGTCGAGCTTGGAAACGTGAACCTGCGCGAACCCCTCGCGAACTTCGATATGGCTAACGCCACGCGGGCGTTCAAAGGCGGTTTCTTGATTCATGGGCGAATGCGACCGCTCGCCTTTGAGCCGATCCAGGAGATGATTGTACTTGAGCACACGCGGCCGAGCAACGAACGGTTCACGACGCATCAAATCCCCCCTTTGCGTACCTTCGCGACCTTTGCGTGATGATCCTAGTCCGGGAAAGGCATCACGCCAAGGTCGCAGAGGTTCGCGACGCCGGACCCAAACCTATTGGACGAAAAGGGGCTAGCGTCCCGAACCCGCCAACCTTGCGCGACCGTCCAACACGTGTCCATGGCCATCCTGCGTCTCCTCTCGATTCTCGTTTCCTTGCTCATCGTGCTCGCCTGCGGCGGCGGAGGGGGTGGCGGGGGCGGCGCGGTGGTCCCGAATAGCGCCCTTTTGTACACCACCGATTGGACCCTGCGCGGTTCCCCTGGAGGTGGGCAATCCCAGCGCCTCACCCTGATGGATGGAAATGGCAAAACCGTCAAAGTCTTCGCGGTTGAACGGCACTCGGTGGCCAGCGAAATGGTCCGCATTGAGAACGTTGCCGCGGGGACCTACCTGCTCCAAGTGGAGCTCTTCAGTCAACCACTCCTCTCTGGAGTGATGACGGGGCTGATTCAGATTCCGATCACCGTGAACGGGGAAACTCAGTTCCAAACCGCAGTGGGCACCTCTCCTGCTTCAGTAAAAGTCTTTCCCGAAACCGCCGAAGCCCAAGTTCCTGAGAGCCGCAAGTTTTACGGTGTCGCCCGCTCGGCAGCGGGTGTTTTCACGTTTAACACGCCGGGCTCGTTCGCCTGGCAAGCCTTCGGCGGGGTAGGAACGATCAACGCATCCGGGGTTCTGCTGACCACTCAAGCCGGCAACGGTTCGGTTCGGGCAACCCTCAATGGATTGAACGGAGCCGCGACCGTGCAGGTCGCCCCCGCGAGCATCCGCCAAAGTAAATGGACCGTCCTCGTCTACCTCAACGCGGCGAATGATTTGTACTCGTTCAGCGAACTCAATATGGACCAGATCGAGCGCGCTTCGACGAACGCCGACGTGCGTTTTGTGGTTCAGTGGAAGCAAGCTCGAAACCTCTTTTCAGACTCCTCATTCGACGGAACTCGGCGCTACTTAACCCGCAACCTCATTCAGGATCTGGGCGGCGGCATCGATATGGGCAAACCCGACACCTTGAAGCAGTTTGTGGACTGGGCCAAGACGTACTATCCGGCTCAGCGCTATGCGCTCGTGGTGTGGAATCACGGCAACGGCTGGCGTCGCCGCCCCGAAAATAGCCGAACCCGCGCCGTGAGCTACGACGACGAAACCGGGAATGCGATCCAGATCTGGGACCTCGCGACGGCGTTGGGAACCCATCATTTCGACCTCATCGCGTGGGACGCGAGCCTCATGCAGATGATGGAGGTCGCCTACGAAGTTCGCGCGCGCACGGATTACGTGATCGGCAGCGAGGAAAGCCCTCCCGGCGAGGGCTACCCCTACGACACGATCTTCGCCAGGTTCGCCCAGAACCCAGACGACACGACGAGGAACCTCTCGAAAGCCTTCGTGGATGGCACCCTCGCTGTCCCCGGTTACGCCACGAGGAAGATCACGCAGAGTGTGATCGAAACCAGCAAGTTGGGAGCCTTGGAGCGTTCGATCGACGCGCTTGCGGGCAAGTTTATGTCGAGCCCTGGCGTCTACACGTCGGCGATTCAGCAGGTGCGAAACGAGTCGCAATCCTACAGCCAAACCACTAGCCGCTATTATCGCGATCTTTCCGATATGTGCACGCGCTTCGAGGCGCTGACCGATCTCGATCCCTTCTGCGCCGACATTCGAGCAAAATTGGCCGCCGCGGTGGTTTGGGAAGGGCACAACGCTCAATCCCCCGGCAGCAGCGGACTTTCCATCGATATGACCCCGGGCAACCGATTCCTCCCCAACGCCGCCGACTACGGGAGAATGCAGTTTGCCAGGGTCAATCGATGGGACAACTGGCTCGCGGTTTCCCCTTGAGGTTTAGACCTGCCACAATCTATGCTCCACATGAGCAAGCAAGGTCTAACCCCGCGAAGCGAGAACTTTAGCGATTGGTACAACGAACTCGTCCAACGAGCGGAGTTGGCCGATCACACCCCCGTGCGCGGATGCATGGCGATTCGCCCGAATGGCTACGCGATCTGGGAGAATATGCAGCGAGCTCTGGACGATATGTTCAAGGCTACAGGGCATAGCAATGCCTATTTCCCGCTGTTCATACCAAGATCTTTCTTCGAAAAGGAAGCCCAGCATGTAGAGGGTTTCGCGAAGGAATGCGCGATCGTGACGCATCATCGGCTGAAGCCGACTCCGGACGGGAAGGGCCTCATGCCCGATCCGGACGCGAAGCTTGAAGAGGAACTCATTATCCGGCCGACGAGCGAGACCGTCATCTGGCACATGTATGGGAAGTGGATCCAGTCGTACCGCGACTTGCCGATCCTCATCAACCAGTGGGCAAACGTCGTTCGCTGGGAACTTCGCACGCGCCTGTTTTTGCGAACCGCAGAGTTCCTTTGGCAGGAGGGCCATACCGCTCACGCGACTTACGACGAGGCGGAAACCGAAGCCCTAACGATCCTTGAGGTCTACCGCAAGTTCGCCGAAGATTGGATGGCGGTCCCGGTGATCACCGGCGTGAAGACCGAAACCGAGAAGTTCGCGGGGGCCGACCATACGTACTGCATCGAGGCGCTAACCCAGGAGGGGAAGGCGATTCAAGCTGGAACGAGCCACCACCTAGGCCAGAACTTTGGGAAGGCGTTTGATGTGACGTTTACGGCTGCTTCGGGACAGTTGGAGCACGTGTTCGGTACGTCTTGGGGAGTCTCGACCCGGCTCATTGGCACGCTTTTGATGGTGCATTCCGACGATAAGGGCCTTGTCATTCCGCCTAAACTTGCCTCGGTCCAAGTCGTGATTTTGCCGATGGGCCGCGATGAAGAAATGCGAGCGGTGACGTATGCCAAGGCCGACGAACTTGCCGCCCCGATGATCGCCGCGGGTGTGAAAGTGAAGGTCGACAAACGCGATCAGCTTTCGCCTGGGTTCAAGTTTAACGATTGGGAGCTTAAGGGTGCGTGCATTCGCGTTGAACTTGGTCCGCGAGACATCGAAGCTGGGACTTGCATTGTAGCAAGGCGTGATGTAGGGGAGAAAGTCACCATTCCCCTAGACCAACTCGTCCAACACGTCCAACAGGAACTGGCCGCCATGCAGCAAGCCATGTACGACAAAGCCCTCGCCGAGCGCGAAGAGCAAACGAAACGAGTGGACACCTGGGCGGAGTTCGAAGCCTGCTTCGCAGGAGAAGGTGGCGGTGGGTTTGTGGTCGCTCATTGGGACGGAACCGCTGAAACGGAGAAGGCGATCTCGGACAAAACGAAGGCGACGATCCGCGCGATCCCGCTCACGCCCCTGGCAGCAGGGGACGATAAACCTGGCGCTTGTGTTTTTTCGGGGAAACCAAGTACGCAACGTGTTGTGTTTGCGAAAGCGTATTGACGGACTAAAGCACGGCTCCGTGCTAACATGAGTGCAATCAGGCTCCATTGAACCCTCCGTTGCTGCCCCTATTCCTCATCGCCGCCTGGGTGTTACCCTTCGTCCACGCTTTGGCGGTAAACCGACGCAAGCCGATTTCAGTCGGACACGGCGCGTTAATCGTGATCGTGGACATGGCCTTTATTGCTTTCCTCGGCGTGCTCTATACGGTTACGTGGCAAAACGCTCCTCAACAGTGATTACAGGTTTTAGGCCGTACACCTCCACCTTCACCCCCGGCGAGTAACACGCGTGTTCCCAGGGCGCAATCGGAAGGCCACACGCTTGCGGAAGGTCGGTCTCGAACTGAGCCAACTTCACGGTAAACAGCGGGTAGGGCTCGTGATGCACCATACCGGACATGAGCCCCTCGTTCGCGAGGGAATAGAGCCGATACCGCTCGACGAGCCATGTCTCAAAGTCGCCCTGCAAGGGCAATCCAATCTCGTATTCTGCGTTCAGCGATGGCCCATCGTCGCACTTACGCTTCTTCGTGTATCGGCGTTTGATCCCATCCGCGAATAGCGACATTTCTGCGTGGAAGTAGGGCAAAAGGAACCTGCGACGAGCGTACCAGCACGCCAGCCAACGCGCCGCGTCGAGGCTGAAGAACCACACGCCGGGATCCTTTCCATCCCGATGAACATACGTTCGCACGTTGGTTTCGAGGAACGAGCTTATCCACGGAAACGCGGGCAGTCCGACGGGCCGGATGTTGCGCATTCCAAACGGGACAACGCCGATCCAGGCTCTCTCGGCCCCGTTGGAATCAGGGTAGGTGTCCACGGTTAGGCCCTCGGGAAGGAGCGCTTGGACGTCCGACGGTTCCAGCGGATAGTGGACGAACAGCAGGTCGTACCACTCTTGGAGCATCGTGGCGCGCCCAGCAGGCCGCTCTCTTTGGCGCAGGTACTCATCGATTGGCAGCACGTACCGAAAGTCTTACCTTTTCCTGCCTCCATACGTCACAATTTAGCGATGCGCAGACGGGGACGTTGGATATTGCTCAGCATCGGGGTCATCCTCCTCGTTGCGGGCCTTTGGCTGTGGCCGGCCATTAAGGTCATCTTGGCGATAGGCCTGCCAGATTCGCCGAAAATGCGCAAGTATGAGGGCACAAACTCTGACAATCTGAAGGCGATTCGTACTGCTCTCCTTCTGTACCACGAGAATGAGGACAGGTTCCCCGAGGCGAATGGCTGGATGGACGCGATTGAAAAGCAGCTAAAAACCAACGATCTCACTCTTGAAGAAGCCGCGAAGAAACTGAGGAGTCCAACCACCGGCCATTACGGCTATGCGATCAACGATGCAGCGGCGGGGAAGTACAAGGGCGACCTGAAAGATCCGAAAACAATCCTCGTGTACGAATCAGCTGATATGAAACGCAATAGTCACGGAAATCCGGGCAAAGCCAATGGTCAAGCAATCCAAATGGACGGCGAAGTTGTACGGCTAAAAGGAAACTGATGAATATACGCGAACTTCACGAAGGAAACCGAGCCGGTTGGAACGAAGGCGCGCAAGCGTACGAAACCGATAATGAAGCCGTGATCGAGTATTTGCGCGCTGGTGGCCAGAACTTCTGTCCGCCCGAGTTGCCCTATCTCGACAACCTGGCCGCCTGGTGCCATCGGGCCATCCACCTCCAATGTGCGGGCGGAAAAGACACGCTTTCGTTGTGGAATCGGGGCGCCCATGAGGTCGTCGGCGTCGACATTTCCGATCGGATGATCGCCTGCGCGAGGACCCGCTCTGAAGCCCTGAGTGCACCCGCTACGTGGTACCGATGCGACCTTCTCGACACTCCGGACGAACTTAACTCAACCGCCGATCTGGTTTACACCGGTCGGGGGGCGCTCTGCTGGATCATGGACTTGCACGCGTGGGCCAACGTCATCGCCAGGCTACTGAAACCCGGCGGCAAGCTCTATGTGTTTGAAGGGCACCCCGTTTCCGACCTTTGGACATTGGACGACGCGACCTACGAAATTGACCCCGAGTATGGCGATTACTTTCAGGATAAGGTGATCAATTCCGTAGGTTGGCCAGCCACCTACATCGGTGACCTCGGCAAACCCGAAGAGGAACACGCGACGAAATACGAGAAGGTCTGGCGAACGGATCAGGTCATCAACGCCATCCTCGGATCAGGGTTAGAGCTCATGCGGTTCGAGGAGCATCCAGACCTTTACTGGGATCGGTTCCCAAACATGGACCCCGACCTGGTTCGCTTGACCCCGCAGACATTTTCTCTACTGGCGAGAAAATCCTTCTAGGGCCATAGCCGCTCCGCCGAGCATTCCTGCATCCTCGATCTGCTCCGCCTGGACGATCTTTGCATCGGTGAACAGCGAAGGAATTGCGGTGTCCGCGGCGGCTATCCTCGCGGGGCCGAGCAACCACTCGCCCGCTTTCGCGATCTGGCCACCAATCGCCACCACATCCGGGGCAAAAATGTTGACGTATCCCCCGATCGCGACCCCCAGAAACGTCCCGACTTCCGCCCAAATCTGGCGTGCTAACTCATCGCCCTGATCCGCCGCTATTGATAAGGTTTTTGGCGTAATCTTGCTCAAATCGCCTTCCACAACGTCCGTCATCAGCGTCTTCCTGCCGCGCTGGATTCGATGAATTGCCCGCGCGATAATCGCGTCGCGTTGGCATAATCCCTCTACTGCCCCGTACGAGCCCGCATTGCAATCCGGCCCGTTCATTTGGATGACCACGTGCCCGAGTTCGACCCCGCCGCCATTCCCACCCACGAGCATCAACGTCCCTTCTGCCTTTCCAAACACCGACTTGGACGCCATAACGACGCCGCCGCCAATGCCGGTTCCGATCGTGATCATCACCAAGCAGGCGGCCGAGTTCCGCCCCGTGCCAAATCGATACTCGCCCAAAGCCGCCAAGTTCGCATCATTCCCCATGAGAATGGGATAAGGAACAAGGCGTTCCAAGGGAGCGCGCAAGTCTTGGTTTCGCCAGCAGATGAAAACTCCATTCGTTTCGTGGCCAAAGTTAGGCGACCATTTGACGATCCCCGCGGCATTGTCGATGTGGCCCGGAACCGCCATTCCCACTGCACTCGGCACGACTCCAGAGGCTGCAACCGCTTGGGATATGGTCTGCGCGATGGCCTCGATAATCGC